>JANPJZ010000353.1:0-15749 GCA_031425795.1 Rhodobacter sp. | reverse complement strand
GTCCGGCTGGACCGGCATCCGGATCGACAGCGGCGACCCCGCGACGGGGGCCGAGACCGCGATCCGCTGGTGGGAAAGCCGTGGCGAGGATCCGCGCGAGAAGCTGGTGATCTTTTCCGACGGCCTCGATGTCGACAGGATCGAGGCACTGCACCGGCGCTTCGCAGGCCGTGTGAAGGTGTCCTTCGGCTGGGGCACGATGCTGACCAACGATTTCCGCGGCCTGGTTGCGGGCGACGCGCTGGCGCCGTTCAGCCTGGTCTGCAAGGCGCTGTCCGCGAACGGGCGGCCCACGGTCAAGCTGTCGGACAACCCGGCCAAGGCGATGGGCCCGGCGGACGAAATCGAACGCTACAAGCGGGTCTTCGGGGTCGGCAAGCAGCAGGCGCAAGAGGTCGTGGTCTGACCCGTCAGAAGACGGTGTTCATGACCAGGAACAGCACCGCCGACAGCGCAGCGGTCAGCGGCAAGTTGATCACCCAGGCGACCCCGATCGACAGCACATGGGCGCGGCGGACAAGCTTGCGACGCCGACGCTCGTCGGCCAGAACGGGCGTGCCCTTTTGCAGGTTCAGCGCCCGCGCCCGCCGCTCGGCATGACATTCGCGGTAGAAGCCGACCCCGAACACCCCGCCCACGGCGATATGGGTCGACGACACCGGCAGCCCCAGCCACGAGGCGATGATCACGGTGATCGCGGCTGACAGCGCGACGCAATAGGCGCGCATGGGGTTCAGCTTGGTGATCTCTTGCCCGACCATGCGGATCAGCTTCGGGCCGAACAGCAGCAGACCGAACGAGATGCCGAACGCGCCGATCATCATGACCCACAACGGAATCTCGACCTTGGCGGCAGTGCCGTGGTCCTGGACGGCGTGGACGATGGCTGCCAGCGGACCGACGGCATTCGCCACGTCGTTGGCCCCATGCGCAAAGGACAAAAGTGCGGCCGACATGATCAGCGGGACGGCGAACAGCTTCTTCAGGGATTTCTTGCGGTTCTCCAGCCCCTCGGACTGGCGGATGATGATCGGGCGCATCACCAGCGTGACGACGGCGCCGGTCAGAAGACCGATCAGCGCGGCGTTTCCAAGTGAGGTGTCAAAAAGCTTCTTGAGACCCTTCAGCGCAAGATAGGTCGCAAAGGGTGCTACCCCGTCACAACGATTTAAGCAGCCGTGAGGCGCAGAAGACGGCACGCGCTAGGTGGCTGCGGTGGATCGGATCTTCGGCGGCAAGTCGCGGCATGGTCCAGCCGACCGAGGCCAGAGTGCGGGCCAGGATGAACGCCTCGACCATCTGGACATCCGTCGTCCCGTAGCCCGCCATCAGCGCATCGCGCAGCTGGGGGTGTTCGGGATGCTGGACAGTCTGCACCAGCGCGGTCCCCAGGTCATGCAGGCGAAAGCCGAAGCCGCTGTCGTCAAAGTCGATCAGCGATACCGAACGGCCGTTCACTAGCACGTTCTCGCGCAGGACGTCGGCGTGGATCAGACCAATCTCGCCCGTCAGCCGCTCACGCAAGGCGTCACGGGCGCGGATCAGGGTGGCGCGCTGGTCGGGGGTGGCGACGGGATGGTCCCAGAACCGGCCCCAAAGCGGGTTGTCCCCCACCAGGCCCTCCCAGTCCCAGCGCGGGCGGGTGAAGTCTGCAGGCAGGGTCAACCCGTCCGTCACCAGGTGCACCCGCGCCAGCACCGCGCCCAGCGCATGGTAAAGGTCCAGCACCTGCACCAGGGGCCGGTCGAAGGGTTTTGCCGCTTCTCCCAGCGCCTCTCCTTCCATCCAGGCGATGGCCGAGGCGTGGCGCCCATCCGCGACCGGCACCAGCATGGCCCCTTCGCGGGTGGGCAGGGCGGCGGGAACCGGCAGACCCACCTGCGCCAGTTCTGCGCACCACCAAAGTTCCGACCGGATCGCTTCGGACGACTGGTAGCCCTGGCGGTGCAGGCGCAAGGCGGCGCGGCCGTGGGGGGTCTGCATCTCGAAGACGTGGTTCTCGCGGTCGCGGATCAGGCGAAGGATGCGACCGTCCCAGTGGCGAGCGGCCTCTTCGGCGGCACTCATTCCTCGTCCCCGACCTTGCCGCGCAAGGACTTCACCTCACCGCGCTGGGTCTTGGCGGCGATGCGGCGGCGCTGGCTGCCAAGGGTTGGCTTGGTGGCTATCCGGCGTTTGGGGGTGACAAGGGCCGCCCGGATCATCTCGACCAGACGCTCACGCGCAATCTCACGGTTCTGCGCCTGGCTTCGGGTGTCCTCGACTTGCAGCACGATGGCGCCTTCCGTGGTCCAGCGCCGCCCGGCCAGCTTTTTCAGCCGGGCCTTGACCGACGGGGACAGATGCGGCGACCGCTCCGCCTCGAACCGCAGTTCGACGGCGGTCGAGACCTTGTTGACGTTCTGCCCACCGGGGCCGGAGGCGCGCATGAAGCTTTCGGAAAGCTCCCAGTCGGCAAGGGAAAGGGTGTCGGTCACATGCAGCATCGGCAAAATCTACGGCATCGCGCAGCACGGCAACAGGGTGGGCCGTCATGTTTTCGCAGAAAAACCATGCTGCGGGCGGCGGAAACGAGAAAGGGTTGCCGGAGTGCGGCAACCCTTTCCGAGATCTAAGGAGATGAGCCAGTTAGGGCATCAATTCCAATCGGTGGTCAGTTTAGCTGAAGGGCTGCCTTCAGAAAACGTACCCTCCGACTGTCCCGACACGTCTCTCCACTATCACTCTGGACACTGGATCACCTCCTTTCAAATGGTTGCCGATACGGGAAAGGTGACACAGATTTTGTGTTCGTCAAGTCAATTCACGCTACCTTTGCGACAGCGCGGGCAATTACGATGCGGAAAGGCACAAGTGCCAAAACTGCAAGCATGAGCTTGACCAGCCAGTCTGCCATCGCAAGCGAGACCCAGAAGGGCGCATCGGGCCCAAGGCCAAGGAGCGGTGTTGCCTCCGTGGCCCAGGATACGTCATTGCCCGGCTCCAGCACGACCAGCGCCGCCGAAAATGCCACGCTGAAGAAGATCGCGGTGTCCAGTGTCGAGGAGACCAGCGTCGAGGCCAGAGGTGCGCGCCACCAGACGCCGGCCCGCAGGCGGTTGAAGACCGCGATGTCGACCAGTTGTGCGCACAGGAAGGCAAGCCCGGATCCGATCGCGATCCGAAGGGTCACCAGCGGCCCAAATTCGCCCAGGATCTGCGTGCCGATGAAGGAGCAGGCAACCCCCACCGCAAAACCGACCAGCGCGACGCGGCGTGCGGCAGCGGCCCCTTGCAGCCGGTTGGTCAGGTCGGTGACCAGAAAGGCGAAGGGGTAGGTCAGCGCCCCCCAGGTGAGGTACATGCCCAGCGGATACTGGACGAGGACGTTCGAGGCGACGACGATTGCCGCCATGGCAAGGATGCCCGGGATCAGGGTGCGCATGTTGCTTGTCCGTTTTTACAAGGTCGCGGAGACTTGGCCCCACCATTGGGGCGCAGGCCGCTTAGACCTCGGCACGCCAACTGTCAACTAGTCGGCAGCCAGCACGCCCTGACACTGCTTCGGCAGGTCGGCCAGCGTGAACTCGCGCGGGCCCTTCTTGCGCGGACCATCCTCATCCTTCGGTTTCTTGGCCGAGGGTTTCGGCGGATCAAGGAAATCGGTCACCCACCACATCAGCGTGTCATCGCAGCCGTCGCCATTCTTGGACAGCTCGGCCACCGTGGGCGTCTGCGTCTCGCAGAGCCGCGCGCCCTTGGGGCATTTCAGGCGGACGTGGAAGTGCGTGTCATGCCCTGCCACCGGGCGGATCTTCTGGAGCCACTTCTTGTCGCGCGCTCTGGCGGTCCTGCAGATCTCGATCTTCACGGCGGCGGCCACGAAGATCCGGTCGACCCGGGGGTCCGAAGCCGCCTGCTTCAGAAGCTCTCGGTGCGTGCGCGTCCAGTTTTCCGTGACCGACCGCTGATCCGCCGACCGCACCGGGATCGACGAGATGTTCTCGCGCTCTTCCTCGGATAGCGACAGGCTGCGTGGGGGCAGCATCCAGATGTCGGCATCAAGGCCGATCTGGTGGCTGGCGTGGCCGCTGGTCATCGGCCCGCCGCGCGGCTGGCTGATGTCGCCGATGTAAAGGCCACGGCCATAGCCGATCTCGGCCGCCGTGCGCGACAGGTCCATCAGGAACTGCACCATTTCGGGCTGGCCGAAGTTGCGGTTGCGCGACAGCCGCATCGCCTGCCAGGTCGGTCCGGTCTCGGGCATTTCCACCAGCCCGGCACCGCAGCCGCGGGCATAGCTGCCAATCGGCATCGCCTCTTGCGCCGAGGGCACATTCTTGGCGCCAAAGAGCTTGTTGGCAAGGCTCTCCGCCTGCACCGGCACCGCCAGAATGAGGGACAGCACGACCGATCGGATCAGCATCAGGACACCATCTCTCCCTTGGGTTTCACAAAGGATAGCAGGATAAGTCCAATCAGGAACAACACAATTATGGGTGCGATGCCCATGCGGGGATTTTGGCTTATCAGCGAGACGATGGCGACGAGGAGGGGCGTGAAGATGCTGGCCACCTTGCCCGACAGCGCGAAGATCCCGAAGGTCTCGGTGGCGCGTTCGGGTGTCGTGTGGCGCAAGAGCATGGTGCGGCTTGCAGCCTGCAGCGGCCCGCCCGCCGCCCCGATCACCGCGCCGCAGATGTAGAATATCCGGTCCGAACTGCCGGAGGACGGGTCCAGCGCAAGCCCCCAGAAACTGTCGCGCTCCAGTCCGATGATGCACAGGCAAACGAGGGTCAGGATCGTGATCGTCACCGCGATAACCGGTTTGGGACCGAACCGCTTGTCTGCTTGCCCCCCAAGCCAGCTTCCCGCGACGGCAGCCACGGCACCGATGATCCCGAAGACGCCGATCTGCCCAACTTCCCAGCCCAGGACGTTCGAGGCGTAGAGTCCCCCGAAGGCATAGATCCCGATCAGCGCATCCCGGTAGGCCAGCGAGGAGGCGAGGTAGAAGGCGAGGCTCTTGCGGAACCGCAGACCTTTCAGCAATCCCAAGACGCTGCGCAGCGCTGACCGAAGATCGATGCGGGTCGCCCCGCCGCGCGGCTCGCGCACCCAGATGAAGAAGGGCAGCATGAATACGATGTACCACAGCGCGGTGAACGGGCCGACAAAGCGGGTCCCCTCCTGCGTCTCGTTGTCCGCCCCGAAGACCGGATCGAGCCCCAGATAGGTCGTTGCAGACCCGGGCGACTGCACGAAGAACCCGAGGATGATGACCAGCGCGAGAAGGCCACCAAAGTAGCCGAACGCAAAGCCGTTGCCGGAAATCCGACCCAGATCATCACCATCATTCAGCGTGGGCATCAGCGCGTTGGCGAAGATGGCCGCGAACTCGAGGCCGATGAAGCCGATGCCGAAGAACACGACCGCCAGAAGCAGCGTGTCATAGCCAGCGCCCGGCATCACCCACCACAGGCCCGTCGCGCCGATGACGTAGCAGGCCGAAAAGATCCAGATCCAGACCAGGCGCCGCCCGGTTCCATCCGCGATGGCCCCGAGGATCGGCGCCAGCACCGCGACGATCAGCGAGGACGCGGTCAGCCCGAACCCCCAGAACGCCTGGGCGGAGGCCTTGGCGGCTTCTTCGTCCAGCCCGGTGCCCATGTAGTAGCCCCGCGCAATTTCCGCGAAGTAGGGGCCGAAGATGAAGGTCAGAAGCAGCGTGTTGTAGGGTTGGCTGGCCCAGTCGAAGAAGTACCAGCCCCAGATGCGTTTGCGCGCGCTTGCCATCACTGCTCCCCGATTTGCCCGGAGTTAAGGCGTAAAAGCCGCGGCGCGCAAGGGAAGGCTCAGCGGGCGGGCGGCCAAGGCCGGGTTGCGTCGGCGGCGATCCAGGCCTGCACCCAGTCCGGCAACGCCGGGCTCTCTGCTGCGGCACCCATCGCCAGCGCCATCTCCTGGGGCGGCACCATCCCGGACTTGGAGATGATGGCCGAGCGGATCAGCACATGCGACATGCACTCCTCGCCCTGCCACATCGACTGCTCCATGTAGACAAAGCGCTTGTCCCAGCCGATGCAACGGGTGTGCATCGTCATCCGCGCAAAGACCGTCACCCGGCGGCGGTAGCGCGTGGTTGATCCCGCCACCGTCAACCCCCAGCCCTTTGCACGCAGCAAAGGCTCGAACCCGGTGCGGCGGGCCAGAGGCAGACGGCCAAGGTCATATAGCGTCAGCGTGCGGCCGTTGTTCAGCTCCATCCAGGGGTCGAGGTCCCAGGGCAGGCAGGTCACCCGGCTGACATGGGCGTCAAAGAGGCCAAGCTTGGGCATCCGCCGCGCGCGGGACATTTCAAAGAACATGCGGATGAAAGGGTACATCTTGCGCCTCCGGTCAAGGCGCAGCGGTGGCCTTTTGCTGCAGCAGCGTCAAGCGGAACGCTGCGTGAGGCATTGCCCTCGGCGTCCCGTGCGGCTACCTCTGTCCAAAGCTTGCGCGGAGTGCCCGATGACCTCGATCTTCCAGATCCTGATGCTGATCCTTGATGTCGCCCAGTTCATCATCATCGCTCAGATCATCATGAGCTGGCTGATCAATTTCCAGGTCCTGAACCTGCGCCAGCCGCTGGTCGCCTCGATCTGGGACGGGCTCAACCGGTTGCTGGAGCCGGTCTACTCCCGCGTGCGCAGCGTGATGCCCAATCTGGGCGGCCTGGACCTTGCCCCCCTCGTCGTGCTTCTGGCGGTCTATGCGCTGCGGATCGTGCTGATCAACAACGCCGCCGCCTTCGCCTGAAGCCCCCGACACCCCGGTGGATCGCGCCTCAGCCTTGCTGCAGACCGTCTTTGGCTTTCCGGAATTCCGTCCCGGTCAGGCCGAGATCGTGCAGGCCGTTCTGGAAGGCCGCAACACCCTTGCAATCATGCCGACGGGCGGCGGCAAATCCTTGTGCTTTCAACTGCCCGCCCTTTGCCGCGAGGGCGTGACGGTCGTCATCTCCCCCCTCATCGCGCTGATGCGCGACCAGGTTCGTGCGCTGAAGGCCGTCGGGGTCGAGGCGGGGGCGCTGACCTCGGGCAATACCGATGAAGAGACGGAAGAGGTTCACACCGCAATCGACGAGGGGCGGCTGAAGCTGCTCTACATGGCGCCGGAGCGCCTCGCCTCCGGTGCGGCGATGGGTCTCCTCCGCCGGGCGAAGTGCAGCCTGATCGCGGTCGATGAGGCGCATTGCGTCAGCCAGTGGGGGCATGACTTCCGCCCCGATTACCTGCGCATCGGTGAGCTGCGACGCACCCTGAACGTCCCCCTCGCCGCCTTCACCGCCACGGCGGATGAGGAAACCCGCGCCGAGATCGTCACCCGCCTCTTCGACGGCGAAGCCCCCGCCACCTTCCTGCGCGGCTTTGATCGTCCGAACATTCACCTCGCCTTCGCGGTCAAGGCGACGCCGCGCGACCAGATCCTGCGCTTTGCTGCCGCCCGCAAGGGGCAGTCCGGCATCGTCTATTGCGGCACCCGAGCCAAGACCGAGGTGCTGGCCCAGGCCCTGCGTGAGGCCGGCCACCCCTCGGTCGCCTATCATGGCGGGATGGAGGCAGAGGCCCGTCGCCAAGTGGAAGTCCGCTTTCAGCGCGAGGACGGCCTGATCGTGGTGGCGACGGTGGCCTTCGGGATGGGCATCGACAAGCCCGACATCCGCTGGGTGGCCCATGCCGACCTGCCGAAGTCGATCGAGGGTTACTATCAGGAAATCGGCCGCGCGGGGCGCGATGGCAGCCCGGCCGAGACTCTGACCCTTTACGGCCCCGACGACATCCGCCTCCGCCGCAGCCAGATTGACGAAGGTGCTGCCCCCGCCGACCGCAAGGCCGCCGACCATACCCGCCTGAATGCGCTTCTGGGTCTGGCCGAGGCCTTGAAATGCCGCCGTCAGGTGCTGCTTGGCTACTTCGGTGAGGCGGCGGAGCCTTGCGGCAATTGCGACCTCTGCGACCGCCCGGCCCAGCTCTTCGACGCGACCGAAGCAGTGCGCAAGGCGCTGTCGGCCATCCTGAGGACCGGCGAATGGTTCGGCGCAGGCCACCTGATCGACATCCTGACCGGCAACGCCACCGCCAAGGTGCGCGAGCGGGGGCATGACCAGCTGCCCACCTACGCTGTGGGGCGCGACCTCTCGAAGGCCGCCTGGGGCGCGGTGTTCCGGCAGATGATGGGCCAGGACCTGGTCCGCCCCGACCCCGACCGCCACGGTGCCCTGCGCATGACCGAAGCCGCCCGCCCGATCCTGCGCGGCGAGGCGCAGGTGACCCTGCGCCGCGACACGGTCTCGGGCGCGACCGACAGGGTCGCGGTCCGCTCACAGGTGGCGGATGAGGATGTGGGCCTCCTGTCGCTCCTGAAAGCCCGCCGCCGCGCGCTTGCCGAGACGCAGAACGTGCCGGCCTATGTGGTCTTTGCAGACCGCACCCTGATCGAGATGGCAGAACGGAAACCGGCCACGCTGGACGAGATGGCCGGGATCACGGGGGTCGGGGCGAAGAAGCTTGAAAGCTACGGCCTTGCGTTCCTGGAAGTCATCACCGGCGCGGCCGAAACCCTGCATCCCGCCCGGATGCGGCTTGCCGGCAAGCCGGAGGGGGCGGTGTTCGACCGGCTGGCCGAAGTCCAGGTGGAGCTGTCGCGCGGCGAGGATGGGACGGGAAAGCACCTCTCCTGCACCCATTCCACCCTGCGGCAGATTGCCGAGCGGCGGCCATCGACGCTGGCGGAGCTGCAGCACATTCAGGGCATGGGCGAGTTGAAGGTGGAGCGGTTCGGCGAAGCCTTCCTTTCGGTGCTGCGGGAGGGGTGATTGCGATGTCCTTTGCCAGGAAACTCCAGAAGCTGAGTTAACTCCTGTTTGGCGGTTCCACCGGCCCCGCCCCCGGGGGCTTCACCCCCGGACCCCGAGAGTATTCGTCAAGAGAGCAACTCTGGGCACCGAATTGCGTTTGCGCTTTTTTGAAATACTCCCCGCGGAGCGTTCCGCAGCAGGCTCCGGCTGCCGCGGCCTCGGGCTGGGCGCACCGCCAGGAACACGCGTTGCGGAGCCAAGCGGGCCTTGCCCGCGCCGGCGACCACAGGGACTTGCCGCGGCACGCGGCTCAAGCGTTAGGCGGCAGCTTCGGCGTCGGTCACGGGGGGGCGGGTGTCGCGGGGGCGGAATTCCGTCAAGGTCGCCTCGATCGCCGCCTTGCGCAGGGGTTTGGTCAGATACTGGTCGATCCCGGCGGCAAGGATACCCTCGGCGTCACCGTCCATGGCATGCGCGGTCAGTGCAACGATCGGGACATGGCTGCCCGGTCCTTCCAGCGCTCGGATCGCGCGGGTTGCCGCTTTTCCATCCATTTCGGGCATCGAGATGTCCATAAAGATCAGATCCGGCCGGAACGACTGGTAGAGCTCGACCGCGATGCGGCCATTATCGGCGAAGACAAGGTCGATGTCATGGGCGCGGACCATCTTCTGGAAGACCAGCTGATTGGTCCGGTTGTCCTCGGCGGCAAGCACGCGCATCTGTCGCAACTCCATCCGAATCGACGGTTCCGTTGCCGTTTCCGCCATCTCGGCCGGCGCAGTCAGCGCCTGCAGGTGACGGTAGAGGTCCGACCGAAGCACCGGCTTTTGCAGGATCGCCGCAAAATCAGCCGCGCCATCGCCCAGGCTGCCGATGTTGGAACTCAGCAGGATGACCGGCACCGCATGCCCCGCCGCTCGGATGTGCTGCAACAGGGCCATTCCGTCCATTTCCGGCATCGCATGGTCCGTCAGCACCACATCAAAGGGCGGATCAGCCGCCAGCCGCTCCAGCGCCTCGGCACCAGAGCGGCAGAGGGTGACGGTGATGCCGCAAGGGGCAAGCTGACGCTCAAGGATGGTGCGGTTGATGAACTGGTCATCCACCGCCAGCACCCGTCGCACGGCGACTGGCACCTGGACGGCGCCTGCATCCTCGGCCACGGGCAGCGTCACGCGGAAGCCGAAGCTTGAGCCTTCGCCCAGCGTGCTGTCGACCCAGACCGCACCCCCCATGTGTTCGATCAGGCGACGGGTGATCGCAAGGCCAAGGCCGGTGCCCTCGAACTTGCGGTTGCGCTCATCCTCCACCTGGTTGAACTCGCCGAAGATGTGGTCAAGGTATTCTGTAGCAATCCCGATACCGGTGTCCTCGACGGTGATGTGCAGCGTCTGGCGCCCATCATCCTCGTCCACGCCGACGACGCGGGTCAGGACATGGCCCCGTTCGGTGAACTTGACCGCATTGCCGATGAGGTTGGTCAACACCTGCCGCAGGCGGCCCGGATCGCCGACAAAGCGGGTGGGCAGGAACATGTCGAAGTCGATCATCAGGTCCAACCCCTTTTCCCGCGCGCGGGGCTGGAGGAGCATCGTCACCTCATGGATCGTGCGTTCCAGATCGAAGGGTTCGGGGCGCAGGGTCAGGCGCTCCGCCTCGATCTTGGAATAGTCGAGGATGTCGTTGATGATGACCAGAAGCGCCTCGCCCGAAGAGCGGATGGTTTCCGCAAAGAGGCGCTGTTCGTCCGAGAGGGTGGTGTCGCAAAGGAGTTCCGCCATGCCAACGACGCCATTCATCGGCGTGCGGATCTCATGGCTCATGTTGGCGAGGAAGGCCGACTTGGCGCGGTTCGCCGCTTCGGCCGCCTTGCGGGCGGCTTCAAGCTGGCCCTCATGCTCCTTCAACTGGGTGATGTCGACACGCAGGCCAACGCGGCCGCCATCCGGAGTGGGGTGGTCATGCGCGCGGATCCAGCGGCCATCGGACAGTTGCTGCTCGGAGGTGCCCGTCCCCTCGCGGTGGCGTTTCATGCGCTCCTCGATCCATTCCTCCTCTCGGCCCACGGCGTCGGCGTGCTGGCTGTGGGCCAGGCCATAGCGCAGGATATCCTCGAATTTGGTGCCAGGCTGCATGGCAGGGGCCGAGGCGGGATAAGTGTCGCGGTAGCGCTGGTTGCAGGTCAAGAGCCGTTCCTCCCGGTCGTAAAGGACAAAGCCATCGGGGATCGCCTCAATGGCGGCCCAGATGCGCATCTGGTCGGTGATATCAAGGGCGAGGCAGACCAGATCGCCATCGCGCGCGCGGCGGTCCTGCAGCTTGACCCAGGTGCCGTCATGGAACTTCAGCGTCACCGGCTCGATCGGATCACCCTCAAGCCGGGTGCGCATGCGGGTGACGAAGTCTTCGGCCGTCTCGTCGCCAAGGTCGATGACGCGCGAGGTGGCGATGAGTTCAAGCATGTCGGCGTAAGGGATGCCGGGAGCGACGGGCTGACCCTCGAACGGGGCCATCCAGGCGCGGTTGGCGGTGATGAGTCGCATCGCGCCGTCAAACACGGCGAAGCCGTCGCGGATGGTGTCGACCGCGTCCCACAGCCTGCGTTCGGCCATGACGGCGGTGGTGTGCGCACGATCCAGATCCTCGACAAAGCGAAGGTTCTGGCCCTTCAGGACCTCTGCCTCCGACAGGGCTGACCGCACGACCTGACGCTGTTCCACGATCTGGTCAGACAGAGATCGCGCGTGGATCGCCAGCTTTTCGTTCGCGGCGAAAAGCTCACGGCTTTTCTGTTCCAGCAGGCGTTCAGCCGCAAGCCGTGCGCGCCGTTCCCTGAGCAGCCGTTCCGAAAGTTCCATACCCGCCCTGTCGACATGCCCATCACCGGACCGCCCGAAGGTCCGGTTTACGCGACTAGCCTGCCGCATCGAAGTGAACCAAGACTTAACGCCAGCGGGACCCGAGCAGACTTGCCAGCGCGGTGGCCCCCATGCGACATTTCGACCAATCCAGTCAGAGGGGCATTTTCGATGCGTTGGTTTCACAGAGCCGCAGTCGCGGCGGCGATTTTTGCAACTTCTGCTGGGGTTTTGTCAGCTCAGGACCTGATTCCCGAGCGGCGGGCCGTGGTCAGCCAGGATCAGGACCTGCCGGGTGGAGACATCGCTTCAGTTTTCGACACCACGATCGAAGCCTGCGAGCGGGCGGCCCTGACCAATCCTCGCGCGACGGCCTTTGTCTACAACACGCGAAACGGGTCCTGCTTCATCAAGAACGGACCGGGTGAGGGGGTCTTCTTCCAGGGTGCCTTCTCAGCCATGGTGATCGAGGCGGATGCGGAAACCCGGGCCCAGGCCGCCGCGCGACGGGCCGAAATCGCCTTCTTGCCGGACTGGGACATCCAGCCGGCGTTTGACCAGGCCTCGGGGCTTGGCCGACAGCACACGACCGGGCCCTGGAGTGCCGAAGAGCATCTGGCGGCGGCAACCGAGGCGGAAGCGCGGGGCGACTGGGCCGGTGCAGCGGCATTCACGGGTGCAGCGCTGAACCTGACGGATGATGCAGCGACCTGGGGCGAATTCGCCCGGCGGCAGCTGGAGGCATCGAAGGTCGACGCGAACCAGCAGTATTTCTGGCTGGGGGAGGCCTACAAGTCCTCGATCAACGCCTATCTGCGGGCGGAAAATGCGGCGCTGCGCCATACGATCCTGGTGCAGATGGGCGATGTGCTGGAGCGCAACGGCCGGGGTCGTGACACCGTGCAGGCGCTGCGGCTGGCGCAGACCTTGCAGGAACGCACCGATACGGCGGCGGCGCTGGACGTGGCGATTGGCAAGTACGGCTTCCGGATTGCCGAGACCATCGTCCAGTCCGACCTTGCCCGTCCGCGGATCTGCGTGACCTTCAGCGAGGACCTGGTGGCGTCGGGCGTGGATTACTCCACCTTCGTGCAGCTGACAGAGCCCGGCATGGTCGTGGAAAACGGTGGCTGGCGGCAGCTTTGCGTCACGGGGCTGGAGCATGGCAAACGCTACTCCGTCACCTTCCGCGACGGGCTTCCGGCGGCGGACGGTCAGAGCATGGCCAAGTCGGTGGAGGTCACGCAATACATCCGCGACCGCGCCCCTGGGGTCAAGTTTCCCGGCCGGGGCTATGTCCTGCCAAAGGCGGGCGACCCTGCCCTGCCGGTCGAGACGGTGAACACCGACAAGCTGGACCTGGTCCTTTACCGCGTCACCGACCGGAACCTTCTGCGGTCCATTCAGGACTATTACTTCGGCACCCCGATCAACGTCTATTCCGAGGAATACTTTGCCGACACCGTGGGCGAGGAGCTTTGGACCGGCAGCGCTACCGTTGCGCAAGAGGTCAACAAGGACGTCACCACCCGCCTGCCGCTGGGCGAGGCGCTGGAAGGGCTTCCGGCGGGCATCTACGCCTTGAAGGCATCTGTCCCCGGTGTGGACCCCTACACCATTCCGCCAGGCTGGCAGTGGTTCGTGATCTCGGATCTTGGCGTCACCACGATGTCTGGCGCGGACGGACTGCATGTCTTCGTGCGCTCGCTTGGCACGGCGGGCGCCAAGCCTGGCGTGACGGTGGAGCTGCTGAACCGCGCCAATACCGTTCTGGGGACCGCCACGACCGACGACATGGGCTACGCCCGGTTTGACGCGGGCCTGACCCGGGGCCTTGGCGGAAGCGCCCCGGCGATGGTCGTGGTGCGCGATGGCGACGCCGACATCGCCTTCCTGTCACTGACCGACCCGGAGTTCGATCTGTCCGACCGTGGGGTCGAGGGGCGTGAGGCGGCTCCGCCGGTTGACGTCTTCGTCACGACGGATCGCGGCGCTTACCGCGCGGGCGAGACAGTCTATGTGACGGCGCTGGCGCGGGATGCCGAGCAGGCGGCGGTCGAGGGCCTTCCGCTGACGGCAGTCCTCAGCCGCCCCGATGGCGTGGAATATTCGCGCCAGCTGGTCGAGGATTCGGGCGCAGGCGGCCATGTGTTCAGCCTGCCCATCGCGGGCAGTGCGCCGCGCGGGGTCTGGCGACTGGAGATGTTTGCCGATCTGGAGGCTCCGGCCCTGTCGGCCAAGACCTTCCTCGTCGAGGATTTCCTGCCCGAACGCATCGACTTTGACCTGACGCTGGCCGACACGCCGCTGTCGCTCGGTGCGGAGTCCTCGGTCGATCTGACCATTGCCGCGCGCTATCTGTTTGGCGCGCCGGGTGCGGGCCTTGCCATCGAGGGCGAGGTTCTGCTTCGTGCCGCCGAGGGGCTGGAGGCCTTCCCGGGCTATGTCTTTGGTCGCCACGACCAGCCCTTTACCGCCCAGATGACCGCGCTGGACGGGGGCGAGACTGATGATGCGGGCAATGCCGTCCTTGCCGTCACCCTGCCGGTCGTCGAAGATCCGCAGCGCTCGCTTGAGGCCAAGGTGACTGTGCGGGTTGCCGAAGGCTCCGGTCGTCCGGTCGAGCGCACGGTCACGAAGAAACTTTCGCCTGCAAACCCGATGATCGGGATCAAGCCGATGTTCGACGGCGTCGTCGCCGAGGGCACCGAAGCGCGCTTCCAGCTGATCGCCGTCGATGCAGCCGAGGCGCTGACTGCGATGCCGGCGACCTGGAAGTTGATGCGCGTCGAGTATGATTACCAATGGTATCAAAGCTTTGGTAACTGGAATTGGGAGCCGGTCGTCAGCCGTGTCCCGGTGGCCGAAGGCACGGTAACGCTTGGAGCCGAGCCGGTCGAAATCGCCGCCGATGTGGAGTGGGGCAGCTACGAGATTCTGGTGGAACGCTCGGACGGCGGGAAATCCGCCTCTTCGATGGAGTTCTATGCAGGATGGTACGCACCTGCCGACGCCTCGGCCACGCCGGACACGCTGGAGCTGTCGCTGGACAAACCGGCCTACAAACCGGGCGAGACCGCGACGCTGCGGATCGTGCCGCGCGCGGCTGGGACGGCGCTGGTGACGGTGCTGTCGAACCGGTTGGTGGCCATGCAGGCGGTCGAGGTCAAAGAAGGCGAGAACCTGATCCAGCTGCCGGTGACCGATGAATGGGGCGCCGGGGTCTATGTGACGGCGTCCGTGCTGCGGCCGATGGATGTGGCAGCGGGCCGCAACCCGGCGCGGGCGCTGGGGCTGACCCATGCCAGCATCGATCCGGGCGCGAAGGCGCTGGTAGCGACGGTCGAGATGGCAGCGGAAGCCGCCCCGCGTGGGCCGCTGGACGTGGCGGTCAAGGTCGAGGGCGTGGCGGCGGGGGAGACGGCCTATGTCACCATCGCCGCAGTGGACGTGGGCATCCTGAACCTTACGGCTTTCAAGGCCCCCGATCCACAGGGCCATTATTTCGGCCAGCGCCGCCTTGGCGTTGGAATCCGTGACATCTATGGCCGGCTGATCGATGGGCTGAACGGGGCCACGGGCGAGGTCCGCTCTGGCGGCGACGCGGGCGCGCAGGCGCGGTTGCAAGCGCCACCCCCCACGGAAGAACTGGTCGCCTACTTCACCGGACCAGTGACGGTGGGTGCGGATGGCTATGCGCGGGCGTCCTTCGATCTGCCAAGCTTCAATGGCACAGTGAAGGTGATGGCGGTCGCCTGGACCAAGACCGGCGTCGGCCAGGCTTCGGCCGATGTGCTGGTGCGTGATCCGGTTGTGGTGACGGCAAGCGTCCCGCGTTTCCTGTCGCCTGGCGACAGCTCGCGCCTTCTGCTGGAGGTCGTTCATGCCACCGGGCCTTCGGGGCGGATGAGCCTGGATGTCGCGGCCTCGGGGCTGGTTTTGGGCGACGTGCCCTCTGGCTTTGACCTTGGCGACAAGGCGAAGGTGGTGTTCGAGGTGCCGGTGACGGCGGGTGGGGTGGGCAACCAGACCATCGACATCAGCCTGACGACGCCGGACGGGAAGGT
>JANPJZ010000352.1:0-2259 GCA_031425795.1 Rhodobacter sp. | reverse complement strand
ATTTGATGGATTGATTGTGGCCGGAGCCCAAGAATCCTGCCTTAATTGGATACAGTTTTGCATGAAACCTACGATTGTCCAGACAGCACACGGGATAACTCTTGCCGGAGGCGGCCCGTTCGGTCGGCGCGACCTGCGTTTGTGTCTGGCTCGGGCGCCGGTTGCGGTGGCTGCGGACGGGGGCGCGGACAGGCTGCTGCACCTGGGTGTGATGCCCGAGGCGGTGATCGGCGACTTTGATTCGCTGTCCCTCTCGGCGCGGGCTGCGATCCCGCTGGAGCGGCAGCATCCGATGGCAGAGCAGGCGACCACCGATTTCGACAAGGCGCTGCGGTCGATCCGGGCGCCCCTTGTGCTGGCGCTTGGCTTTGCCGGGGCGCGGCTGGACCATGGGCTGGCGGCGATGAACACGCTGATTGCGCGGGCGGATCAGCGCTGCATCCTGATCGGGCCGCAGGACCTGGCCTTTGCGGCGCCGATGCGGCTTGAGTTGGCCCTGGCGGTTGGCGAGCCCCTGTCGCTGTTCCCGATGGGCGCGGTGACGGGGCGGAGCGAGGGGCTGGAATGGCCGATCGAACGGATCGGCTTTGCGCCGGACGGGATCATCGGCACCTCGAACCGGGTGGTCGCGCGGCGGGTGCTGCTGGAGTTCGACGGGCCGGGGATGCTGGTGATCCTGCCGCGACGCAGGCTGGACGCGGCGATCAGGGCGCTGTGGCCAGAAGGCGGGCCGACATCCTCTCGCGGTGGATGATGTAGAGGCCTGAGGCGACGATTATGCCGATGCCGACCCAGGTGAGCGGGTTCGGGAAATCGCCGAAGATCAGGTAACCGAGAGCCACGGCGACGACGATCTCGGAGTAATGCAGGGGGGCGAGGGTGGCGGAGGGCGCGTATTTCAGGGCGTAGGTCATCGACATGTGGCTGACGGCGGCCCAGAAGCCGACGCCCAGAAGCCAGAGCCAGTTGAGGGCCTGCGGCCAGACGGGATCGAGCGAGGCGATGCCGGAGCCGTTGGCCAGCAGCATGACGGGCAGGCACAGCAGAAGCCCGGTCCAGGAGGTGTGGAACTGCATGGCAACCGGGTGCATCCAGGCCGAGATCGACCGGGTGACCAGCATGTAAAAGGCGAAGAAGAAGGCGGTGCCAAGGGGCCAGAGGGCGACGAGGCCGAAGACCTGGATCGACGGCTGGATCACGAAGAGCGCGCCGCAGAAGCCTACGGCGCAGGCGGCGATCCGGCGCGGGCCGACGTGGTCGCCGAAGATGAAGCTGCCGAGGACCAGAAGGATGAACGGCTCGACAAAGGCGATGGCGAGGGCGTCGGCCACGGGCATGACGGCGATGCCGGAAACGAAGGAGAATGTGGAAAGGATCAGGAACAGCGCCCGCAGCGAGATGAGCGCCAGCGCGCGGGGGGCAAGGCGCAGCGACAGGCCCATGATCAGCACGACGGGCAGCATCAGGACACCCTGAACCAGGAACCGGGCGGTGGTGATCTGGCCGACGGGGATGCCGCCTTCGGCCGCAAGCTTGGCCGAAACGTCCAGCAGCGGCGCGATCAGGCAGAAGAGCAGCATCAGGACGATGCCGCGAAGGGTGGTATCGCGGGACATGTCTCTGCCTAGCCCGGTCCATGGGACGCCGCCTGCCTGAAAGCGACATCGTAAGGGTGGGGCGGGTTACCAATTGGGGCGCTTGCGCGCGAAGTCCATTGTCTCGCCTCCGCGCGTGAAGAGTGCGCGCAGAGGCTCGGTCAATGGGGGCATCCTGCCCCCAAACCCCCGGGGAGTATTTCTGAAAAGAGCAAGGCGTCTTGCTTATCCATCAGAAACTCCCGCCGTACAGTCCCGTCCCGGGTGCCGGTCGGGTCAGCAGTTCGGAACGTTCACTGCAAGGCCGCCGAGGCTGGTTTCCTTGTACTTTTCATGCATGTCCTGGCCGGTCTGGCGCATGGTTTCGATGCAGGCGTCGAGGGAGACGAGGTGCTGGCCGTCGCCGCGCAGGGACAAGCTGGCAGCCGAAACCGCCTTGATCGCGCCGAGGCCGTTGCGTTCGATGCAGGGCACTTGCACCAGGCCCTTCACCGGGTCGCAGGTCATGCCGAGGTGATGCTCGAGCGCGATTTCGGCGGCGTTTTCCACCTGTTCGGGCGTGCCGCCCAGCACGGCGGCGAGGCCTGCAGCGCCCATGGCGGCGGCGGAGCCGACCTCGGCCTGGCAGCCGCACTCGGCGCCGGAGATGGAGGCGTTGTGCTTG
>JANPJZ010000351.1:0-7900 GCA_031425795.1 Rhodobacter sp. | reverse complement strand
CTTGGCGGCAATGTCGGCATCGCGGGGCTGGTGATCAACAAGGATGACGGCACGGGGGAGGCCGCGGCCTTTGCCGATGCGGTGGGCATCCCGGTGCTGGCGGCCATTCCGCAGGACGACGACCTGCGCAAGAAATCGGCGAATTATCAGATCGTTGGCAGCTACGAGAGCCAGTGGGGTCCGATGTTCGAAGCCCTTGGCATCGCCGTGGCCGAAGCGCCGCCGGTCAAGCCGAAGCCGTTGTCTCAGGACGGTCTGCTCGGCCTTTTCAGTGCCGAAGCGACGGGGGCGGATTTCGTCCTCAGCCCGGCGACGGACGCCGACATGCGCGGCAAGAACGCGATCATCAAGCCCTCGCTGGAAGTGGTCTACGACAATGTGTGATCTTGAAGCCCTGGCCCGCGTGGAAGCTGCCCTGAAGGCGCTGGAAGCCCGGAAGGTTGCCAAATGACCGAAGGCCTGCGCCATACTCTGGTGGCTGCAACCCCAATGACGGAGGGCGAAAGCCCTGCCGCCGGGGGCGACACCCAGGGGCTGGCAGATGGCATGGGGTGCCATGCCGGGGCGACACAGATGGAAGCCGCAGCACGGGCGGCGGGAAACTCGGAACTGCTGGACGGTTACGCGAAGGATTACCCGCAAGGCCCTCATGACAAACCACAATCCATGTGCCCGGCCTTTGGAAGCCTGCGGGTTGGGCTGCGGATGCGGCGGGTGGCGACGGTGCTGTCAGGATCTGCCTGCTGCGTCTATGGATTGACCTTTGTCAGCCACTTTTACGGGGCCCGCCGGTCTGTGGGTTATGTGCCCTTCAATTCGGAAAGCCTGGTGACCGGCAAGCTTTTCGAAGACATCCGCGACGCGGTGCACGAGTTGGCCGATCCCGACCGCTATGATGCCGTGGTCGTGACAAACCTTTGCGTTCCAACGGCTTCCGGGGTTCCGTTGAAGCTGCTGCCAAGCGAGATCAACGGCGTGCGCATCGTCGGGATCGACGTGCCGGGCTTTGGCGTCCCGACCCATGCCGAGGCGAAGGACGTTCTGGCCGGGGCGATGCTGAAGTATGCCCGTGAAGAAATCCTTGCCGGCCCGGTCGCGGCGCCTGCCCAAGGGCGGTCGGACCGTCCGACGGTTGCCCTTTTGGGCGAGATGTTCCCGGCCGACCCGATGATGATTGGCGCGATGCTGGCTCCGATGGGTCTGGCCGCCGGTCCGGTTGTGCCGTGCCGGGAGTGGCGGGAGCTTTATGCGGCGCTGGATTGCGGGGTCGTTGCGGCGATCCACCCGTTCTACACGGCCGCGATTCGTGAGTTTCAGGCGGCTGGGCGGGCTGTGGTTGGCTCTGCTCCGGTGGGCTATGACGGCACAATGGGCTGGTTGAGGGCTATCGGCGAAGCCTATGGGATTGCTGCGGAAAAGGTGGCTGCTGCGCAGAACGCTTTTGGGCCGGCGATCAAGGGCGCGCTGGCGGCTACGCCGATCAAGGGCAGGATCACCTTAAGCGGGTATGAAGGCAGCGAACTCCTCGTCGCGCGCCTGCTGATCGAAAGCGGCGCGGATGTGCCTTATGTCGGCACGGCTTGTGCGCGCAACGAATGGTCTGCGGCGGACCGCGATTGGCTTGAGGCCAAGGGTGTCGCGGTCAAGTTCCGGGCGAGCCTTGAGGATGATCTTGCGGCGATGGAGGGCTTCAAGCCTGACCTCGCCATCGGAACGACCCCTTTGGTGCAAAAGGCGAAAGCGCAAGGCATTCCATCGCTTTACTTCACGAACCTCATCTCGGCCCGTCCCCTGATGGGACCGGCCGGTGCGGGCTCTCTGGCTCAGGTCGTCAACGCGGCAATCGCTGGCAGGGACCGGATGGAGGGGATGAAAGCCTTCTTCGAAGGCGTCGGCGAAGGCGATACTGCGGGCATCTGGGAAGGCTCTCCGAACCTGCGGCCGGACTTCAGGGCGATCCATCAGAAGAAGCTCGACAAGGCTGCCAAGGCCGCCAAGGCGGAGGAGATGATATGAGCTTCCGCCCCGAAATCGCGGTCTGCAAACTGTCTGGCGCGCGTATGGCAAGCGTCTGGCGTGGCGAGGCATCTTCATGCTGATCCAGGATCATGACCGGGCAGGCGGGTACTGGGGGGCGATCTATGCCTTCTGTGCGGTGAAGGGTCTGCAGGTCGTCATCGACGGGCCGGTCGGATGTGAGAACCTTCCGGTGACATCGGTCCTCCATTACACCGACGCGCTGCCGCCGCATGAGTTGCCCATCGTGGTCACGGGACTGGGCGAGGGCGAGATGACAACGGGCACCGAAGCCTCGATGGCGCGGGCCTGGAAGACGCTTGATCCGGCACTGCCGGCGGTGGTGGTCACGGGAAGCATTGCCGAGATGATCGGCGGCGGGGTCACGCCGCAGGGCACCAACATCCAGCGCTTCCTTCCGCGGACGATCGACGAGGATCAGTGGCAATGCGCCGACCGGGCGATGACCTGGATCTTTACCGAATTCGGGATGACCAAGGGCCGGATGCCGCCCGAGAAGGCGCGCGAAGCCCATGACAAGAAGCGCGTCAACATCCTTGGGCCGATGTACGGCACCTTCAACATGGCGTCGGACCTGCACGAGATCCGCCGCCTGGTCGAAGGCATCGGGGCCGAGGTCAATATGGTGATGCCGCTTGGTGCGCATCTGGCCGAAATGCGGAACCTGGTGAACGCCGACGTCAACGTGGTGATGTACCGCGAGTTTGGCCGGGGTCTGGCCGAATGTCTGGGCAAGCCCTATCTGCAGGCGCCCATCGGGCTTGAGTCCACGACGAAGTTCCTGCGGCAACTGGGCGAAATTCTGGGTCTGGACCCGGAGCCGTTCATCGCCCGCGAAAAGCATTCGACGCTGAAGCCCCTGTGGGATCTCTGGCGGTCGGTCACGCAGGATTTCTTTGCGACGGCCAGCTTCGCCATCGTCGCGAACGAGACCTACACGCGCGGCATCCGCAACTATCTGGAAACCGACCTTGGCCTGCCTTGCGCGCTGGCCGTCGCCCGGGTGGCGGGAACCAAGACGAACAACGAAGCCGTTCGTGCGGGCCTGCGCCAGCACCGGCCGCTGATCGTCATGGGGTCAATCAACGAGAAGATGTATCTGGCCGAGATGAAGGGCGGGCATGGACCCGCGCCAAGTTTCATCCCGGCAAGCTTTCCGGGCGCCGCGATCCGCCGCGCCACGGGCACGCCCTTCATGGGCTATGCCGGGGCGGTCTACCTGCTGCAAGAGGTCTGCAACGGCCTTTTCGACGCGCTGTTCCACATCCTGCCCTTGGGCACCGAGATGGACAGCACCGCCGCCACCCCCACGACGCTGCGCCGCGACTTCCCCTGGGATGTCGATGCGCAGGCCGAGCTTGACCGGATCGTCAGCACGCACCCCATCCTGACGCGGATCTCTGCGGCCCGGACCCTGCGCGATGCGGCGGAGAAATCCGCGCTCGATCAAGGGGCCGAACGGGTGGTTTTCGAATTTGTCGCGGCCCTGCGCCCTGAGCGTGACGGCCCGGCCCAAAAGACAAACAAGGGAGAGGTCCAATGAGTGATCACACTGCAGGCGGACACGTCGAGAGCCACGGTGCAAGCCATGGCCACCGCACGCCGCGGGCCGAATTCTACATCTACTTCTCGCTGATCTTCGTGGTGGCGATCCCCTTCGCCGTCATGGCCTGGGCTTTCGCCCTGGTCCGCGACCGCCATCTGCCAGTGCATGGGCCCCTGGCCCGCGCCTGGCGGGAAGCCGGGGCGATAACCCCGGCGATCTTCCGGCCCTGAATGCCGCCTGAATTCCGCTTTTCGCGCCTTCGGGCGTGGGGAGTGCACTCTGCCGGACCCGGAGCCCGGCAGCTCGATCCTCTGGTGGCCTGTGCGCCCACGCCCACCAGAATTGCCATTCACCGTATCCCTTTCGTTCAGAACGAGGGGGGCACGGAGAAACTCGGGAAGGCATACCGCCAACCCGTGAACCCAGCCGCAGGGTATGCGGCGTCAGTCACCCCTTTCGGAGGATAACATGGCTGATAGATCTGACCTGAGTTTCACAGGTCTCACCGACGAGCAGGCGCAAGAGCTGCACTCCGTCTACATGAGCGGGCTTTGGCTGTTCACAGCCGTTGCCGTCGTCGCTCATTTGGCGGTGTACATCTGGCGTCCGTGGTTTTGAGGAGAGAATAACATGTCAAAGTTCTACAAGATCTGGCTGATCTTCGATCCCCGCCGCGTCTTCGTTGCCCAGGGCGTCTTCCTGTTCCTGCTGGCAGCGATGATCCACCTCGTGCTCCTGAGCACGCCCGGCTACAACTGGCTTGAAGAAGCCGGAGCCCGTGCGCTTGCCGCACAGGGCGTGGCGCCAGCGACCGAGTAGGCCAAAGGCCTTCGTCACGGGCGGCGGTCTGACCGCCGCCGCCCTTGACACAATGGGACAGAGTCACATTCCGGCTGGCAGCGCGTCCTGCGCCCGATGCAAGCCCCCGGACTTAGCGGAGAAAGAAGCATGGCACTGCTCAGCTTCGAACGAAAATACCGCGTGCCGGGCGGCACGCTGGTCGGAGGGAACCTGTTCGATTTTTGGGTCGGTCCCTTTTACGTCGGCTTTTTCGGCGTCACGACCATCTTCTTTGCCCTTCTGGGCACGATCCTGATCTTTTACGGCACGGCGCTGGAGGGGGTCTGGAACCCCTGGCTCATCTCGATCGATCCGCCAGCCGTGGAATATGGCCTTGCCTTTGCGCCCTTGCGTGAAGGTGGACTTTGGCAGCTGGTCACCATGTGTGCGACCGTGGCATTCGTGTCCTGGGCGTTGCGGCAGGTGGAAATCGCCCGCAAGCTGGGGATGGGGTATCATGTACCCTACGCCTTTGCCTTCGCGATCCTGGCCTATGTGACGCTGGTCATCGTGCGTCCGGTGCTTATGGGGGCCTGGGGCTATGCCTTCCCTTACGGGATCTGGACCCACCTCGATTGGGTTTCCAACACCGGCTATCAATACGGCAACTTCCACTACAACCCGGCGCACATGATCGCGGTGACCTTCTTCTTCACCAACGCCCTGGCACTGGCACTGCACGGCGCGCTGATCCTGTCGGCGGCCAACCCCGAGAAGGGGCGCGAGTTGCGCTCACCTGACCACGAGGACACCTTCTTCCGTGACTTCATCGGTTATTCGATCGGTCCGTTGGGCATTCACCGCCTGGGCCTTTTGCTGGCGCTGAACGCGGCGTTCTGGAGCGCGGTCTGCATCGTCATCTCGGGGACCATCTGGTTCGACCAGTGGGTCGTGTGGTGGGATTGGTGGCTGCAGCTGCCATGGTGGGCCGGCATCGAAGGAGGCGTAAATGGCTGAGTATCAAAACATCTTCAACCAGATGCAGGTCAGAGGCGCCCCGGAGATGGGGATGGTCGAAGGCGTGGATCTGGCGAACCGGGGCCGGGGGGCAAGGTTCTCCAACCTCGCCGGCTGGTTCGGAAACGCCCAGCTTGGCCCGATCTATCTGGGCACGATGGGGGTGATCTCGCTCTTTGCCGGGACGGTCTGGTTCGTGATGGTCGGGTTCTGGTTCTGGGACCAGGCCGGCTATAACCCGGCCGTCTTCTTGCGGGATCTGTTCTGGCTGTCGCTGGATCCGCCGGCCCCCGAGTACGGGCTGCGCTTTCCGCCGATTGCGGAAGGGGGATACTGGCTGATCGCCTCGTTCTTCCTTCTGGTGGCCGTGCTGTCCTGGTGGGTCAGGAGCTACCTGCGGGCGCAAGCCCTTGGGATGGGCAAGCATGTGTGCTGGGCCTTCGCCTCGGCCATCTGGCTGTTCCTGGTCCTTGGCCTGATCCGGCCGATCCTGATGGGATCATGGAGCGAGGCCGTGCCCTACGGCATCTTCACGCACCTCGACTGGACCAACAACTTCAGCCTGACCTACGGCAACCTGTTCTACAATCCGTTCCACGCGCTGAGCATCGCCTTCCTTTATGGATCGGCTGTCCTTTTCGCGATGCACGGGGCGACGATCCTGGCCGTCAGCCGCTTTGGTGGCGACCGGGAACTTGAGCAGATCGTCGACCGCGGGACCGCATCCGAGCGGGCCGCCCTGTTCTGGCGCTGGACCATGGGGTTCAATGCCACGATGGAGGGGATTCACCGCTGGGCCTGGTGGTTTGCAATCCTGGTGACGCTGACCGGCGGCATCGGTATCCTGCTGACGGGCACTGTGGTCGACAACTGGTATGTCTGGGCACAGGAACACGGCTACGCGCCGCTCAACTGAGGAGAGTGAAATGGCTGACGACAACTACTTCTCGCTGACGCGCCGGCAGCAGCTGAACACCTGGATCGCGGGGCAGATGCTGCGCGGTGCGGGCTGGGCGGCGCTGGTGGTGGTGGGTTTCGGGGCGATCTTCGCGGTGCTCTACATCGTGGGGACGTTCCTGCCGGCCGAAAGCCGCGAGACGCCGGACCCCAACACCTGGGACACGGAAGACCGGGGCGAGCCCTGAAGCGAGTTCGGAGGGCGGCACGTTCGCCCTCCACATGTCACCCGGGCGCGTGCCTGCCCGGCTCCGGGGTGTGACCATGACGCCCGGTTCCCTTCCTGTTGGCGACAGGACCCTGGTGCCGCGTGGGGTCAGATCCACGCGGCATCTTTTTTGATCCGAAGGAGGGCGTCATGGACACCCCAAGCCGCACACCCACGCTGGACCGCGTTGTCTGCCCTGCCGACCTGAAGCAACTGACCGATGCGGAGTTGCATCTGGTGGCACAGGAGTTGCGCCAGGCGACGGTCGAGACCGTGAGCCGGACCGGCGGGCATCTTGGCTCCTCTCTGGGGGTGGTGGAGCTGACCGTGGCGATCCATGCCATCTTCAACACGCCCTTCGACAAGCTGATCTGGGATGTGGGCCACCAGTGCTACCCCCACAAGATCATCACCGCGCGGCGCGACCGGATGGGAACGTTGCGGCAGAAGGGTGGCCTGAGCGGCTTCACCAAGCGGTCGGAAAGCGAGTACGACCCGTTCGGTGCGGCGCACAGTTCCACCTCGATCAGTGCGGCGCTTGGGTTTGCAATGGGGCGGCAGCTTGGGATGCCGGTGGGCGACACCATCGCCGTGATCGGCGACGGGGCGATCACGGCGGGCATGGCCTATGAGGCGATGAACCACGCGGGCCACCTGAAGGAGCGGCTGTTCGTCATCCTGAACGACAACGACATGTCGATTGCCCCGCCGGTCGGGGCGATGTCCTCGTATCTGAACGCGATTGCCGAGAAGGGCCCGCTGGCCATGCTGAAGGCCGCGGCCGAGGGGCTGGAGGCCGCACTCCCCGGCCCGGTCCGCGACGGTGCGCGGCGGGCGAGGGCGCTGGTCACCGGCACGCCTGGGGGCGGGACGATGTTCGAGCAGTTCGGCTTTGAATACATCGGTCCGATCGACGGGCATGACATGGGGCAGCTTCTGGCGACCCTGCGGGCGGCGAAGGCGAGGGCCTCGGGTCCGGTGCTGATCCACTGCGTGACGGTCAAGGGCAAGGGCTATGCCCCGGCGGAAGGGGCGGATGACAAGTATCACGGCGTGGCGAAGTTCGACGTCGCGACCGGCCAGCAGGTCAAGGGCAAGTCGAACGCGCCGAGCTATACCCAGGTCTTTGGCGAGACGCTTACGGCGATGGCGGCGCGGGACCCGAAGATCGTGGCGATCACTGCGGCGATGCCGGGGGGCACGGGTCTCGACGTGATGCAACAGCGGTTTCCGGGGCGGGTCTTTGATGTGGGGATTGCCGAGCAGCATGGCGTGACCTTTGCCGCAGGGCTTGCGGCAAGCGGGATGCGGCCATTCTGCGCGATCTACTCCAGCTTTCTGCAGCGCGGCTATGA
>JANPJZ010000350.1:0-3392 GCA_031425795.1 Rhodobacter sp. | reverse complement strand
GATACCTGGGTTTTCGGCCTCATGCTCTTTTCCTGCTTCATCCCGTTCCAGATCGTTCTGATCCCGATGGCGGTCGTTCTGGGCAAGCTGGGGCTGGCGGGGTCGGTCTCGGGCTTGGTTCTGGTGCATGTGGTCTACGGGATCGGTTTTACCACGCTTTATTTCCGCAACTACTATGCCAGTTTCCCGACCGAGCTGGTGCGGGCGGCAATGATCGACGGTGCGGGCTTCTTCCGCATCTTCTGGCGCATCCTCTTGCCTGTGTCCGGCCCCATCGCAGTGGTCAGCGTGATCTGGCAATTCACCAATATCTGGAACGACTTTCTGTTCGGCGTCAGCTTTGGCGGGACCAGCCAGCCGATGACCGTGGCGCTGAACAACCTTGTCCAATCCTCGACCGGGGTGAAGGAATACAACGTCCACTTCGCGGGCGCGATCCTTGCCGCCCTCCCTACCCTGATCGTCTACATCGTCGCAGGCCGCTATTTCGTGCGCGGGCTGATGGCGGGTTCTGTCAAAGGATAACGCCATGGGCTTTCTCGATATCCGCAATGTCACCAAATCCTACGGATCGGTTCAGGTGTTGCACCGCATCGACGTGACGGTAGAGGAGGGCGAGTTTCTGGTGCTGGTCGGTCCGTCCGGCTGCGGCAAGTCCACGCTGCTGAACATGATCGCCGGGCTGGAGGCGATCACGGGGGGCGAGATTGCCATCAAGGGCCGGGTGGTGAACGGTGTGCATCCCTCTAAGCGCAACATCGCGATGGTGTTCCAGTCTTACGCCCTGTACCCGAACATGACCGTTGGCCAGAACATGACCTTCGGGCTGGAGATGCATGGCGTGCCCAAGCCGGAGCGTGACGTGGCCCTGGCGCGGGTGGCAAAGCTGTTGCAGATCGACCACCTTCTGGACCGCAAACCCGGGCAGTTGTCCGGCGGCCAGCGGCAGCGCGTGGCGATGGGGCGGGCTTTGGTGCGGAACCCGGATGTGTTCCTGTTCGACGAACCGCTGTCGAACCTTGACGCGAAGCTGCGTGTCGACATGCGAACCGAGATCAAGAAACTGCACCAGACGCTTAAGACGACCATCGTCTATGTCACCCATGACCAGATCGAGGCGATGACATTGTCCACCCGGATTGCCGTGATGAACAAGGGACATGTCCAGCAGCTGGGCACCCCGAAAGAGATCTACGACACCCCTGCGAACGTTTTCGTGGCGACATTCATGGGGTCTCCGGCCATGAACCTCGTCCCCGCGACCGTGGTGATGGAAGGCAGCGTGCCCCATGCCGCGGTAACCGATGCCGATGGCACGTTGCGGCATCTGCGGTTCAGCCAAGCCAACCTTGCGGCCTGGGTGGGAAGGCCGATCCTGTTGGGCATCCGTCCGGAAGCGATGACCGATCCCGAGGGCGCCGACCGGAAATCCGCCAATATCGTCACGCTGCCGAACCGTGTAGGGGTGACCGAGCCAGCGGGGTCGGATACCTTTGTTACCATGCAGCTTTGCGGCAAGGATGTTGTGGCGCGGATGCGGGCGGATGCGGAAGTTGCGCCGGGGCAGATCTTCGAATTTGCAGTCAACATGGAAAAGGCCGTCGCCTTTGACCCGGCGACGGAAGAGCGGATTGCGCCCTGATGCAGCCTGACGTCATCATCATCGGCTCTGGGATGGGCGGGGCGACGCTGGCCGCCGCCCTTGCGCCCACGGGTCGGCGGATCGTCATCCTTGAACGGGGCGAGCGGCTGGCCGACAGCCCCGAATCGCGCGATCCGGCCGCCATTTTCGGGCGCGGACACTTCAAGCCGAAGGATGTCTGGCACGACGCGGCGGGGGTCCCGTTCAACCCCGGCAACTATGCATTCGTCGGCGGCAATACCAAGTTCTACGGCGCGGTCCTGCTGCGCTACCGGGCCGAGGACTTTGCGCCAATGCGCCACATCGGCGGGGTTACGCCCGGCTGGCCCATCGGCTACGACACGCTGGAGCCGTGGTATTCGCGCGCCGAGGCAATGTATCGCGTGCGCGGCGATGTGGCGGGCGACCCATCAGAGCCGCCCCATTCCGCCTCCTACCCTTTCCCCCCCGTGCCGGACGAGGCGGATATCGTCCTCCTGCGCCGCGCCTTCGCCGCACAGGGTCTGCACCCCAGTGCCCTGCCGCTTGGTGTCGATATCGACGCCTGGCTTAAGCGTGCGCCCACCACCTGGGACGCCTTTCCCTGCACGACTGGTGCCAAGTCCGACGCCGAAAGCTGCGGTCTGGCCGAGGCGTTGCGGCATCCGAACGTGACACTTCTGACCGGCACCAGCGTCGTCCGCCTCCTGTCGGAAGGCCGCCGCGTGACGGGGGTGGAGGTCGAGCGTGACGGTGCCCGCGAGGTGCTGACCGCCACAACCGTCTGCCTTTGCGCCGGGGCGGTGATGTCGTCGGCGCTGCTCCTCGCTTCGGCCAATGGGGACCATCCTAACGGGCTTGCCAACCGGTCGGATCAGGTCGGCCGAAACTTCATGAACCACAACCTGACCGGTATGGTCGCCTGGAACCCCCTGCGGCGGAACCGGACGGTCTATGAAAAGACGATCCAGATCAATGATTTCTACCTGACGGGTGGTCCACGGGGTGAACCGCTCGGCAATATCCAGATGCTGGGCCGCATCACCGGGCCAATCCTTGCAGGTGAGGCGGGCCTCCCGCTCTGGCTCGCCCGCCACATCGCCGACCACTCGATCCACATCATGGCGATGTCAGAAGATCTGCCCGACCCGAACTCTCGCGTCATGTGGAAGAATGGCGGCGTGGTGGTTGACTGGCGGCGCACGAATGTTGCGGCGCATGACCTTCTCGTGCAGCGCCTGCGCCGGGCCATGCGCAAGGCAGGCTGGCCTATCGTGATGTCACGAGGTTTCCCCAAATCGAAGCCCAGCCACCAGTGCGGCACGGCGCGGATGGGATCCGACCCAAGCGCTTCCGTCGTGAATACCGAGCTGCGGACGCATGATCTGGACAACCTCTACATCGTAGATGCCTCGGTCCTGCCGACCTCGGCCGCCGTCAACCCCTCGCTCACCATAGCGGCCTTGGCACTGCGGGCGGGCGCGCATATTGGACAGGTGGCCGCATGACCGCACCCCTGGCCCTTGTGACGGGTGGCCAGCAGGGCATCGGCCTTGGCATTGCTCGGGTTCTGGCCAAGGCGGGCTGGCGGCTGGCGCTGGCGTCCGAACTTCCGCCAAAGGCGGAGGCGGTGCAGGCAGCACTTGCCGAACTAGGGGCCCAAGCACGCTATCTCCAGCACGATCTGGCCGATGTGGCAGCCATCCCGGCGCTGCTGGACGCCGTCGGACCTGTTGCGTCACTGGTCCAGAACGCCGGCGTTCCGGCGCGC
>JANPJZ010000349.1:0-6372 GCA_031425795.1 Rhodobacter sp. | reverse complement strand
CGGAAACTTTAAGAAACTGGCAGCAGCTGCTTTGCTCGTGGCGATGGCTGGTCAAGCTGGCGCAGCACCGGTGGATTGCGGCACACTTGCCCCGAATGTCACCGGCTTGGTAACTCCGAACAGCGGTTGCCTTGCGCTGATAAGACCGCCTGACGCCGGCCATTACGGACCTGGGCAGGCATTAGGCGACGCAAGTCGGCAAAACTGATCTTCAAGAGAGAGATTTGAAATGGGCATGATGACGAAGCTTCTCACCGCCGGCACCTTCGCCGCAGCGATGATGGGGGGGACCGCTCAGGCGGCGACGCTGTCGTTCAGCGGTGTGGGGACGACGCAAGTCCTCGCCAACAACGACCTTGGTTTCAATGGAAGCACCATCAACTACATTACCGGCAACCTGAAGAATGCTTCGAACGGGCTGTCGGTGAGTGGTCCAGCCAATGTCACCTTCACCTACCTTGGGTTTGAAGCAGGAAACAAGAACTACGCAGCCCAAACATCGGGCAGCCTCTTCACCAATGGAGTGAGTTCGGTTCTTGCGACGGTAAACACTGTTTCTCTTGGGGGCCTGATCGACTTCCTGTTCGGAACCACTTCACCCGTCGGTGCCGTAGGCAAGATCGCGAACAACGGAGTTGCCCTTCCCAACTCGTCCAAATACGCGATCGGCTACAGCGCCATCTTCAACGGCGGGAAATCGATCTATGTGTTCTTCGATGACATCGCCAGCGGTGACCGCGACTTTGACGACATCGGTATGAGGATCGACGTCGCCGCCGTCCCGGTGCCCGCAGCAGGTTTCCTGCTGATTGGCGCCCTTGGTGGGCTTGCAGCGCTGCGTCGTCGCAAGCAGGTCTGATCCACAGCTTCTATCACGTCGAAATGCGTTCGGGCGGCCCCAGGGCCGCCCGTTTGCATTTTGCCGCTGCGCCTTGCGGCCGGGGACTGGCCGCGGCTTGCCTTGTGCCGGTGACAGACAGCCGGTCACCGCAGCAAGTCCGGCTACTCCGGAATGAACCGTGGCAGGCGCTTCAATGCCTCCGCCATGAAGCGCTGCAGCCTTGCATCGGCGTCAGCATCGGTCTCGCCCGGATTGATAGGGGTAACGAAGCGGACCAGGGCGCCATCGCTGCGGCCGCGGGTCAGGCTGTCCCATACGACGCTGAACTTGGCAGCATAGTCGCTGGTCATGCGCCGGCCACGCTGCTCAAACCAGTAGTAGACCAGCTGTTTCGACATGCCCTTCTGGATCACCGCGCGGTTCACCATGAAATCACCATAGATCGTGTCGGGTATGGACACGAGCGTCGGGTCGATTGAGAACACTTCCCAGCCGCCGACTGGCAGGCATACTTCAGGCGAATGCAGACCTTCGCCCTCGGTTTGGCTTTCATACCAGGCGGCAAATATGTTCACGGGTCCTTCGCCCGGCGCCAGATAAGTGGCGTTGATGTAATCGGTTGCACCCAGAACCGCCTCGGTCGCAGGCTCCAGCATTTCATGACTGCCGCTCCAGGCACCGATATCGCGCGGGAAAAGCGTGAAGGTATCGCGCTCCACCGCCTGGCGCTCTGGAGCAGGAGCCAACACCATGCCAGCCCCGACAGCGACTGATAGAAGGGCAGCCACAATTAGGCCGCGCGCGGGCACGATCGTCAGGCCGCGGCGGATCTGCACTGCAAAACCTCTGGTGTCCAGGTCAATGGTGTCCTGCAGCGGCAGCGGGTTGGGTGTCAGTCGTTGCAGGGCAATGGCTGACAGGAACAGCACTGCGATGCAGGCTCCGAAGATCACCCAGCCTTCGAAGAAATGCAGGAAGCCCTCGGCGTGGGCGATGCCGTAGCTGTTCACCAGCACGGCAATCATCCCGATCCGGAATGAGTTCATCAGCACGGTCAAGGGCGCCGCCATCAGGAACAATACCGCCTTGTGCCAAAACGGGCCTTGATAGAGGATTCCGAAAAGATAAGAGAATGACAGGATCGGAAACAGATAGCGCAGGCCAGAACAGGCCTCTGCCACCTGCAGCTTGTAGACGCCAAGATCAATGATGTTGCCTTCAAGGAAAACCGGCACACCCATCAATTCCACAAACCAGACGCCGACCTCCGATGAGACGAGTTGAAGGAAGATAGTCAACTTCCAGAACACGAACTGTGGCAGGGGCAGCATGAAGATCAGATGCAGCACCGGCAGCTGATGGCGCCGCCCCCGCTCCCAGCCCATCACCGTCAACACAACGCCACCCACCCAGAAGATGAAGGCATAGGTTACCAGATCGGGTATGCTCACCAGATTGCCAAACAGCCCGAAAACCAGAGAGAAGGCGATCAGCGCAATTCCCGGTCGGCGATCTGCGCGCAGGGCATCAGCGGTGCTTGGCAGCGGTGCAGGATCCTGTCGCAACTCGCGCAGAAACAGATAGAGCGAGATGAGTGGAATCAGCGGTCCATGGCTGTATTCCGCCGTCATCCACGCATTTGCCAGTGAGACGAATCCCAGCCAGAACACGGGTATCGAGGCGCAGACCAGAAGCAGCAGCCAAGCCAAACCGATGGGACGCACGGATGCAGAAAGGGTATGATCACGATGCGATGGGGTAGCGAGTGTCATTGACAAAGATCTCTTGAATACATGCACCTGGATCGTAAGCGAAAATCTCACTTCTGGCGATAGAATCTTGGCGGAACAGTTTGTAGTCATTCACTGATCAGCGACGAAACCGTATCGGCCAACAGCAATGTGATATCGGTTGCTGGGCAGCAATAGCCGAGGATCGGATGAAACAGACTCCATGGCGTTTGACGTTTCTGGTTCTGCTCAGTGCCGGGGCTGCGCGTGCTGAAGATGTCCCCTCTGCTGTCGGGCGCATCACCTATGGCGACGCCCTGGCCCCCGGCGCAGCAATCTGCAGCGGAGTGCTTGTGGCACCCGATCTAGTGCTGACTGCGGGACACTGCGTGCGCCCGATGGCCGATGCTCCGACAGTCATCCGCTTTGATGCAGCCTGGGCCGGGGGGATGCCAAAAGTCACAGGTCAGGGGAAAGTGGTGATCCTGTCGGAGACTGGCGGATTGGCAGGGGATGTCGCGCTTGTGGTGCTAAAAACGCGCTTTTCGCCTGAAGTGGCCCAGCCGCTCCAGTTGGCCGGTCCAGGCGCGGTTGGCTCATCAACAGGAGTGTTCACGCTGAATGCATTCCGACGGGATGCGCCGGATCAGGTGTCAGGGCAGACAATCTGCAATCTCCTTGCCACTCAGCCGGGCCTGCTGGGTTTGGATTGCCCGGCCGTATCGGGCAATTCTGGCGCCGCCCTGCTGCAGCGCCTTGGCAATGACTGGTTCGTGGCCGCCATCATGGTTGCGGCTTCGTCAAGCAGCTCGGTCTGGTCATGGGCCGCAGTGCCGCCCGATGATTTGCGGCAGCGGATTGCGGCAGACTGATGTGTCGCAAGACCGGCCTTGGGCCAGACAGGCCCGTGTCAGCCACTCACGCATCCAGATGGGGCGGGGCCCCCCGCCCCCTCCCGCGTGCCGCTTACAACTTGGCGACGATGTCGCAGATGCGCACCGTGCGCACCTCGTCGGCTTCGATGCCGCCGGCAAGACCGGTGTAGGGCAGAACCTCGCCGGACTGGGCGGGGTCCTGGACCTCGACCGCGTCGGCCGATCCGGTCGTCGTCGTCGCCTCGCCTGCGGCCAGTTCGGCATCGGTCTCGTCTGTCACCGCACCTTCGGCAACCGGCGGCGCGTCATCGGCCAGATCGGTCGTCGTCGCATCCGGGGCGTTGTCCTCATCGCCCTCCTGCAGGGATGCGGCGGTGCCTTCGCCCTCGCCCCGGGCTTCGGCGCAGCGGGCGCGGATGGCGGCCTGGTCATCGTCGCTGAGAGCAGTCCACTGCGCCCTTATCTCGTATTCGGCCCGGGGGACTTCCAGGTTCGCATCGCTGAAGAACGCCGCGCCGACCTTGTCCCACCAGTTTTCGGTCGAGGCGGTGTCGTCGTTGGTGGCTTGGGCAAGTGCGGGCGAAAGCGGCGCTGCAAGGGCAGTGCCGAGGATGAGGAAACCGAGTTTCATGGCGCAGGGCCTTTCCATTGGGGACCGGGGCAAAACACCTCCAGGCGCGGAAAGTTCCACCGGCCGACCGCCCCGCCCGGTCCGGCCGTGGGGCAATTTCGCAGCGGTACCGGGAAGGACTGCCTCCATATCAGGCAATCCACGCCCAGACGGGCCGCAGGAAAGCTTGGCTTGTGCCGAATCGTTAAAATCTTTTACTTCTTGGTAAAAAGAGAACCGCAAACAGTCTCAGGGGGATCACCATGACTATTGGAACTTACACCGTGTCACGGCGCGGGCTGCTGCTTGGCTGCGCGGCGGCGGCGGTTGCTGCCAATCTGCCATACACGGCAGTCGCGCAAGAGCCGCTGCGTATGGCAGGCATCTACACGGTGCCGGTCGAACAGCAGTGGGTCAGCCGCATCCACATCGCCGCCGAGGCACTGAAGACGGCTGGCACCGTCGACTATACCTATACCGAAAACGTCGCCAACACCGACTATCCCCGGGTCATGCGGGAATATTGCGAGGCTGGCGTCAAGCTGATCGTGGGCGAGATCTTCGGTGCCGAAGCCGAAGCGCGCGAGGTCTGCGCCGAATACCCTGACGTCGCTTTCCTCATGGGCTCCAGCTTCATGCCCGACGCGGCGGCCAACCCGAACCTCGCGGTCTTCGACAACTACATCCAGGACGCGGCCTACCTCTCCGGCATCGTCGCGGGCGGCATGACGGCGGGCAACATCGGCATGGTCGGCGGCTTCCCGATCCCCGAGGTCAACCGCCTGATGCATGCCTTCATGGCCGGCGTGCGCGAGGTGAAGGCGGATGCAACCTTCCAGGTCAGTTTCATCGGCTCGTGGTTCGACCCGCCGAAAGCCAAGGAAACCGCCTTCGCCATGATCGACGGCGGCGCGGACCTGCTTTACGCGGAGCGCTTCGGCGTCAGCGACGCCGCGAAGGAGCGGGGCGTGCTGGCGATCGGCAACGTGATCGACACCCAAGCCGATTATCCCGAAACGGTCGTGACCTCCGCCTTGTGGCACTTTGAACCCACGCTGAACGCGGCGGTGGCGGCGATCCAGGGCGGGACCTTCAAGGCCGACAACTACGGCACCTATTCCTACATGATCGCCGGGGGCTGCTCACTCGCGCCACTTGGCACCTTCGAAGGCAAGGTTCCCGCCGAAGTCGTGGCCCTGGTGGCCGAAAAGGAAGCCGCGATCCGGGGCGGCACCTTCACCGTCACCATCGACGACAGCGAGCCGAAATCGTCGTGAGCACCAAGGCGGAGGCGGAGGTTGTCCTCCGCCTCGACCACATTTCCAAGGCTTTCGGGCCCGTGAAGGCCAATGACGCCATCTCCCTGACCCTGCGGCGGGGCGAGGTGGTGGCACTTCTCGGGGAAAACGGTGCTGGCAAGACCACTCTGATGAACATCCTCTTCGGTCACTATGTGGCCGACGCGGGCAGCGTGGAAGTGTTCGGCGCGGCCCTGCCTCCCGGCAACCCACGCGCCGCCCTTTCCGCCGGCGTGGGGATGGTCCACCAGCATTTCACCCTGGCCGGCAACCTGACGGTGCTGGACAACATCACGCTGGGGACTGACCGGCTCTGGTCGCTTGGCCATGGGCGCACAGCCGCGCGGGCAAAGGTCGAACGCCTCGCGCGCGATTTCGGCCTGGCGGTCGATCCCGACGCCAAGGTCGGGCGACTGTCCGTCGGCGAACGTCAGCGGGTGGAGATCCTGAAGGCGCTCTACCGCGACGCGCGCATCCTGATCCTGGACGAGCCAACGGCCGTCCTCACCCCGCAAGAGGCCGAGGCGCTGTTCGCCACGCTGCGCCGCGCCACGGCGCTGGGGCTCTCAGTGATCTTCATCAGCCACAAGCTGCACGAGGTAACAGCAATCGCCGACCGCTGCATCGTGCTGCGGCACGGCAAGGTGGCGGGCGAGGTCGACACCCACGCCACCGACCGGGCCCAGCTTGCGGCGCTGATGGTCGGGGGGGAACTGTCCCTGCCGCTGGCAAAGGCGCGGGCTGCGGGCCTTGCGCTGTTGAAACTGGACCGCGTGTCGACCCCGAACCGGGGCGCAATGCCGGGCTTGAAGGACGTTAGCCTGACGCTCCTTGCCGGGCAGATCACCGGGCTTGCCGGGGTGTCGGGCAACGGGCAGGGCGCGTTGGCCGACCTGATCGCCGGCCTCTCCAGGCCCGGGACGGGAACCCTGACACTGCACGGCGCGGCGGTGACGGACTGGACGCCGCGTGTCGCCCTCGCCCAAGGTATCGGCCGGATCCCCGAGGATCGCCACCA
>JANPJZ010000348.1:0-16979 GCA_031425795.1 Rhodobacter sp. | reverse complement strand
CCCAACCTCCTTGCCCCCTCCCCCCCTCTCCCGTAAACAGTCCCTAAGTCACTGAGGGAGGGCCGCCATGCGCCGCGTCGTCATCACCGGGATCGGGATCGTCTCGTCCATCGGCAACTCCGCCGCCGAGGTGGAAGCCTCGCTGCGCGCAGGCAAGTCCGGCATCGTCTTTGCCCCCGACTATGCCGAGCATGGCTTTCGCTGTCGCGTGCATGGCCAACCGCACATCGTACTGGAAGACCACATCGACAAGCGCGACTTGCGCTTCATGGGCGACGGGGCGGCCTATACGTTCATCGCGATGGACCAGGCCGTGAAGGACAGTGGCCTCAGCGAATCCGACATCTCCAACGACCGGACCGGCATCATCGTCGGCTCTGGCGGGCCGTCCACCAAGTCGTTCTTCAAGGCCCACAACATCGTCCGCGAGACCGGAAGCCCAAAGCGCATCGGGCCCTTCGGAGTGACCAAGGGCATGTCCTCCACCGTCTCGGCCTGTCTTGCGACGCCGTTCAAGATTCGCGGCGTTAACTACTCCATCACTTCGGCCTGTTCGACCTCCGCCCATTGCATCGGCAACGGGACCGAGCTCATTCAGATGGGCAAGCAGGACATCGTCTTCGCCGGCGGGGGCGAGGAGCTGGACTGGACCCTTTCGTGCCTTTTCGACGCGATGGGCGCCATGTCCTCCAAGTACAACGATGCGCCGGAGACCGCGTCGCGCACCTATGACGCCAACCGTGACGGGTTCGTCATCGCGGGCGGCGGCGGGATCGTGGTGCTGGAAGAACTGGAACACGCCCTTGCGCGCGGCGCCAAGATCTACGGCGAAGTGACCGGCTACGGTGCAACATCCGACGGCTATGACATGGTGGCCCCATCGGGCGAAGGTGGCGAGCGGGCGATGCGCCTGGCGCTTTCCACCCTGCCACAGGGCCGCAAGGTGGATTACATCAACTCCCACGGCACCAGCACCTCGGTCGGCGACGTGACGGAGGTCGAGGCGATCCGCCGCGTCTTCGGCCGCGGCACCACGCCCCCCATCGCGTCCACCAAGTCGCTTACCGGCCACTGCCTTGGGGGCGCGGGCGTGTGGGAGGCGATCTATTCGCTGATCATGCTGAACGGCAACTTCATTGCGGCCTCGGCCAACGTCATCACCCTTGACCCGGCACTCGACCCGGCCGAGATCGTGACCACGATGCGCGACAATGTGCACCTCGACAGCGTGCTTTCGAACTCCTTCGGGTTCGGCGGGACGAACGCCACCCTTGTCATGTCCAAGTACCAGTCCTAGGAGCCAGCATGGCCGATCTGTTGAAGGGCAAGCGCGGGCTTGTCATGGGCGTGGCGAATGAACGCTCCATCGCCTGGGGCATCGCTTCGGCGCTGGCCGCCGAAGGGGCTGAGCTGGCGTTCAGCTATCAGGGTGAGGCGTTCGGCAGGCGCGTCGAGCCGCTGGCTGCCTCGGTCGGGTCGGATTTCCTCGTCGACGTGGATGTGACCAACGATGAAAGCCTTGATGCCTGCTTCGCTGCCCTCGCGGCCCGCTGGGGCAGGCTTGATTTCCTCGTCCACGCCATCGCCTTTTCCGAAAAGAACGAGCTTACGGGCCGCTTCATCAACACCAGCCGCGGAAACTTCCAGACCTCGCTGAGCATTTCCTGCTTCAGCTTCATCGACGTCGCCCGCCGCGCGTCCGAGATGATGCCGGATGGCGGCTCGCTCATAACCCTGACCTTCCAGGGCTCGAACGCGGTGGTGCCCAACTATAACGTCATGGGCGTGGCCAAGGCTGCGCTGGAATCGGCCACGCGCTACCTCGCCAATGATCTCGGCCCGCAGGGTATCCGCGTCAACGCGATCTCTCCCGGCCCGATGAAGACCCTTGCCGGGGCCGCCATTGGCGGAGCCCGCGCCACCTTCCGCCACACCGAAGCGAACGCCCCGCTCCGCGCCAATGCCACGCTTGAGGCTATCGGCGGGACGGCCGTCTGGCTTTGTTCTGCCGGCGGCGCCTGCACCACCGGCGAGGTCATCCACGTCGACGGCGGATACCATGTCCTTGGCATGCCACAGGCGGAAAACCTGTAGGTCGGGTTATTCCGGACTCCGACCACCTACCCCACGTCTGCAGTGGTCCGGTGGTGCCACCTTGGGCAAACCCGAACTTAAAGGCACGGTGGTGACCGGCGACGTCGCTGAGGTCATCTCCCATCGCTGCCGCAGCAGAAGAGCGCGTTCTGTCGGCGCACTTGCCCGACGTCTTTCACACTGAAACCACGAATTCCGTCATCATGCCTGTCGAAAGATGGGGCATGTGGTGGCAGTGAAGCATCCACTGTGCCGCTTCGCCTGCGTCGAGGGCGACGGTCACCATGCTCATCGGTGGGACGTATACCGTATCCCGCATGGCCCCTTTTACCAAGGTGCCGTTGAGTGCCACCACCTGAAAGTGATGGCCGTGCAGGTGCATCGGATGGCCCATCATCGACATGTTGTGGAAGGTAATTTCCACCCGCTCGCCGCTTATGGCCTCGACCGGCTGATGATTGCCCCAGGTCCGGCCATCAATGGTCCAGAGGTAGGGCATCATGGTTCCGCCCAGCATCAATGTCCGCGCTTTCGTGGCAGGACGGTCGGTGAGGGGCACGGCTGCGCGGAGAGACACTTCTTGCCCAAGGTCGCTGTCAAATGCGGGCGCTGCTTCGTCGGCGATCGAGCTCATTTTGTTGACGGTGGCGCCCGGCGTTGCAAGCATGATGCCGGTTCGCTCTTCCGCACCTTCCCGAAGTGCCAATATGGGGTAGCTTCCGCCGCCGCTGGGCAGGTCAAGTTCGATGTCCAGACGCTGCCCCATCGCGATGCCGAAGCGCGTTGCAGGCACAGGCTGAATGTCCTGTCCATCAACCGCAACCAAGCGGCCCGCCACCAGACCGGTATCGATCCAGAATACGGTCGCAGCGGCCGCGTTAATCACTCGCACGCGGATCCGGCCGCCGGGCTCAACCTGAACAACGTCTGGATCGTTCAGTGTGCGGTCGTTGGCAAGGTATGCGTCAAAGTCGTGGTCGTTCAGGTCCATCGCCATCCCGCCCATCATTCCGCCCATGTCTTCGTGGTTCATGCCTGCCATGCTGCCGTGGTCCATCCCGGCCATGCTATGGCTGGCGCCACCGGTGATTTGCGCCAGAACCTCCTTGACGGGCGCAAAGGAGAAATCGTGCAGGAACATCACTACGTCCTGCCTGTCCGCCGCCTCGTCTGCAGCACTGCGCACGATCAGGGGCGCTGCAAGAAGCTGCATTTCCTGAACCGGAACATGGCTGTGCATCCAATGTGTCCCGGTGGTTGGCGCGAAGTCATAAGACCGCAGTTCCCCCGAAGCCAGCAGCGGCATCGGCATCCCGGGAACGCCGTCCTGCCGGTTGGGCGGAATCTGGCCGTGCCAATGGATGATCGTGTCGATGTCGAGATCGTTCTGCAAATCCACCCGAAAGGATTGGCCAGGGTCCAATACCAGGCCCTGACCACCCGTGGCGTTCTGCAGACCGAACACGGTTGCCGCGCGACCGTTGATGTCGAGCGTGCGGGTGGTTGCGCGAAGCGTCAGTGGTGCTTCGGCCCGGGCCATGCGTGGCAGGGCTGCGACCGCAGGGAGACAGGCGGAAGCGGCAAGGAAGCTGCGGCGGGTCAGGTGTTTCATGTGGGCACTCCAAGTCAGGACGGGGAAATGTGATCAGCGAGCGCGGTCGAATGCGCGCGTCTTGCGCTGATCGCGTGTCTTGGGCAGGGGGGCCACTGCATCGGGACTGCCCAGGTTTTTCAGGATCGGGCAATCCGGCCGGTCGTTTCCCTGGCAGTGTGAGGCCAGATGCAGAAGCGTGTCGGACATGTCCTTCAGCTCCTGCATCTTCTTTTCCAGCGCTGCGACATGGCCAAGCGCAATCTGTTTCACGTCTGCACTTGCACGGCTGCGGTCGCGCCAAAGCGTGAGAAGGTCGTCGATCTGCTTGACGGTGAAGCCAAGGTCGCGGGCGCGCCGCACAAAACGCAGGGTCTGCAGGTCATTGTCGGAGTAGACCCGATAGCCGGAAAGAGTGCGCATGGCCGGACGGATCAGGCCAATGTCTTCGTAGTAGCGGATCATCTTGGCAGAGATGCCAGTCGCATTTGCGATGTCGCCGATGTTCATGATGGTTGCCTCCATTAGCCTTGGGTCCAAGGGTGCACCTTCCCATTGTAGGAAGGTCAAGCATCTTCTTCACCGATCAGGTCACGTGATCCGCCGCCAGCATCCGGCGCAGGCGGGGGATCTGTTCTGCCACCGTGCCCCAGACCGCCTTGCCGTCGACGATGGTGATGGGAGCAATCCGGAGCCCCGTGCGCCGACGCGCCTCATCCGCGATGCGGGGTTTCGTTAGATCGCGTTCGACGTAGCTCACGCCTTGGGCGTCCAGCCAGCGCTTCAGCGACGCGCAGTCCGGGCAAATCGGGGTGGTGTAAATTTCGATGTGGCTGTGTGTCATGAACGCCTCCTCAGGACAGGAGATAGGGACAGCGGTGTCTCCGGCGCAGACCGAGCCGGAGGAAGTGCCGAAAAACGCTTGAGCCCCAACGCGTTGCCAAGGACAAAGACGGACGACAGTGCCATCGCCCCAGCGGCCAGCATTGGAGAAAGCAGCGTGCCGTTCAGCGGGTAGAGCACGCCAGCCGCTACGGGGATCAGGGCCGCGTTGTAGGCGAAAGCCCAGAACAGGTTTTGCCGGATGTTGCGCAATGTCGCGCGCGACAGCGCAATGGCTTTGGAGACTCCAGTCAGATCTCCTCCCATCAGGACAACATCGGCACTTTCGATGGCTACGTCGGTGCCAGTCCCGACGGCGAGTCCTACATCCGCTTCCGCCAGGGCGGGGGCATCGTTGATACCGTCGCCGACGAAGGCCACCTTCCGCCCGCCGTTGCGCAACGCCTTGATGGCTGCGACCTTGCCCTCCGGCAGCACCTCGGCCACGACCTCGTCGATCCCAAGCTCCGCCGCGATGGCTTGAGCCGTGCGCCGATTGTCTCCAGTGATCATGGCGACTTTCAGACCCAGCTTGTGCAGTGCAGCAATTGCGGCGGGCGTCGTCGTCTTGATCGGATCCGCCACCGCGATGAGCGCGGCGAGCTTGCCATCAATAGCCGCGTAGAGCGGTGTCCGGGCACGCGCGGCAAGACCCGTGGCCGCTTCGGCGAAGGAACCGATGTCGAGGCCGAGTGTGGCCATGAAGCGGTCGGCCCCAACGTGGATCTTCCGGTCACCGACCGTGGCCCGAATGCCGTATCCGGGAATGGCCTCAAAAGCTTCGACATCGGCAAGGATCAGACCCTCGGCCCGCGCGGCTTCGACGATGGCAGTGGCAACCGGGTGTTCCGACATACCCTCGACCGCAGCCACCAGCGCCAGAACTTCGGCGCGGACAAAGCCGTCTGATACCAGCAGATCGGTCAACACCGGGCGACCTTCTGTCAGCGTACCGGTCTTGTCCAGCGCCACCACCTCAACCGTGCTCAGGCTTTGCAGCGCCTCGCCGTTACGGAAAAGGACACCCAGCTCCGCAGCCCGACCGGTCCCGACCATGATCGAGGTCGGCGTAGCCAGCCCCATGGCACAAGGACATGCGATGATCAGGACAGCGACCGCGTTGACCAGCGCGAAGCTGATCGCCGGGTCGGGCCCCCAGACAAGCCACACACCGAAGGTCAGCGCGGCGGCCAGCATCACTGCAGGTACGAACCAGGCCGTGACCTTGTCCACCAGCGCTTGAATCGGCAGCTTTGCCCCCTGCGCGCTTTCAACCATGCGGATGATCTGGGACAGCATCATGTCGGCCCCGACCTTTTCGGCCCGATATGTGAAGGAGCCCGTCTTGTTGATGGTACCTCCGGTGACGTTCGCGCCTTCCGACTTGGCGACAGGGATCGGCTCACCCGAAATCATCGCCTCATCGACAAAGGACGATCCGCTGAGGACGGTGCCATCCACCGGGATGCGATCGCCGGGGCGGACCTGCACCACATCGCCGGTCCTGACTTCCTCCAGTGGCACGTCGACGAAATCGGTATCGCGGAGAACCCGGGCCGTCTTGGCCTGCAGTCCCATCAGACGACTGATTGCCTCGGACGTGCGGCCCTTTGCCTTGGCCTCCAGAAAGCGACCCAGAAGGATAAGCGTGACGATGACGGCAGATGCTTCGAAATAGACGTTAGCCGTGCCCTGCGGCAGCAAGCCCGGCCCGAACGTCGCGACGACGGAATAGGCCCATGCCGCCGACGAGCCAAGCACGACCAGCGAGTTCATGTCGGGCGCAAGCCGCACCAGCGCAGGTACGCCCTTGCGATAGAACCTCAAACCTGGGCCGAACTGCACGATGGTCGCCAGCACGAAGTACAGAAAGTAAAGCCGGGTCTGTCCCATACTCATTGCCAGCCAATGGTGCAGCGCTGGAATGAGGTGGCTTCCCATTTCCAAAAGGAAGATCGGCAAGGTCAGTCCGCCGGCGACCAACAGGTCGCGCTTGAGGCGTCCCAATTCCTTTTCCCGGGCGGCCGACTTGTCGGTGCCGTCCACATGCGCGGCATGTGGCTCGTAGCCAGCAGCGCGGATCGCCGCTTCCACGGCAGATCCCAAGCGCGGCCCCGCATCGAGGATCTTGAGGGTCGCCCGCTCCGTCGCAAGGTTGACCGAAGCCGAAAGCACACCCGGAACGGCGGCAATGGCCTTTTCCACCCGCTGAACGCAGGAGGCGCAGGTCATTCCGTCGATGCCGATCTCCATCGTCGCGGCCTCGACGTCATACCCTGCGTCACGGATCGCTGCGACGACCGCACCCGGAACAGGCGCGTCAACATAGCGGATGTCAGCGCGCTCGGTGGCAAGGTTCACAACAGCCGATGCAACGCCGGGCAGCTTTGCGATGGCTTTTTCAACGCGCAGAACGCAGGACGCGCAGGTCATTCCAAGAATGTCGACGCTGTCAGTGTTGCCCTCCGGCAAGGGGAACGAGGTGTGTTTCATGGGGTCAATCCTTTCGGAGCAATAGGCTTCGAATCGTCTTGTGGGGCTTCCAACGATGTCATGGTCAAGCAATTTCTGAGCACGAGCCGCACCTTCTCAAACGACAAGGCCGGAGGTTTCCCCCCGGCCGTGCGGTTGATCGAGTACTTGCCGATCGCGGCCTATCGCGGCGCGTAGCCCGCATCCTGAACGGCAACTCTGACCGCCGCTTCGTTGGCGCTGGTCAATACCCGGACAGTGCGCGAGGGCACATCCGTCACCACTTCTGCCGCCGGGTCGACCGACTTGATTGCGGCTGTCACGCCCCGGGCGCACCCGCCGCACGTCATACTTGGAAGGCTAAGTTCAAACATCTTCGGATCCTCTCATAAGCATCGGCAAGGGTGCCGTCGGGCTGAGATGGGGCTTCCAACCGTGACAAGGTCAAGAACCCGGCGCATAAATTTTCCGATGATCCGGCGCTTGACCCTGACAGCGTTGGAGGTCCGAGAACGGGAAGGACCGGGCGATTCGCCCCGGCGCAACCCTGTCTTGAAGGACTGAACACCATGACACCCTCACCCCTAGATCCCAAGCGGTGGAAGGCGCTGGCGCTCCTTTGCGCCGCGCAGTTCATCGTGATCCTTGACACCTCCATCATCGGCGTGGCGCTGCCCGCCATTCAGGCCGACCTCGGCTTTTCCGACGAAGGACTGAGCTGGATCTTCAACGCTTATGTAATTGCCTTCGGCGGTCTCCTGCTTTTGGGCGGAAAACTTGCCGACGTGTTCGGCGCTCGCAGAATCTTCCTTTGGGGCTTTGCCATCCTGACGGCTGCCTCGGTATTGGCGGGGCTGGCTGGCAGCCAGGGCGTACTATTGGCCGGACGCGCTTTGCAAGGCGTCGGCGCTGCGATGATCGCCCCTGCTGCGCTGACGATCCTGATGCGCCTCTTCGGCGGACAACCGGCAGAATTGGGCCGCGCCTTTGGGTTTTGGGGAGCGTCGGCAGCTGCGGGCGGCACGGCTGGGGTCTTCCTCGGCGGCGTCATCACCGAATGGATGAGCTGGTCGTGGACTTTCCTCATCAACCTTCCGCTCGGCCTTGCCGTGCTGGCCGCAGCACCCGGCACCTTGCGCGCCATTGGCGGAACCCGGGGCAAGATCGGCCTGATCGACTCGGCCCTTGTGACCGGAGCCATTGTCGCTGCGGTCTACGCCATCGTGACGGGCGAGCACGTCGGCTGGCTTGTGCCGCAGACCCTTAACCTTCTGGGGCTTTCCGTCGCCCTGCTCGGGTCATTCGTCTGGATGCAGGCAGCGTCGAAGGCTCCCCTTCTGCCGCTGCGCATCTTCCGCGCGCCGGGGCTTGCGGCGGGTAATCTGGTCATGGCGCTTCTCGGTGCGGCCTGGATCCCGCTGTGGTTCTTCCTGAACCTGTATCTCCAGACAGTCATGGACCTTTCTGCCTTTGGCTCCGGCCTTGCTCTGCTGCCGATGACACTGGTCATCATGGTGATGATGGTTCGGATCACGGGCCCCTTGATCGGGCTGTTCGGCATCAAGCCGGTGCTGGTGACCGGCCTTGTGGCTCTTGCAATGTCGCTGACCCTGTTCTCGGCACTGCCTGCTGACGGCACCTTCCTGGGCAACGTCCTTCCGGTCTCGCTTCTGGCGGCAGTGGGCATGTCGCTGGCCTATATCCCCGTGACGATGACCGGCATGGGCGGTGCTGCTCCCCAGGACATGGGATTGGCCTCGGGCCTGATCAACACCACCTATCAGGTCGGCTCGGCGCTGGGGCTGGCGGTCATGGTGTCACTGGCGTCATCGATGGCAGGCGATCCGGCGGCCTTGCTTGCCGGGTATCAGATGGCCTTCCTTGGCGCGGCTGCGGTTGCAAGCGTCGCAGCACTGACTGCACTGTTCATGGTGCGCGGTAACGCTTCCGCCGCCGGCGTGCCTGTCGGCTGAGCCATCCCTGCCTTCGTCCGGCGGAGGCAGGGACCAACTTCCCGGTTTACTTGCCGCCGTCAGCGGCCAATTCTGTGCTGGGTTTCGACAGACGACACTGCGCCATGGACAAGCTATCCACCATGCAAGCCTTCTGCCGGATCGTTGATCGCGGCAGTTTTACCCGTGCGGCAGAGGATCTTGGCGTCTCACCTGCCCTTCTCAGCCGCGAGGTCCGCCTTCTGGAAGACAGCCTCGGGACCACGCTGATAGCCCGCACCACCCGAAGGATGTCGCTGACAGACGCAGGCAGCCTGTATTACCAGGAGGCCTTGGGGATCCTTGATGCCGTGAACCGGGTCGAGGATTACATTCGCGACGGCGCGGGTGCCATGCGCGGCCACCTGAAGATCAATGCATCCAGTTCCTTTGGCCAGCTAGTCATCGCGCCGGTTCTGCCCGACTTCGCCAAAGCCTTCCCCGACCTTCGCATCACCCTGTCCTTGGACGACAGGATCGTCGACATGGTCGAGGGCGGCTTCGACGTTTCGATCCGCATCAGGTCGGCCATGCTGGATTCCTCGATGATCGCCCGGAAGATCGGGGCCGTTCACCAAGGCATCTTCGCAGCCCCGCGCTATGTCGAAGCCGCCGGATTTCCGACCAGGCCTGACGAGATTGCGCGCCATAACGTGCTTGGCTTTCTGCTTTCCGACCATCTGACAACCTGGGAGATGATCGGCCCGGACGGTCCCTGCACGCTGACAGTTGACCCTGCGCTGCGAGTCGGCAGCAGCATCGTCCTTCGTGATATTCTGATCGCCGGGGCCGGGATCGGCACGCTGCCAAGCTTTGTCTCGGACGGCCCCGTTGCCAGAGGAGAGCTTGTGCGACTGCTGCCGAACTACAGCTTTGCCCCGCGCGACATCTGCGCAGTCACCGCCGCTCGATTGGGCATGGACGCACGGGTCTCGGCCTTCCTGGACCACCTGAAGGCCGCGTTGAAGGGCTGACACTCATCACGGAGAGTAAAGAGTGAATTGCGCGTGGCCCGGTTATTGAAACCGGGCTTTTCCCCGATCTTCCTCGCACCGCAACCTGCAGCCTCATGAGGATCAGATGACCCGCATACTCGTGCTCTACTATTCCAGTTACGGCCATGTCCGCACCCTTGCCGCAGCTGCCGCCGAAGGTGTCCGTGCCGTGCCCGGTGCCACCGTCGATGTCCGACGGATCCCTGAAACCGTCCCGGAAGACGTCCGCAAAAGCGCGGGATTTGTCGAGGACGACACGGTGACCGCCACACCGACCGATCTGGCCGACTATGACGGCATCCTGTTCGGCACGCCAACCCGCTTTGGCCTGATGGCCGGCCAGATGAAACAGTTCCTCGATCAGGCGGGTGGCCTTTGGGCCCGCAATGCGCTTGTGGGCAAGGTCGCCGGAGTTTTCGTCTCGACCGGTTCCCAGCACGGCGGGCATGAGGCCACCATGCTGTCCACCCAAATCGCGTTGCAACACTTCGGCATGTTGATCGCAGGACTGCCCTACAGCTTTTCCGGTCAGACGTCGGGCGCGCACATCATTGGCGGCTCCCCCTATGGCGCCGGAACGATCGCCGGCGCAGATGGGGACCTAAGCCCGAATGCCATCGAACTGGCAGGTGCACGCTTTCTGGGTTCCCACGTTGCAAGCATCGCCGCGAAGCTTGCTGCAGGCGCGGCTTTCCCGCAAGCAGCTTGATTTCCAAGGCAAACATCATGCTGAGATCCCTTCTGTCCGCTTGGCGCGCCCAATCCAAGAAAGCCGAGATGACTGCATTGGCAAGGCGTATCGGTCCCCACATTGCCCGCGACATTGGGATCGATGAAGCCGAACCCAACCGAATCTTTTCGACTCTGAACCTTTTTTGAAGATGGGAGCTGACCATGCCGCGAAAGGCCGACATCGCTCTTACCACGCTTGCGCCGATTGTCTGGGGCAGCACCTACCTCGTCGCGACCGAAACCCTGCCGGACGGCTATCCACTGACGGTCGCCGCCCTTCGCGCCCTGCCTGCGGGGCTCTTGCTGCTTGCCTACACCCGGTTGCTGCCATCCCGCGCCTGGTTGGGACGGGTGTTCGTCTTGGGTGCCCTGAACTTCACGATCTTCTGGGCGCTCCTCTTCGTTGCAGCTGAGCGCCTTCCTGGAGGGGCTGCCGCGACCTTGGGTGCGTTGCAGGCGTTGGTGGTGATCGGCTTTGCTCGCTGGTTCCTTGGAACGCCCATTCACGGCGTGTCGGTCATCGCGGCGATCTTCGGAGTGCTGGGTGTGGCTTTGGTCCTTTTAGGGTCGCACAACAGTTACGACCTGATCGGCGTCCTTGCAGCTACCGGTGGCATGCTTTCGATGGCTGCGGGAACGGTCCTCAGCCGCAAATGGCAACCGAAGGTACCAGTGCTGACCTTCACTGCATGGCAGCTGACGGCAGGCGGGCTGCTCCTTTTGCCCGCAGCCCTCATCGCCGAACCGAATTTTCCGCGGCTGACCGCCACAAACCTGCTCGGCCTGGCTTGGCTTAGCCTGATCGGGGCCGCCGCGACCTACTTTCTCTGGTTTCGGGGAATAGCGCGTCTCGGGCCAGGCCCGGCTGCGATGCTCGGAATGCTAAGCCCGGTCACAGCGGTCTTGCTCGGCTGGCTCTGGCTCGACCAGTCTCTGACCGAACTGCAGCTTCTAGGCGCACTGATCGTCCTCGTCGCGATCTGGGCGGGTCAGGCAACCGATCGTCCAGCTCGCCCAACTGCTTCTGAGCATGATGCATTGGCAAAGACGACACCTTGATCTGAAGGATCCGGCCCACCTTGATGACCGGAGGCATGGCACCGGCCGCGAAGAACCGGAAGTGCGAGGAATTCAAGCGATGGAGGACTCGTGTCGACCGACCAGTCTCCTGCACTCTCTGGCATTCGGTAGACACAGAAGAGAAAGGCCTGGAACAACTTACAGAGACGCCGGTTTCGTCAGGCGAAATGGTTGAAGCTCCCTTGTAAGAACACGGATCGCCCATGCAGTCGCCAATAAAGTTCGCCAACCATCCCGAACTGCCCGAGCGGATTCCGGAAGATGAGGCGAACGTCACCGAAGGCCTGGTTGCAGAGCTTCAGAAAATCCTCGACATCAAGATGCCAGTCGAGGATGCAAGCGTCCTCTGGGACGAGGCCGACAGCCCGTTCCAGACCGTTGCCCGCCTGCACGCTGCGCCGCAACCCGGCTGGTCGCAAGCCTGCGCCGATGTGGTGGACGAGACGATGCGCTTTTCGGTCTGGACCGGCCTTGCCGCACATCAGCCGCTGGGAGGGATAAACCGCGTGCGCCGACAAACGTATGAGATGTCCGCCAAATTCCGCGAAGGCTTCAACCGCTGCCCAATCCATGAGCCGCAGTCCATCGCCCTGCCGGACGGGCGCTGACGATGGCGGATCAGGAAGACCAGAACCCCGACACGCCCTTCTACTCCAGCCCTTCCGGGGGTTGGGGATCGCTTGGCAGCGTGCTTCGCCATCTGCCGAAAGGCCCGGCGGCCCTGCCCGTGCTTGACACGCTGCGCAACCAGAACAAGCCGCGCGGGCACATGTGCACCTCCTGTTCCTGGGCCAAACCCGCCAAGCCGCACCTGGCAGAATTCTGTGAAAATGGCGCAAAGGCGACAATCTGGGACCACACGCCCGACCGCTGCGGGCCAGACTTTTTCGCCCGCCACACCGTGACCGAACTGCGCACTTGGCGCGACCATGATCTTGAGGCGGAGGGCCGCCTGACCCACCCGATGCGCTACGACGCGGCTACGGATCATTACGTGAAAACCACCTGGGACGAGGCATTTGCGGCCATCGGGGGAAAGCTGCGCACTCTCGATCCCAAATCGACCGTGTTCTACACCTCGGGACGCGCAAGCCTTGAAACCTCGTACCTCTGGGCGCTCTTCGCCCGGGTCTACGGCCACAACAACCTGCCCGACAGCTCCAACATGTGCCACGAGACCACCAGCGTCGCGCTGAAGTCGTCCATCGGCTCGGCCGTCGGAACCTGCGTGCTCGAAGATTTCGAGAAGTGCGACCTGATCCTGTTCTTCGGCCAGAACACCGGCTCGAACAGCCCGCGCTTCCTGCATCCCCTGCAACAGGCGCGCAAGCGCGGCTGCAAGGTCATCACCTTCAACCCCATCCGAGAACGCGGGCTGGTCGAGTTCATCAACCCGCAGAACCCGGCCCAGATGCTGACGGGCGCGGCCACACCGATCTCGGACCTTTACCTGCAGGTCAAACCCGGCGGCGACATCGCCGCGATTGCCGGTGTTATCCGCCACCTTCTGGAACGCCAGGACACCGTTGGCACCCTTCTTGACGACACATTTCTGGCCGAGCACACAACGGGACTGTCCGAGCTTGCAGCCTGGGTGCGCGCGCTGGACTGGGAAGAGATCGAGGCCATCTCCGGCCTCAGCCGCGACGACCTGCGCAAGGTGGCGCAGGTCTATGCCCGCGCAGAACGAGTGATCGGCGTCTATGGCATGGGGCTGACCCAGCATGTCCATGGGGCGGAAAGCATCGGGATGCTGGTCAACCTCCTAATGCTGCGCGGCAACCTCGGCCGCCCCGGAACCGGCATCTGCCCGGTGCGGGGTCATTCCAACGTGCAAGGCCAGCGCACCGTGGGCATCTCGGAAAAGCCCGAGCATGTGCCCCTCGACACCCTCGCCCAACAATTCGACTTCCAGCCTCCACGCGACACGGGAATGACGACGGTTGACGTGGTCCAGGGCGTGTTGGACGGGACGGTCAAGGCCTTCCTCAGCCTCGGCGGCAACTTCGCCCGCGCCATCCCGGACCAGAGCCGCTCCGACCCCGCCTGGTCACGCCTTGATCTGAACGTGCAGGTCGCGACCAAACTGAACCGGTCGCACGTTCTGGTGGGCGATGGCTCCTGGCTTCTGCCCTGCCTTGTCCGCGGCGAAGAGGACATGCAGGCCACCGGCCGACAAACCGTCACGATGGAAGACAGCCTCAGCCACATCCACGGCTCCATCGGGCGGCGCAGCCCGGCAGCCAGCACCCTGCTGTCCGAGCCTGCAATAATTGTCGCGCTGGCCAAGGCGACGCTTGCCGCACACCCGAAGCTGACGTGGGATGCCTGGCAGGCCGACTACGGCCTCGTCCGCGACGAGATTGCCAAGACCTATCCGGACATGTTCAACGACTTCAGCGCCCGGATGTTCAAGGCCGGAGGGTTCTACAAGGGCAATTCGGTGCGCCAGCGCGAGTGGAAGACCGACAGCGGCAAGGCACAGTTCACCACGCCCGGCAGCCCCAGCGCCCTTGCAGCACAGCCGGGCAGCGGCGTCTACACGCTGATCACTCTGCGGTCGAACGACCAGTTCAACACCACCGTCTACGGCTACAGCGACCGGCTCCGCGGTCTGGATACCGACCGGATGGTCGTGCTGATGGCCCCGACCGAAATCGCGCAGGCGGGTCTCCAAGACGGCCAGCAGGTTGCCCTTGAAAGCACGCACTACGACGGCATCCAGCGGCGGCTTGGTGGCTTGCGGCTGATGGCCTACGACCTGCCCTTGGGCTGCGTGGCTGCCTATTACCCCGAAGCAAACGTGCTTGTGCCGCTGGACCTGCACGACCTTGCCTCGAAAACGCCGGCCTACAAAGGTTCCCCGGTCAGGGTGACGGCTGAGGGAGCTGCGACAGACGCTGGGGCGTAGGATAGATGGCGGGCAACGCCGGTCGGTAGCACCGCCCGAAGCCGTGGCCCGCCCCCCGTCTTGCACAAGGTCCGGATGATGCCTCCGCGAATTCCACATCCAGCCGAGCCAGCCGACCACCACGCACTAGGCCTTAAGGGCAAGCACTGTCCGCAGGCGCAGGTTCCTGAGCTTCTCGTCCCAATGTTTGACGGCAGCCCGCAGAACACCGGTATTTACCAACTGCCGCCTTGGGTACCTTCAGATTACGTGAAGACAGTCTCATGGCCGCCGCTTGTGTGCAGTGACGCCCACCGGACAAACCGCAAGGATCGAGCCTTAAATGAATATGAACCAGTTGCGGCTTTTTTGGAGCGGGCGGCGGTCTCCGGGCTAGTAAATCGAACCCTAGAGCCGATGGCCTTTTCCCTTACTTCTCAACAGCTTCCTGAGTGCTTCGCTTCCGGCTGGATAGTGTCGTGTGTGCCTGAGGTGTAGTGACTGTGTGCCGAGGAGGCAAGTGGTCATCCCCTGCGACCGGCCACGGACTCGCTGATCTCGGCCAAGATGCCCAAGACGACGCCGTAGAACAGGAGGGCATAGCCTTGGCTCAGGGACAGCTTGCTTTGAGCGGCTGCCTTTTGTGCGGAGTCGATGCGGAACGCCTCTGCTAGAGCGGAGTCGGTCCCGCCCCATCCAATCGCATAGCCCAAGGCGATGGACATGAGCGCCACCACGGTCGCTAGCCACGCGGCAATCCGTCCCGCTTTGGTGAAGAACATCGGGGCCTCCCATTCAACGCCTTGGGGGCAGTTGAACCACATTGCCCGCCATTTGTCAGGGTCTTCGCTGCAGAGGCGTTCCCGCCTTGCGTTCAGCTTCCTGCTCTTCATGCCACTCAGCCACGCTCTTGCAGAATTCGCCCAAGAACGGGTCCCAGATGATTGGCTCAGTCTGTCCGATAGGGGTGAAGCTGCAGTGATCTTCGGCGTCGGCTGACCACGTCCCGATGATTTCACCATCCTTGGTGATGACGTCTCCGCTGTCGCGTTCAGGCTCGCCGTATCCGTCAAGAGTTACATGCCAATAGTCCATGCTCGATACCTTGTCCTAATCCCCTCGGGCCGCTTCGGCGAGCGCATCGCGTTTCGCCCCCTTCATCGCCTCCACAATCTCCACCGTTTCGACCGATACGCGGGTCACGCGGGCGATGAGGTCGGCGACCTTTTCCTTGTGATCGGCGAAGCGGAAGGTGTTGAACTTCTCGCGGATGGTGGGGTCTTTCGGGGTCTTTTCCTTGTGCTGGTCCAGTATCCAGTCAAGGCCAGAGCGGTTGCCAAGGCGGTAGTCCCATGCCGCAGTCGGGATGCCAGAGATGACCGTCTCGCTGTCCAGGGTGATCGTGCCGGTTGCAGGGTCAGACTTCAGGATGACCTTGGGTGAGACGCCTGCGGTGCTGGCCTTGGTGTCGGGCGTGTCGGTGCGGGTTACGGGCCACGGGTCAACGCCCTCATAGCCGATGTGAAGGGCCATCAGCCGCTTGCCCCATCCGGCCCACTGGCGGAAGTCGGGGTAGAGGGGAACGCGGGGCAGTTCCCGCTTGAGGTTCTGGGCATAGGTCGTGCGGTAGACCGGGTCATGCAGGACGCCGTAGACGTAGTGGAAGATGTCTTCCTTGGTGATCTTCGCGGCCTTGCCGTAGTGGGCGGTGAACTTGGCCAGCGCCCAGTCGGTGATGTTGTCGATGGGTTCGCCGGTCGAAGCGTAGCGATACCGGGACGCATACTGATAGGCGTCTATAGCGGCACCGAAGTGAAGGTCAGGCGGGGAACTGCAGGCAAATACGCAAGGGTTTGACCTCGCGCCAGCATGGTTGAAGCAGATCGACTGCGACGTGCTTACACTGGGGAAAAAATCATCCAGCGACCCAGCTTCATCGATTAGTAGGCCGGAGCGATAGAGGAACCTCTTGTCAAAGGGCCTATACGATGCGGTTCCAATCCGGTCACTGGCGAACACCTCTTTCCAGCCGCTTGTCAGCCGCCTCTTCAGATTTCTCGATAGCTTGATGTCTTCTGGCGGCTCGGATTTAGGCGTCTCATCAAGTCTTCGGAGAAGATACTCGCACTTCTGCGTTACGTCCTTGGCGGTCCTTCCGTAAACCCACTCGTCTCTGTTGGTCGACACGCCGAGTGAGTAGAGCTTAAATACTGCCTGCTCTTGCCCCTTTACCTTCGCGTTCTTCGTCTTCT
>JANPJZ010000347.1:0-7051 GCA_031425795.1 Rhodobacter sp. | reverse complement strand
AGGATCGTTCAGGGTGTAGCCCTGCGCCGCGAAGCCGGGTCCGACGCCCACGTTCGGGTCACCCCAGGCATTGCCGTCGGCGTCGTTCGGGAAAAGCCCGCCGACCTGCTTGTTCGTCTCCACCTGGTTCCACATGTTCAGAAAGACGGCGATCACATCCTCCAGCCCCCAGAAGTAGTGGAAGGCGAAGTTGAAGGGCTGCCAGGTCGCGGGGTCGCCGGGGTTGCCTTGCTGGCCGATGAACCAGGGCTGCCAGGGCGCCATGGTGGAGATGACGGGCATCCCTTCCGCCTCACAGGTCGTGGCGACGGGGTTGGTGGTCTCGGGCGTGGAGGCGACGATCATCAGGTTGATCTCGTCGTCGACGATCAGCTCTTTCGCCACGGCGGCGGCGCGGTTCGGGTCAGACTGGCTGTCCATGACGATGACCTCGAAGTTCGCGCCGACTTCCGAGGCGAGGAAGGCCTCGATGTTGTAGGTGTCGCTTTCGGCAAAACCGGCCAAGGGCCCGGATTGCGGGCTGACATAGCCGAGGCGGATCTTGGCCCCTTGCGCGATGGCGGGGGCGAAGAGGCCGGGGGTGGCGAGGGCGAGGCCGGTGGCGGCGCCGGATTTCAGAAGCTTGCGTCTGGTGATCATGGTTGGTCCTCCCTTTTGTTGATTAGTCGGGGCAATGCCCGTCATAGGCTTCTTGCAGCAGTTGCCGGATCCCCTCGCGGGTGACGGGGCGCGGATTGGCGTAGGGGTTCTTCGTGGCAATGTCGGCGGCGCGGTCGAGGTCCGGGGCGGTCAGGCCCAACTCGGCAAGGCTCATCGGCGCGTTGACCGATCTGGCGAAGTGCCAGAGGCCTTTCCCCGCACTGCTATGGCCGAAGGTGTCGGCGATGGGCCGCAGGAGACCGTCCACGGCGGGTTCGTTGTAGGCGGTGGTGTGGGGCAGCAGGACGGCGTGTGTTTCCGCATGGGGCAGGCCGAAGCTGCCGCCAAGGACGTGGGCCAGCTTGTGGTGCAGCGCCATGGTAACCTGGCCCAGCGTCAGCGAGCAGCCCCAGGCGGCGAAAAGCGCCTTGGCGCGGGCTTGGCCGTCCTGCGGGTTCTTTGCCAGCGCTGGAAGCGCGTCGCGGAAGGCGGGCATCGCCTCGCGGCTCACCGCCTCGGTCACCGGGTTGCGGTCGGGGGCGTAGAACCCCTCCATTGCATGGGCAATGGCGTTCAGGGCGGAGGTGACGGTCAGCGTCACGGGCAGGGTCAGCGTCAGGTCGACATCGTAGATCACGACCTCGGGCCGGATCGCGGGATTGCGGCGGGTGGTCTTCTCGCCCCCAGCGGTTTCTCCGAGAATGTCGGTCATCTCCGACCCCGCATAGGTGGTCGGGATCACGACCTGATCCGCGCCGGTGCGCAGGGCGATGGCCTTGCCGAGGCCAGTGGTGGAGCCGCCGCCGAGGGAGACGACGCAATCGGCATTCGCGGCGTGGTAGGCTACGACGGCCTGGTCGGTGACGTCGACCGGCGTGTGCATGGTGGCCCCGGCGAAGACGCCGACCGCACGCGGGCCGAGGGCCGCGGCGAGAGCTTGCGCCTCGGCTTCCTGATGCGGGGTGGACAGAACCAGCGCGCGGGAGTGGCCAAGGCGGGCCACCTCATCCGGCACCTGTGCAAGGGTGCCATGGCCGAAGACGACGCGGGTGGTCAGGCCGGGGAAGACGAAGGGGCGGGTCATCGGGGAGCCTCCATCCGCGGGACGCGGCCTGCGGCAAGGTCGAGGAGAACCGCATCGAGGAGGGCGACCTCGGCGTCGGACACTTTGTGGGGTCGGCCCGGGAAGACGTCGCAGCGGAGTGCGGCTTCTGATTGGCCGAGGTCTGCGGCGGCTTCGGAGAACGCGTGGACGGGAATCCACGGGTCGGCACTTCCGGCGCTGAGGTAGACCGGAAGGCCTGACGTCAGTGCGGACGGGCGGCCATCGGCAGGCTGGCCGACGCGGCAGCCGGTGAAGGCGATCACAGCGTCGGGAGAGGCTTGGCCGGTGAAGGCATGTTCCAGCGAAAGGCAGGCACCCTGGCTGAACCCGGCCAGGACGAGGGGGATGCCGGGGGCCTTCGCGCGGAAATCGGTGATCGCTGTGGCGAGGCCGTCCAGAGACGCGGAAAGCTCCTCCCGGGTGGCCTCGGTCAGCGGATCGATGGCACGGGCCGCGTACCATGACTTCCCCTCCGCCCGAGGCAGGGCGAAGGCGACGCCCGGCGCGGACAGGCGACGGATGACCGCCTCCTCCATTTCCTCGGGCGACTGGCCGCGACCGTGGACGAAGATGCACAGCACCTTCGCCTTGGCCGGGTCAGCGCCCGTGAAGAGGATGTCCGCGACCCCCGGCATCAGAAGTTCGCAGGCTCCAGGCCCGCTTCCATCTCGGCCTGACGGTCGGCGAACCACGGCGGGAAAACCAGCGAGCGGCCGATGGCGTCGGCGGGTTCATCCTTGGCCCAGCCTTCGGGCACGGTCCAGGCGAGCTCGAACATCGCCCCGCCTGGCGAGCGCATGTACATCGATTTAAAGTACATCCGGTCCTTCTGCTCGGACACGTCCGTATAGCCCATGCCCTCCAGCCGGGCCTTCAGCGCGATCTGGTTGTCCTCGTTGCCGGTGTTGAACGCGAGGTGGTGGACCGTGCCCCCCGCCAGCGTCCAGGTGCCTTGCGGGCTCTCGCGGTCGACGATGATCTCGATCACCGAGCGCAGCCCGTCATTCTGCGGGACCACCCACATGCTGCCGCCGGGGTCGGTGCCTTCGCGCCGGAACTGCATCCCGATGTCGAGGAACTCCTCCATCGCGCTCGCGTCCATGACTGCAACCGCACCGCCGTAGATGCCCTTGATCGACACCTGCGCCGTAGTGCCCTGCGCCTCGTTCACGATGGGTTTGCGCGGGTCGTCGGGGTTTTCCACCAACTCATGCGGAATGCCGCAGGGATGGGCGAACATGACGCGGGTCAGGCCGAAACGCTCGCCCTTCGCTGCCGGAATGCCATGCGTGTTCAGCCGGTCTACCCAGTAATCCGCCGCCCCGACCGGGATCGCCTGCATGATCGTGCGGGTCTGGTTGGTGCCGCGACGACCGAAGATGCCGGGCTTCTGGAACGGGAAGGTGGTGATGATGGTCGAGGCGTCGCCGTGCCTGGAGCCGTAGTAGAGGTGATAGACCGGCAGCACGCCGTCGAACAGCACTGTCCGCTTGACCGAGAAAAGACCAAGCGTCTTGGTGTAGAAGTCATAGTCTTCCTGCACACCATGCGTGCTCATCGTGAGATGGTGGTAACCCGAGACGAGTGCCATTAGCGTCATCCTTTTTGGCTATTTGTTTGCGGTGCGTTGTCCCGCTCAATGACCAGGGCAACATTCAGGGTTGCGGTGTCTCCCGTGCCGAAATCGCCTATCAGGCCAAGCTTCACGGCAAAAAGCGCATCACGCGCAATCGCAGGATCCGCACCGTCGAATATTGCGGTCACAAGACGACGGTGCGCCGGGGCAGAGACGGCAAAATGGATGTGGGCAGGGCGGTCCAATGACAACCCAAGCCGCCGGGCCAGTCGGCCGACCGGCCCATCATCCGGCAGCGAGTACCCACCGGGGCGTATGGTCTTGAACTGGAAGCGGCCCTCGGAATCGGCGACAAATCGGCCGCGCAAATTGTGTTCTGGCTGATTGTCGGGGTCCTGGTTCTCATATCTACCGGCGGAATTGGCATGCCAGACCTCGACCTCGGCGCCGGCGACCGGGTTTTGGTCCTGGTCAAGGACCTGCCCCTGCACATTCAGGGGGTCGCCCGCACCATTGCGGCAGAGGTTGGCACCCAGAGGCAATCTGGGAGCATCAGCGCGGTAGAATGGCCCAGGCAGCGTCGCTGGCGTGATGCCTTGAACATCGCGGCGGTCGCCGTCAAAGACACCGTCCGAAAGCCCGAATACATCGACCAGCAGGACCCACTCCTGCCGTCGCGCGTCGGTCGCGTAGCCGACATCGGTCAGAAACTGCACCAAGGCGTCCAGTTCCTCGGGGGATGGGCGCAGGGTGGAAAGGACCCGGAACGCGTGGTCCATGATCTGACTGACCGCCTCGGCGAGGCGATCCGGCGGGCCGGCAGCAAGGCGTCGGCGCAGCTCTGCCGAAACCTCGCTTGCTCCAGAGCTGGTGCCCCGTCCGTCCATCCCTCACGATCCCCCCAGATTCTCTCGCAGCCTAGGGCCCAGGAGAGGGATGGCGGATGACTTTATGGAAAATCTATATACCATTGCGTTATGAAGCTAAGCGAGACGCACCTGATCCAGCTTTCCGCCGTGGTCGACGCCGGCAGCGTCAGCAAGGGAGCGGAGGCGCTTGGCGTATCGCAGCCGGCGATGTCGCGCTCGCTGGCCCTGCTGGAGGCGCGGGTCGGCAAACCGCTCTTCCTCCGGGACCGCCGCCCCTTGCAGGCCACGCCTCTGGGGGTGCAACTGGCAACGCATGGCCGCCGGATCCTGCTGGAAAGCCGCAGGGCGACGGAAGCGGTGCAAAGCCTTGTGCGCGGAACCCGGGGAATGGTTCGGGTGGGCGGTGTGCCGTTTTTCATGGATGCGATGATCAGCCGGATCATCGCCTCGTTCCAGAACGAACACCCCGACGTCGATTTCCAGCAAAGCTACGGCAACCTGTCCGAGGTCGGCAATAGCCTGCGCGCAGATCAACTTGACCTTGGCGTCGTGCCTCTTGGAGTTTCGGGGGAACCAGAAGGGCTTTCCTTCACCGCCATCCTTGCCGCGCGGAACGTGGCCTGTTGCCGGGTGGGCCATCCGCTGCAGCACAGCAAGCGAGTGTCGACCGGGGATCTGGGGCGTTTTCCCTGGATCGCCCCTCTTCCCGGCTCGCCACTTCTGGCGGACCTCTTCGCCGTCCGGTCTTCGTTGGGATCGGTCGATTTGAACATCCGCTACTCTGGTGGGTCGTTGCTGTCCGTGATCAACTACATGTCCGAGACCGATGCGCTTGCGATCCTACCGTTTTCCGTCTGGTTTGCAGAGCGCAAGCACAACCGCCTTGCCGTTCTTCCTGTCGACATCCCACAGCCCCAAAGAAACCTGGGCATTTTACGGCGCCCAGGCCTGACCACGAACCCCGCAGCCGGCGCCTTTGCAGACTTTGTTGTGCAGTCGTTCGAATCCATGCAGCAATTGATCCTGCGGCATGAAAATGCCGTGATCTGGCGGCGTTAGGCCGGGCGGATCAGCATCGGCCCTTGAAAGGCTTGTCTGAGCAATCGCAGGACCCTTATCAGGACATATCCAAATGGCACTCGCTTACACCTCTGCCCACAAGGAACTGCATTACGTCGACCGGGCAGGCTGGCTGCGCGCGGCGGTCCTTGGCGCGAATGACGGGATCGTCTCGGTCTCGTCCCTTATCGTCGGTGTCGCCGCCGCGGATCCAAGCCCCACCGCCGTGCTGGTTGCAGGTGCGGCAGGCCTTGCTGCCGGCGCCATGTCGATGGCGGCAGGAGAGTATGTCTCCGTCAGCTCGCAATCCGATGTCGAACGTGCCGACGTGGCCCGCGAAAGCAAGGCGCTGATCGACACACCCGAGGCGGAGGAGGAGGAACTGGCATCGATCTACGAGTCTCGCGGCCTTTCTCCGGCGACGGCTGCGTTGGTGGCGCGAGAGTTGACGACCAAGGATGCGCTTGCCGCCCATACCAGGGACGAGCTTGGCCTCTCGGAAGTACACACCGCCAATCCTCTGCAGGCCGCCTTCGCCTCGGGGGTGACCTTCACAGTGGCGGCCACCGTTCCGCTTGCTGCAGCGATGCTGGCTCCGATGGGACAAGTGATCCCGACTGTCGTCGTCACGACGCTGATCAGTCTGGCCGCCCTGGGAGCAATAGGGGCGAGGGCAGGGGGCGCGCCGCTTTTGCCTGCCACAGCACGCGTGTTGTTCTGGGGGGCCGCCGCGATGGCCATCACGGCAGGGGTTGGCTGGGTCTTCGGCGTAAGCGTCTGACCTGCTGCTTCACTGGAACGCGGAAATGCGTTTCCGCCAGGGGAACCAGCCCAAGGTACAAGACGTTGTGACGGGCTCGGTTACCCCGGATGCGCTGGCTTGCCGGGGGCCGGTCTTTGAGTTTGGGCTTTCCGCAAGACCTGAAACCCCAGATGAAGGGACTTTGATCCGTGGCTATGGCGCCCAAAATGCGGTGGAAGCTGTCTGCCGGAGTGCGAAGATTAAGCATCCTTTGTCTTCTGACGCTGGCATCGCTTGCACCCTGCTTCCAAGTCCTTGCTCAAACCCCGCTCGCCGCAGGCGGCGATGTTCTTCTGACATTTGACACAGAGTACGAGGGCGACGCAGAAGCGATCGCAGCGCTGCGTCTCGATGTGCCGGCCACTTATTTCTGGACTGGGGAATACGCCAAGAAGCATCCGGAACTGCTGCGTCGTCTGGCGGAAGAGGGGCACACGATAGGGTCCCACAGCTTTTCCCATGATGACCTGACGACAATCGGCAAGCGGCAGGTCCAGCTTGATCTCGAATTGGCGAAACTGGTGTTGGAGGACATTGCGGGGGTGCCGGTTACCGCCTTTCGCGCCCCGTTCCTTCACTATGATGACCTGGTGATGACCGAGGTGGAGCGCTTGGGATTTCTGTTCGACAGCTCGGACAAGAGCCCCTGGCCCAATAATCGAAGACTCCTTGAAGTCGCCGTTTCAGAGTTTGAGAACCTTCTGGTCTCCGACTATGACATTTTCCACGCTTCCGGTCTGGATGGCGCGACGAGCCTGGATTTCCTGACACGGGCCTATGAGTCGCATGCCGCGCAGGGCCGGCCTTTTGTCGTCCTGCTCCATCCACGCATCATTGGCCAGCAGGCCCAGGTGCTGCATGACTTCATCGCTCATGTCAAAAGCAAGGGTGGCCGGTTCCTGTCACTGGACGGCTATATCGACAGTCTGATCATCCCTCCAGCGAAGCGCCGGGTGGCGATCTGGGCCGAGTTTGAAGTTGGGATGGCCGCAGATACTCTG
>JANPJZ010000346.1:0-20717 GCA_031425795.1 Rhodobacter sp. | reverse complement strand
GGAATGGCGGGCTCCACAGCGACAGCGGACTTGCGCAACGATGGATCGTCGGGCTTGGTCGCAACCTCCTGACCCGCCGCGTCGTCCTGCATCGTCCTGTGCGTGCCCCGCTGATCGCCTGCGCCAGTCTGCGTCTGGGTCCGTCGCCGAACCATCGCCCGGCAAGAGTTTCCCTTGCCTTTATCTTTATCCGAAGACAATTAGAACCAAAATCACATCTGCTGACAAGGCAAGGAGCCGCGCATGTTGTCCACAGGATCGCCCGCCCCCGATTTCACCCTGCCGCGCGATGGCGGCACCAGCGTGACCCTGTCCACGCTGCGGCCCGGAAAGGTGGTGCTTTACTTCTACCCAAAGGATGACACGCCCGGCTGTACCCTGGAGGCGCAGGACTTCGACGCCCGCCTCGCCGAGTTCACCACCGCAGGGGCCACCGTGATCGGCATCTCGAAGGACAGCGTCAAGAGCCACGACAAATTCTCCAAGAAACACGGGCTTTCGATCATCCTCGCTTCGGACGAGGGCGGCACGACCTGTGAGGACTATGGCGTGTGGCTGGAAAAAAGCATGTATGGCAAGACCTACATGGGGATCGAACGGACGACGGTCCTGATCGACGGCGCGGGCATGGTGGCGCGGGTCTGGAACAAGGTCAGCGTCAAGGGCCACGCCGATGAGGTGCTGGCCGCCGTGAAAGCGCTATAGCCTGTCCCGGGCCGGGCATCTGTTCGCCCGCAATGAAATCAACCGCTTCCGGGTGGCTTTCAGGAAATCTTAACACCTGTCCTCGGTTGGCACGGACCCGGCGCACGGTTGGACCAAGGCAGGGGAAGGCGGATATGGCGACGCTGGCAGAGATGGCGGTAGAAGTCCTGACCACGGGCGATGGGCGCGCCAAGGCCGCGCTTGGCCGGGCCCATGCCGCCACCTGGTTCGCCGCTCGCGCTGCGGGGGCGCCCCTGGCCATCGGACAGGCCCACCCGCCGGATGCCCCCGCGCGTCCCGCAAGGCCGGAACTGCTGGACCCAAGGGACGTGCCACGCCGCCGACCCGGCAGCCCGCAGGGCCGTATCGCGCTTCTCCATGCCGTCGCGCATATCGAACTGAACGCGGTCGACCTGCATTGGGACATCATCGCACGCTTCACCGATCATCCGATGCCGCCAGGCTTTTATGACGATTGGGTCAAGGCGGCGGATGAGGAGGCCAAACACTTCAACCTGATCTCGGACTGCCTTGAAGCGCTGGGAAGCCATTACGGTGACCTTCCCGCCCATGCCGGCATGTGGCGTGCGGCCGAAGATACGGCCGGTGACCTTCTGGGGCGCCTTGCCGTCGTCCCCATGGTGCTGGAGGCGCGCGGTCTGGATGTGACGCCCGGCATGATCGAGGTCTTCCGCAAGGCCGGTGACAGTGGCGCCGTCGCCGCACTTGAAGTGATCTACGGCGAGGAAGTCGCCCATGTCGCCTATGGCTCGAAATGGTTCAACTGGCTCTGCGGTCGCGCCGGCAGCGATCCGAAGGATGTGTTCCACACTCTCGTGCGGACCTACTTCCACAGCACGCTCAAACCGCCCTTCAACACGGAAAAGCGCGCGGAAGCGGGGCTTCCACCCGATTTTTATTGGCCGCTCACCGAAAATCTTGACTGATCGGCGACTTCTTGCCGATCAACAGGCCCTGTCACGCGGGAAAACCCGCCCTCAGGTCAAAAATGTTGCGACAATGAAACGGGGTGGCTAAGCAGGCGAAACCCGAGAGCTGCGGTCCGCTTGGCCCCAGCTACCTTACCTAAGGCCAAGATCCGGATGAAAAGCCCGTGCTGAATCGCCTCGCCTATCGGTTTCATCAAAGCCTGGAACGGAATTTTCCCGAACAGCGCCTGTTCCTGAAGTCCGATACCGATACGCGATTCATCCGCCTGCGTTCGGGCACCCAGATCATTGCGCTGGCTGGCGGCACCCTGGCGCTGGCCTGGACGATCGTCGCCACTGCGCTGATCATGATGGACAGCATCGGTGCCGGGTCCGCCCGCGAACAGTCGGTCCGTCAGCAAGCCCTGTACGAAGAACGCCTGAACACCCTGTCATCCGACCGTGACCTGCGGGCTGACGAGGCTGCCCGTGCGCAGGACCGTTTCAACATCGCCCTTGCCCAGGTGTCCGAGATGCAGGAGCGTCTTCTTGCATCCGAGGATCGGCGGCGCGAACTTGAAACCGGGGTCGAGGCGATCCAGGAGACACTGCGCCGCACGATCAAGGAACGTGACGAGGCGCGGGGCGAGGCGGATCGCGTGACGCTTGCGTTGAACGAACAATCCGGCGGCGCCACGGAAATGGGCCGCGCCCGGGATGCGCTCGCAACTCTGGAAATATTGACCGACGCGCTTGGTCTGACCGCCGAACAGCGCGACTTCATGTTGGCCGAGGCCGAGGCCGCACGTGAGGAAACCCGCGAGATCGCCGATGCCAAGCGCATGGTGGAACAGCGCAACGATCTGATCTTCGCCAAGCTGGAAGAAGCGGTGACCATCTCGATGGAGCCGCTGGACAACATGTTCCGTCAAGCCGGGATGTCACCGGACGACCTTCTTGATGCGGTGCGGGACGGCTATTCCGGCCAGGGCGGACCGCTGACCCCGATATCGATGTCGACCTCGGGCGGGGCGCTGTCCCCGGAAGAGTTGCGTGCGAACGCGATCCTGGGTGGTCTTGACCGGATGAACCTCTACCGGATTGCCGCCTTCAAGCTGCCTTTTGCGATGCCGGTCAAGGACAGCTTCCGCTGGACATCCGGCTTTGGCTATCGCAACGACCCGAAGGGTGCCGGCAACCGGATGCACGAAGGCACCGACATGGCCGGGGCCTATGGCACTCCGGTCTTTTCCACGGCGGATGGGGTGATCACCCACGCGGGCTGGGACAGCGGCTATGGCCGCCTGGTGAAGATCCAGCATGATTTCGGCGTGGAGACACGCTATGCTCACCTCAGCCAGATCCGGGTAGAGGTGGGACAAAGGGTATCGCGCGGCGACCGGATCGGTGATATGGGCAACTCGGGTCGGTCCACCGGCACACATCTCCACTACGAGGTCCGCCTCGACGGCTCTGCCGTGAACCCGATGACCTTCATAAAGGCAGCGAACAATGTTTTCTAAAAGCCGCATCAACGAGCCGGGCCCCAAGGCCGAGGTCGAGAAGCCGAAAGCCCCGGAGGCACCGATGACCAAACCCAGCATGGATTTCACCCCTTCGGCGCCCAAGGGCAAGGCTGCGGTCTCCGTGCTGTCGTCGGATCTGACAGTGGTGGGCAATCTGCGCACCACCGGTGACATCCAGGTGGAAGGCACTGTTGAGGGCGACATCCGCGCGCATCTTCTGACGGTGGGCGAAAGCGCCACCATCCGCGGCGAGATCGTGGCCGACGACATCGTCGTGAACGGTCGCGTGATTGGCCGGGTGCGGGGCCTGAAGGTCCGCCTCACCTCTACCGCTCGGGTTGAGGGCGACATCATCCACAAGACCATCGCTATCGAAAGCGGTGCGCATTTCGAAGGCTCGGTCCAGCGGCAGGAAGACCCGCTTGCGACGGGACGTGCTCCCGGAGTGCCATCTTCGATGCGGCTGGACACACCGGCCCCGGCGGCAGGCGACGCCAGCTGATCTGACCGGAAATGACGGTTTCGCGGGCACCTGGGGACACGACCCTGGTGCCCGTTTCATTTTGTGCCGCCGGGGACCGGAAAAGGCTGCTTTGGGCGGCGATTCTCGCGTCGTCTATGGGCTTCATCGACAGTTCCGTCACCTCGATCGCGATGCCGGCGATGCGGGCCTCGCTCGGGGCGACGCTGGCCGAGGCGCAGTGGGTCAACGCGGCCTATCTTCTCACGCTGTCGGCGCTGGTGCTGACCGGGGGGGCGGCTGGCGACCGTTTCGGCATCGCGCGGGTGTTTGCGTTGGGGATCCTGGTCTTCGTGGCGGCCTCGATCGCCTGCGCCTTCGCGATGACGCCAGAGCTGATGATCGCGGCGCGGGCGGTGAAGGGGGTCGGCGCCGCACTGATGGTGCCGGGGTCAATGGCGCTGGTGTCGCGCGCCTACCCACGCGAGGAGCGCGGCCGTGCGCTTGGCCTCTGGGCCGCCGCCTCAACCATGACGACGGCTCTCGGGCCGGTCCTGGGCGGGATGCTGGTCACCTGGGGCGGTGAGTTCGGCTGGCGGCTGATCTTCGCGCTGAACCTGCCGCTGGGGCTGGCGGCGTTGGCGCTGGTGCGGGGACGCACGCCGGGGGACCGCGGTCGTCCGGGAGTGCAGATCGACGTCGTGGGCGCAATCCTCGCCTCGGCGGGACTGGCGCTGCTGGCCTTTGTCCTCACCGATGCCGGGGCGGGGATCGGCCCCTGGCTGGCCACGGGGGTCACGCTGGGCGCCTTCGTCGCCTGGGAGGCAAGCGCCCCTGCCCCGATGGTTCGGCTGGGCCTGTTCCGCAACCGGGTCTTCGCCGTGGCGAATCTGGTTACCCTGGCGCTGTATTTCGCGCTGAACGGCGTGATGTTCTACCTGCCGATGACCGCCGTCTCGGCCTGGGGGGTGACGGCGCTGGAGGTTACGGCGGCGTTCCTGCCGATCTCGCTGCTGATCGGCGTCCTGTCCGCCCCGGCGGGCCGCTGGGCGGACCGCTTCGGCCCGGGGCCGCTGATGGCTCTGGGGGCGGCACTGGTGGCGCTGGCCTATGGCGGGCTTTCGGTCTTCGCCACGGGGGGCGACTTCTGGGGCCGGATCGTGCCGCTGATGGTGCTGGCGGGGGCCGGGCTTGGCCTTGTGGTTGCCCCGCTGACCGCCGCCGTCATGCAGGGCGCCGGCGATGACGAGCAGGGCGCCGCATCCGGCATCAACAACGCGGTGGCGCGGGTGGCGGGGCTGATGGCAGTCGCCCTACTGGGACGGGTGGCCGCTGCCGCCTATGGCCCGGATGGCCCCGGTTTTGCCAGCCCGGGCGGGGATGCGGCCCACCTCGCCGCAACCTCGGCCGCCTTCGCATGGGTCGCGCTGATTGCAGCCTGCCTGGCCGGTCTGGCTGCGGCGCTGGCACTGTTTTCGGGCCGCGCCGCCAAGCTCAGGTGATCGCGCGGCGGTAGAGGTGCCAGCTTGCGTGCCCGAAGAGCGGCAGCACCAGGAACAGCCCGGCAAACCCCGGCACCATCCCCAGAAAGAGCGCCACCCCGATCAACCCGCCCCACCCGAGCATCACCACCGGATTTTCCCGCACCAGTGCCAGACTGGTCAGCATCGCGGTCACGAAATCCACATCGCGGTCGAGAAGCATCGGCAGGCTTACGACCGTAAGGCTGAACAGCAGACCCGCAAACACCGCCCCGACGATGCTGCCCACGACCAGCATCACCATCCCTTCGGGCGTGGTGAAGACGGCAAGCGAGGACGATACGTTGGTCATCGTAGCATTGCCCAGAAACAGCGCGAATATCATGTGAGCAAGGAAGTTCCAGAACAGGAAGAACACCACGATGACAGCGGCGATCGACGGAATCTGCCGATCCTTCTGCCGCCAGATCACGCCGAAGATGCTGCCGGGCTTCAATGGCTCGCCAGCTTCGATCCGCCGCGAAATTTCGTAGAACCCGCAGGCGATGAAGGGCCCGAGGATCGGAAAGCCCGCCCCGGCGGGAAGCGTCCACCAGATCTGGCCCTTGGTGGTCATCGCCCAGAAGATCAGCCAGCCGCCAAGCACATAGACCGCCGCGAAGGCCAGCCCGAACACCGGCGCACGCCGGTAATTCTGCCAGCCAAGCGCAAGGCTGGCACGCAGGTCAGACAGATCGACCTCGTTGATCTCCGGCACGGCAGGCGGGTGCATCACGCTCATGCCGCAAGGTTACGCAGTCCCCGGCCAAACAGGCAAGAAGTTTGCGGACGCCCAGCAGCCGCTTCGTGCCGGACCGCTCAGTCTACGTCCGCGAAATCGGCGCGCTTCTTGCCGCTGGCTTGCATGGCCAGCGTGGCGGACATGAAGCCGTCGAGGTCACCGTCCAGCGTTCCTGCGGTGTCCGAAGTCTCGAACCCGGTGCGCAGGTCCTTGACCATCTGGTAGGGCTGCAGGACGTAGGACCGGATCTGGTTGCCCCAGCCAGCATCGCCCTTGCTTTCATGCGCCTCGTTGATTGCGGCATTCCGCTTGTCCAGTTCCTGCTGATACAAGCGGGACTTCAGGGCCTTCATCGCGATGTCGCGGTTCTGGTGCTGCGATTTGAGCGAGGAGGTGACCACGATCCCGGACGGAAAGTGCGTGATCCGCACGGCCGAGTCGGTCTTGTTGACGTGCTGGCCGCCCGCGCCCGACGACCGGTAGGTGTCGATGCGGATGTCCTTGTCCTGCACCTCGATCTCGATGTTGTCATCGACGACCGGGTAGACCCAGACCGAGCTGAAAGAGGTATGGCGACGGGCGGCGCTGTCGTAGGGGCTGATGCGGACAAGGCGGTGAACGCCCGCCTCGGACTTCAGCCAGCCATAGGCATTCTTGCCGCTGATCTTGTAGCTGGCGGACTTGATGCCCGCGCCTTCACCTTCGGTTTCCGACTGAAGCTCGACCGTGAAGCCACGCTTTTCCGCCCAGCGGACATACATCCGCGCCAGCATGGAGGCCCAGTCGCAGCTTTCAGTGCCGCCTGCCCCGGCGTTGATCTCCAGAAAGGTGTCGTTTCCGTCCGCCTCACCGTCCAGAAGCGCCTCAAGCTCCTTGGCGGCGGCAAGCGTGGCCAGCGCTTCCAGCGCGGCCTCGGCCTCGCGCACGATTTCGTCGTCGCCCTCGGCTTCGCCCATCTCGATCAGTTCGACGTTGTCGTTCAGGCCGCCGTCGATCAGCTTGTAGGTGGACAGCGCATCGATCAGAGCCTGGCGTTCCCGCATCAGCTTTTGCGCCTTGGCCGGGTCGTTCCAGAGATCCGGGGATTCGATCAGCGCGTCGAACTCCTCAAGCCGATGCGGCGCGGTTTCCAGGTCCATCCGCTGGGCCAGAAGCTTCCGCGATTTCTGGATCGCTTCGATGTTGGCTTGCGTTTCGGCGCGCATGTCGGGCTGGTCCCTGAGATCGTTTCAGCGGGCGTGATAGCGCCAAGGTCCCGCATCGGCAAGGGTGCGGGGCCGGGCACAGGCAGTCTTGTCAGTAAAGTCCACCAGATGAGACAGTGCCGAAATCCGCCTTTTTCGGCACGACGACGGTTTCGCCGTCCGAGTTGGTGATCGTGGTGCCATCGTCGACCTGGCCTTCGCCATAGGCAAAGAGAGGCAGGTTCGACCCCATGGCAAAGCCGCCATCCACCATGGCGCCCAGACCAAAGATCGGCTCTTCGCCCTCGCGGAAGTATTCGGCAACCACGTTTTCGCCGGTCGCGTCGGGCGGCAGTTGCTGGCCGGTAAAGCGGTCGATATTGATGAAATAACCGCCGGGCGGGACGGCAAACTGGCCACCTCCGTACTTTTCGACGGCCTCTTCCATGAAGTCCTGGAACACCGGAACGCAAAGCGTGCCGCCAAAGGCGCTTTCGCCCAGCGTGCGCGGCTGATCATAGCCGATGTAGCAGCCGGCCACGATGTTCGACGAATAGCCGACGAACCACACGTCCTTGGCGTCGTTGGTCGTGCCGGTCTTGCCCGCAATCGGCACCGGCAGGTCCAGACGGCTGGCCGAGCCGCGCTGCACCACACCCTCCATCATGCTGGTCAGCTGATAGGCGGTGATCGCGTTCATCACCCGTTCGCGGTTGCTGTCGATGCTGACTCCCTGCCCCGCAGGCAGATCGGCGGCCGTGCAGTTCTCGCAGACCCGCTGATCGTGTCGGTAGACGGTCTTGCCAAAGCGGTCCTGGACCCGGTCAACCAGCGTCGGCTCCACCCGTTCACCGCCATTGGCGAACATCGCGTAAGCCGCGACCATCTTGAAGAGCGTGGTTTCCTGCGCGCCAAGCGCATTGGCGAGGAAGGGCCCCATCCGGTCATAGACCCCGAAGCGCTCGGCGTAGCCTGCCACCGTCGGCATGCCGATTTCCTGCGCGATCCGCACGGTCATCAGGTTCCGGCTCTGCTCGATCCCGGTACGCAGCGGCGTGGGCCCGTAAAACCGGTTCGAGGCGTTCTTCGGCGTCCAGAGACCCTGCGGCGTGTCGATCTCGATCGGGGCGTCGACGACGATGGTCGCGGGGGTGAAACCGCTGTCGAGGGCCGCCGCATAGACGAAGGGCTTGAAGCTTGACCCGGGCTGCCGCGTGGCTTGCGTCGTGCGGTTGAAGACCGAGTCCTGATAGCTGAACCCGCCCTGCATGGCCAGCACTCGCCCGGTGTTCACGTCCATCGCCATGAACGCGCCCTGCACTTCGGGCACCTGACGCAGGGACCAGCGCCGGAAGGTGCCGTCGTCATTCGTCACCGCCCGGACCAGAACCACCTCGCCCACGGCCAGCAGGTCACCCGCAACCTGCGCCTTGCGGCCAAGCTCGCCGCCCTCAAGCTGCTTGCGGGCCCAGGTCACGTCTTCGGCCGGGATGAAATGGCCGTCTTCGTCATCCATCACGCCTTCGATGCCGATCCGGGCATCCGCTTCGCCCACTTCAAGCACCACGGCGGGGAACCAGGTCGGAATGTCGCGCGGCACCTCAAGCGCTGCCAGCGCCTCACGCCAAGTGGTGTCCGAGGTCAGCGCTTCGACCGGCAGCAGCTTGCCGGTGCCGCGCCAGACACCAAGGTTGCGGTCGAACTTCTCCAGTCCTTCACGCAGCGCTGCCGCAGCGGCTTCCTGCATGTCCGGGTCCACCGTCGCCCGGATCGTCAGACCACCGGAAAAGAACTCGTCCTCACCAAAGGTGCCGGACAGTTGGCGACGGATCTCATCGGTGAAGTAGTCGCGCGGCGGCAAGGCTTCGCGGAACGCCTCGAAGTCCCCGTTCTGGACCGAGCGGAGCGGCTCATCCTTCTCGATCAGGTAGGTCGCCTCTTCGATGTAGCCGTTCTGCCACATCTCGCGAAGCACGTAATTGCGCCGTTCGGTCACGCGTTCCTTCGCGGTCACCGGATCATAGCGGCCCGGCGCCTGCGGCATCGCGGCCAGCATCGCCGCCTCATGCGGGGCGAGTGCGGTCAGCGGCTTGTTGAAATAGGTCTGCGCCGCAGCAGCGACACCGTAGGAGTTCTTCCCCAGAAAGATCTCGTTCAGATAGAGCTCAAGGATCTTTTCCTTGGACAGCGTCGCCTCAAGCCGGGTGGCCAGGATGATCTCCTTGATCTTCCGTTCCACCGACCGGCTGCCGTCCAGAAGGAAGTTCTTCATCACCTGTTGCGTGATGGTCGAGGCCCCGCGCATGCTTTCGCCACGACTTTGCACGGCCTCGATCACGGCGGCGACCATGCCGCGGGTGTCATAGCCGTGGTGCTGATAGAAATTCTTGTCCTCGGCGCTGATGAAGGCGTGCTTCACAAGATCGGGAATATCCTCGGATGCAACGAACAGGCGGCGTTCCTGGGCAAATTCGTCAATGATCCGCCCTTCGCCGGAATAGATCCGGCTGATCGTGGCGGGAGTGTATTGGGCCAGGTTCTCATGACTGGGCAAGTCGCGGGAATACATGAAGAAAATGCCACCCAGCGTCAGCGCGGCAAAAATCAGCCCCAGCGTCACCGCCGAGAATATGCCGCCCAAAACCGACCCGATGAAGCGAAGCACCCAAAACTCCCGTTGCCCGAACCCCTGCACTATACCAGACGCGCCGCCTCGTCAAAACCTTGGCCGATCACGTTTGGTCATTGCGGCGGGGTTTCGCGACGGTGGTCTACTCGTCGGAGAGGTTGCGCAATGCGGTCTCCTCGGTGTCCCAGGCCACCAGTGCCACACGGATCGCCTCGGCCATGCGGGCCCGCCAGGCCGGGTCGACCAGGCGGGTGTAGTCCCTCTCGGAGGACATGAACCCAAGCTCCAGCAGGACGGACGGAATGTCAGGCGATTTCAGGACCGAGAATCCGCCGGTCTGGAGCGGATGCCGGTGCATCCGGATCTCTGCTGCCTTGATCGCCCCTACGACGGCGGCGGCCAATCGGTCAGTGCGCGGGGCGGTTTCGGTCCGCGCCATGTCCATCAGCACTTCGGCCACAACGTCATCCTGTTCGCTCAGGTCCACGCCGGCCAACAGGTCATCGCGGTCGTGGCGCTCGGCAAGGGCGGCGCTGGCGGCGTCGGTCGCCTCATCGGCAAGGGTGTAAAGCGTGGCTCCCTGCGCCTCGCCTTCGGCCAGCGCGTCGGCGTGCAGCGAAAGGAAGATGTCCGCGCCCGCATCCCGCGCGACAGAGGTCCGGGTTTCCAGCGGCACAAAGATGTCTTCATCCCGGGTCATCACCACGGCAAAGCGCCCATCCCGCAAGAGAACCTCTTTCAATTCGCGCGCGAAGGTCAGCATCAGCGCGGCCTCGGACTCGCCGTTCCGCTCGGCCCCTGGGTCGATGCCGCCGTGGCCGGGGTCAAGCACTACGACGATCGGGCCCGCGCCTTCAGGCAAGGGGGCCATGATCTGCGCCGGGTCCGGGGCCGCCCAATCCGGCAGATCGGCACGCGCGGCCTCGGTGGCAAAACTTGCCGCATCGGTGGGCGCAAGGCTGACCCGGATGACGGCACTCTCCGGCCCCGTCACCATCTCGGAACTCACGATCCTTTGCGGCCCGTCCAGCTCCAGCACAAGGCGAGACCATCCGGGGCGAAAACTGCCCGCCCGCAACGCGACCGCCGGGGCGGGAACCGGCAGGCCGGCGATTCCGGTCCAGTCGATTTCGCGCGCGTCGATCACCAGCCGCGGCGGGCTGTCCAGAAACCGCAGTCGCCAGGGCACCGGTTGGCTGATCGCCAGCCGCAACTCCAGCCTGCCGGTGTCTTGCGCCAGACCAGAACCCTCAGGCACCAACCGCGCCAGCGCCGACAGACCGTCGGCTGCCGCTGGCCCGGCCAACGTGAGACCAAACAGCACAAGCCGGACAAGATGCAGGACGCTCTTCATGGCAGGCCTTATCCCCGGTCGGGTGCAAAAAGGCAAACCCCAGCGCAGCCAAACGCTGGCATCCATCACAAAAGGGCGAAGACGCCGGAGCAGACCTTGATCTTGCCCACGACGCCCCCTTACCATTGCCGCGCCGCCGCAACCGTCGCGGAAACCCGAGAGGAACCTTCCATGCGCCGTCTTGCAGCCCTTTTCCTTGCGACCAGCCTTGTCTCGGTCCCGGCCGCCTTCCCCGCCTTCGCGGAAACGCCCGCGATGACCCAGGCCGAACGCGATGCCTTTCGGGCCGAGGTCCGCGCCTACCTTCTGGAAAACCCCGAGGTCCTGATCGAGGCCATGGACATCCTGCAGGCGCGCGATGAGCAGACCGCCGCCGCGCGCGACCTGAAGATGCTGGCGGACAATGCCGACGCGATCTTTGCCAGCCCGACCGACTGGGTGGGCGGAAACCCCGAGGGCGACGTCGTTCTGGTCGAGTTCATGGACTACCGCTGCGGCTATTGCCGCAAGGCCTATTCCGAAGTCGAAGAGCTGGTGAAATCGGACGGCAACATCCGCTTTGTCGTCAAGGAGTTCCCGATCCTTGGCGAAGCCTCGCTCTTGTCGTCGCAGTTTGCCATCGCGGTCCATCAATTGCACGGGGACGCCAACTACAAGGCCGCCCGGGACGCCCTGATTGCCCTGCGCGGTGAACCAACGATGGAAACCCTCGCCCGGCTTGCCAGCGACCTTGGCCATGACCCGCAGCCGATCCTCGCGCGGATGACCGCGCCCGAGGTGATGACCGTGATCAAGGCCAACCATGAGCTTGCGACCAGGATGGAGATCTCGGGCACCCCGACCTTCGTGATGAAGGACATGATGGTGCGCGGCTATGTCCCCCTGGATGCGATGCGCGGCATGGTGGACGAGGTCCGCTCCGACGGCTGACCCAGGGCGACGGTCTAACGGGCCTCCACCAGAACCGGCTCGGGCCGGACAGCATGCAGCGCCCAAAGCCCGGCCCCAAGTAGGATCAGCGCCCCGCCAACCGCCGCGAAGGTGCCTGCGAGGCCGAAGACAGCCACCAGCGGGGCCGACACCAGTGGCGAGGCAAACTGTCCAAGGAAGAACGCGGTCGTCAGCAACCCTGCCGCCCGCCCCCGCATCGTCGATGGCACCCGCGCCATGAACCAGGTCGTGTAGTTCGGCATCGATATCCCCATCCCCAGCCCTGCGATCAGCGAGCCGATCAGCACGCCATGCCAGTCGCTTGCCGTTGCATGGGCCAGAAACCCCGCCCCGATCAGCACGAAGGACAGGCCGAAGATCGTCATTGCCGACAGTTTCTGCCGGATCCGCCCATACATCAGCGACACCGGGGCTGACACGGCAACCAGCGCCGCCATTAGCGCGCCGACGACAAGGGGGCTCGTCGTCCCCAGCGCCTCAAGGTGGAACGGCAGCCGCGTCGGGGTGACGTAGAAGGCGACCTGGAACAGGAACGCCAAGGGTGCGATGAAGGCGTAGGCTGCCCAGGGGAACCGGTCGGCAGTGGATTGCACCGGCTTTGGCCGGTCACGCTCGGCCGCGATGCGGCGGGAGTGTGGGCCAAGAACCAGCCAGGCCAGCACCGCAATCGGCACGATCAACCCGTAGACCGCGAAGGCCCCGCGCCAGTGGTAGCTGGCCAGAAGGCCGCCAAGCAGCATGAAGACGATCCCGGCCGCCGATATCGCCGCGCCCTGCATGCCCAGAAACCGCGCCCGCGCCGGGCCCTCCCACAGGTCGCTCGCCCAGGTCATGCCCAGGTTCATCGTCCCCGCCACGCCCAGCCCCAGCGCCAGCCGGCCAACCAGCATCGCCCATAGGCTTTCGGTCCACAGCCCGGAGGTCCCGCCAATGGCGTAAAGCGCCGCCGTGAGCAGCAGCAGTTTCTGGCGGTCCCAGCGGTCGATGAGCAACCCCATCACGCCCGCGCTCAGCACGATGGCAAGCGAGGGCAGCGTGACGATCAACCCGGCCAGCGTGTCGATATGCGGCAGATCGGCATAATGCGCGCGCAGGCCCGGCAGCGATGAGGCGACCGTGGCATTCGCCATGATCGTCATCGACGCCAGACCCAGCACAGCCGCCGTCACCGCCAGGCCTGGCGGCATTTCCGGGATTTCCGTCATCCAAGTCGTCCTTCGACAATGTCTTGTGCAGAGATACATCATCCAGGATACTGGACCAGACACTCATTCTTGCAAGGTGCGTCCCGAAACATGGACAATGATCTCGACCTCACCGCCCTGCGCGGCTTCCGCTCCGTCCTGCGGGAGGGGTCATTCTCCGCCGCGGCCCTGGCCCTGCGCGTGCCGAAATCCACGCTGTCGAAACGCGTCGCCAATCTGGAAGCCCACCTTGGCGTGCGGCTGATCGAACGCAGCACCCGCACCCTTCGCGCCACGCAGGAGGGCGAGGTTCTTGCCGCCCGCGCCGACCGGCTGCTTGGCGACGCCGAGGATATCCGCCGCGCCATCGGCGAATCCGGTGGCCAGCCGCGCGGGCATCTGCGGCTTGCCGTGCCGCAGTCCTTCGGGAACCTGATGCTCGGTGCCATCGCGGCCGACTTCCGCAAGGCCCAGCCCCTCGTGACGCTCGAGATCCACTTCCTTGACCGCGCGCCGGACCTCCTGGAGGAGGGCTTCGACGGCTGCATCCGCTTTGGCCCGCTGGAGGACTCGAGCCAGGTCGCCCGCCGCCTCCTGCACGGCCAGGCCATGCTGACCGCCGCGCCGGACCTGCGGGGGTTGGAGACCCTGCACCATCCCGACGACCTCAAGCGCTTCGATTTCGTCGGCCTCGCCGCGCCCTGGCCCGGTGGGTTGCCGCTGCAGAACGGGCGCGAGGAACTGATGGTGCCGCATGATCCGCCGCTGCGGCTTGGCTCCCATCTGGCAGTGCGCGACGCGGTGGTGGCGGGGGCGGGCATCGCCGCCCTGCCCGGCATCGTCGCCCGGCCCGACATTGCGGCAGGGCGGCTGGTGCGGGTGTTGCCGGAGTGGTCGACGCCCCGCAAGGCGATCTACTTCGTCTATCCGTCGGCCCAGTCCGTCACCGCCCGCCTGCGCGCCTTCATCGACCATCTCGCCGCCGCTCTGGGCGAGGACTGACTCCCGCAACACTCCTCGAGCACTCCGTGCACTCGTTGTGACCCAAGCGAGGAGTGCACGAAGTGCTCGACGAGCGACCCGCTACTCCGCCGCGAGCTTTTCTGCCGCCTCGATCTCGGCCGCCTTCGCCTCGACCAGTTCGACGATATGCTCGACCATCCGGTCGTTCGACAGCGTGTGGTCCTGCTTGCCTGCCAGGTAGACCATCCCCTTGCCTGCTCCGCCGCCGGTAAAGCCGATGTCGGTCATCAGCGCCTCCCCCGGCCCGTTGACCACGCAGCCGATGATGGAAAGGCTCATCGACGTGGTGATATGGGCCAGGCGCTCCTCCAGCGCGGTCACGGTCCTGATCACGTCGAACCCCTGCCGCGCGCAGGAGGGGCAACTGATGATCGTGACACCCCGGTGCCGCAAGCCCAGCGATTTCAGGATTTCGAACCCCACCTTCACCTCTTCCACCGGATCGGCGGACAGTGACACCCGGATCGTATCGCCGATCCCGAACCACAGCAGGCTGCCCAGCCCGATGGCGGACTTGACCGTGCCCGACACCAGCCCCCCCGCCTCGGTGATGCCAAGGTGGATCGGCGCATCGGTGACCCCGGCGAGTTGCTGGTAGGCCGCCGCCGCCATGAAGACGTCAGACGCCTTCACCGAAATCTTGAACTCGTGAAAATCGTTGTCCTGCAACAGCTTGATGTGATCCAGCCCGGATTCCACCATCGCATCCGGGCAAGGCTCACCGTACTTGTCCAGAAGGTGCTTCTCGAGGGAGCCCGCGTTCACCCCGATGCGGATCGAACAGCCGTGATCCTTGGCCGCGCGCACCACTTCGGCCACCCGGCGGGCATCGCCGATGTTGCCGGGGTTGATCCGCAGACAGGCCGCCCCCGCCTCGGCCGCCTCGATCGCGCGCTTGTAGTGGAAATGGATGTCCGCGACGATCGGCACCGGGCTTTCTGCGACGATCGCTTTCAGCGCGGCTGTGCTCTCCTGATCCGGCGTCGACACCCGCACGATATCCGCCCCCGCCACGGCACAGCGCTGGATCTGCTCCAGCGTGGCGGCCACGTCGCTCGTCAGCGTGTTGGTCATGGTCTGCACCGAAATCGGCGCATCGCCCCCGACCAGCACCTTTCCTACCCGGATCTGCCGCGATGGCCTGCGCTCGATGTTGCGCCAGGGGCGGACGGGGTTGTGGGTCATCTCAAAGCCTCGCTGCACTGTCCATGGCAGGATAGGCCCAGTGCGCCGCCACGGCAACACCGCGCGACCATCCGGCACAGCACATGCGGTCTATTCGGAAGCGGGCTCGGCGGAGGGGTCGACCGGGGCGATCCCGGTGGCGTCAGCGGTGGCGAAGCGTGCCAGATCCTCATCGGCCGCGATATCGGCCTTGGCGAGCGTCTGGGACAGCGCCTCGGCCGACAGGGCGACGTCCTTCACCACATTGGCACCGGGCGCGATGGGGCCAAAGGTGACGCCGTCAACCAGGAAGTAGACCGAGCCGGAGTTGCCAGTGCGGAAGACCGGCGCCTCTTGCAGGGCGGGCACGGCGTAGCGTTCGCCCGCGTCGAGAATCTTTTCGAACAGCACCGTGCCGTCAGCCGCGTTCACCCGCACCCAGGACGGACGCACGGCAAGCACCTCCACGCCCTGCTGCGCCGACGCGACAACCTGCACTTCGGCATCCAGCGCCTCGGCAATCGCGGCATCGACTGCGGCGATTTCGCCAACCTCGGCCAGCACACCCGTCTGGCGCGGGTCGATGGCGGCAATCGGGCCGTCGCGCGACGTCAGCACCGGCACATCCAGCGCCTGCGGGCGATAAAGCCGGTCGATCATGTCGGACCCATCCGCCACATCCGTCTCGGCAGGGGCTTCGGGCAGCGCGGTCACCAGTTGCGGCGAGGTGGCGCCGTTGTTGGCCAGAGGGTCGATCTGCGCCAGGACGGTCGGCGCCTCGTCGACCGGGGCCAACTGCACGCGCTGCACTTCCTGCAGCACCGACCAGCCGCCATACCCGATGGCGCCGATCAGCGCGACCAGCACAGCGATGGACCCGACGGCACCGGGCTGAACCTGCGACAGTATCCCCTCACCCCGTGGGATGAAGCTTGCGTTCGGGTTGGCCAGCGGATCCGAAAACTCGGCCCGGGCGCGCGCCTTGATGATCTGCTGTGGGGCCGCTGCAGCCGACAGCCCATGGGACACGGAGTAGCCCGCCTCGGCACAGAAACGGTCAAAGGCCCAGTCCGGGTTCATCCCCAGGTAGCGCGCATAGGACCGCACGTAGCCGGCCACGAAGCCGGGGGTCTCAAAGGCGGAAAGATCGGCATTCTCGATCGCGGCGATGTAGGTGGCCTTGATCTTCAACTCGCGCTGAACGTCAAGCAGGGACTTGCCCAGCGTAGCCCGCTCGCCACGCATCAGATCTCCCAGCCGCAACTCGAAATCGTCAAAGCCCTTGGGCTTGTCCTCTTCGGTTGTCGAAGGTTTCGACCTCCAACCGATCATATGCCCCTGCCCCTTTGGTGCACCGCTTTGCGAGACGTCTTCCCGAACGACTCGCTCACGTTTTCGTATTGGCTAAACCGTAACACAGGGCAAGGCTATTTGCATAGCAATGGCCCCTCAAGCCACTGCTTCGGCGCGATTCAGCGCACAATGGCTCCACAATGCATCCATCGCGCGCACCAGTTGGTCGACGTCCCGCGGCCCGTGCACCGGAGAGGGCGTGAAGCGCAGCCGCTCTGTCCCGCGGGGCACCGTGGGGAAGTTGATCGGCTGGACATAGATCCCGTGATGCTCCAGCAGCATGTCCGAGATGATCTTGCAATGGACCGGGTCCCCGACATGGACCGGAACGATGTGACTGCCGTGGTCGATGATCGGCAGCCCCATCGCCTTCAGCCGCGTCTTCAGGATGCGCGCCTGGGTCTGGTGACGGAGGCGCAACGCCTGCCCGCCTTCCCCCTTCAGGAACCGGACCGAGGCCGCCGCCCCCGCCGCAACCGCCGGCGGAAGCGAGGTGGTGAAGATGAATCCCGGCGCATAGGACCGGATCGCGTCGCACATCTTCGCCGAAGCCGCGATATAACCACCGAAGACGCCATAGGCCTTGGCGAGCGTTCCGTTGATGATGTCGATCCGGTGCATCTGTCCGTCCCGCTCGGCCACCCCTGCCCCGCGCGGCCCGTACATGCCCACGGCATGGACCTCGTCGATGTAGGTCAGCGCGCCGAACTCTTCCGCCAGGTCGCAGATGGCCTTGATCGGACCGAAGTCCCCGTCCATCGAGTAGATCGACTCGAACGCGATCAGCTTCGGCGCGGCCGGATCATCCGCCGCCAGAAGTGCGCGCAGATGGGCCACGTCATTGTGCCGGAAGATCCGCTTCTCACCCCCGCCGCGCCGCACGCCCTCGATCATGCTCGCGTGGTTCAGCGCGTCGGAATAGATGATGAGGCCCGGAAAGATCGACCGCAGCGTGCTCAGCGTCGCGTCATTGGCAATGTAGGCGCTGGTGAAGACCAGGGCCGCCGCCTTGCCATGCAGATCGGCCAGCTCCGCCTCCAGCCGCTTGTGCCAGACCGTCGTGCCGCTGATGTTGCGCGTGCCGCCCGATCCCGCACCCGCCGCGTCCAGCGCCTCGTGCATCGCGGAAAGCACCTCCGGGTGCTGCCCCATGCCAAGATAGTCGTTCCCGCACCAGACGGTGATGTCCTTCTGGCTGCCGTCAGGCCGCGTCCAGACCGCATGGGGGAACTGGCCCTGTTGCCGCGCGATGTCGATGAAGGTGCGGTAACGCCCTTCGTCATGCAGCCGTTGCAGGCTGGCGTCGAGTGCTGCGTCAAAGTCCATCATCGTCCTCGGTTCTGCTCGTGGGCTTGCCTCGGGTCATCTTTCCCGCCTTGTGCAACCTCGCCTTGATCTCGGTCAAGCCACCGCAAAGGCCAAGGGGGCGAATTGTCGCCCTCCGCCCGCTCACATCCCCGCGACCGGCGGCTTTCAGCCTGCCGCGTCTGGACAGCGCGACCCCGCCTGCTAGGCTGCCAGCACCCCACAGGAAAGCCAATCGATGACCCTAGACGCCGTCCTCGCCCGTATCGACGAAACCCTGCCCCAGGCGCTTGACCGGCTGCTGGACCTGTTGCGGATCCCTTCGATTTCGACCGACCCGGCCTATGCGCCCGACTGCGCCCGCGCCGCCGACTGGCTGGTCGCCGACCTGCAAAGCCTTGGCTTTGACGCCCGCGCCGCCCAGACGCCGGGCCATCCGATGGTCGTGGGCCATGGCGGAACGGGCAAGCGGCACATCCTGTTCTACGGCCACTACGACGTGCAACCCGTTGACCCGCTTGAGCTTTGGGATCGCCCGCCCTTTGACCCCGAACTGCAGGACAGCCCCAAGGGCCAGGTCATCCGCGCGCGTGGCGCTTCGGACGACAAGGGCCAGCTGATGACCTTCATTGAGGCCTGCCGCGCCTGGATTCATGTCCATGGCCAGCTTCCCGGCAACCTGACGATCTTTCTGGAGGGTGAGGAGGAATCCGGTTCCCCGTCCCTCATCCCGTTCCTGACCGAAAACCGGGCCGAGCTTTCCGCCGACCTTGCCCTGATCTGCGACACCGGCATGTTCGAGGGTGCGGTCCCCGCCATCACCACCATGCTGCGCGGCCTCTGCAAGGCCGAATTCACCGTTCACGCCGCGGCGCGTGACCTTCATTCCGGCATGTATGGTGGCCTCGCGCGCAATCCGCTGCATGTGATGGCCTCGCTTTTGGCAAACCTTCATGATTCTCAAGGCCGCGTCGCCGTGCCCGGCTTTTATGACGACGTCGCCGAATTGCCCGATACGCTGCGCCAGCAGTGGCAGTCCCTGGCCTTCGACCACGCGTCCTATCTGGGGGACGTCGGCCTTTCCCACCCCTCTGGGGAAGCGGACCGCACCCCGCTGGAAATGATCTGGTCCCGCCCGACCGCCGAGGTGAACGGCATGTGGGGCGGTTATACCGGGGCCGGGTTCAAGACCGTCCTGCCGGCAGAGGCCCATGCCAAGGTCAGCTTCCGGCTGGTATCGGACCAAGATCCGAAGAAGATCCTCAATGCCTTCCGCACCTGGGCCGAAGCGCAACTTCCGCCCGATTGCACCATCACCTGGCACGACGGGATTGACGGCGCGCCGGCCTCGGTCATGGCCATCGCCGACCCCGCCTTCGAGGCTGCCCGCCAGGCCCTGACCGAAGAATGGGGCCGCCCGGCCGCCTTCATCGGCTCCGGCGGCTCGATTCCGGTGGCGGGCTACTTCAAGTCCATTCTCGGGATGGATGCGATGCTGATCGGCTTCGGCAAGGATGACGACCAGATCCATTCCCCGAACGAGAAATACGACCTGGAGTCATTCCATCACGGCATCCGATCCTGGGCGCGCATTCTGGCGCGGATCGCGTGATGGTTGAAGTTCGCGACGCAATCCCCTCGGATCATGCGCAATTTCTGAATCTCTGGCAGCAGTATCTGGCCTTCTACAAGGTCACCCTCGCGCCAGAGGTCAATGCCGCAACCTGGACCCGTTTGATGGACCCCGCCTCGCCCGTCAAGGCGAGGCTGGCGCTCCAGTCCGGAAAGGTCACCGGATTTGCCGTCCACATGCACCACCCCTCGACCTGGGTCCTGTCCGAGGATTGCTATCTCGAAGACCTCTTCGTCGCCCCCGATGCCCGCGGCCAGGGCCTCGGCCGCGCGCTGATCGACGATCTCATAACCGTCGCCCGCACGAAGGGCTGGGCGCGGCTTTACTGGCACACCAACGAAGGCAACACCCGCGCCCGCGCGCTTTACGACCAGTATGTCGCCTCTGACGGCCACATCCGGTATCGACTGACCCTGTAGGTCGGGGTTCACCCCGACCCTGCTTGCCGCATCTTGGGAAAAATGGCGCGGTGGACGGGGCTCGAACCCGCGACCCCCGGCGTGACAGGCCGGTACTCTAACCAACTGAGCTACCACCGCGCGTGGGGGGTGGGATAGACAGTTGCCCAAGGGGCGTCAAGCGGGAAACGGCGTGACGGGACGCGGGGAAAAGAAGACCGGCGGAAACCATGCCTTTGAAGCGCCCCCCTTTCGCGGAGGTGCCGCGAAAAGCCCGGCCTTAGCCGGTCAAACCGTTAAGATTTCCTGAAAGTTGAAACTCAAGCCCTTGATATCACTGACCCGGGGCGATGTCCCTGCAAGGGACACCAGCCGCAGTCAGGTCAGGGGAAAGGTGGCGCGGTGGACGGGGCTCGAACCCGCGACCCCCGGCGTGACAGGCCGGTACTCTAACCAACTGAGCTACCACCGCGCGTGAGGGGCGGGATAGACCGTTGGCATCGGGCCGTCAATACCGCGCGGCAAGATTTCCCTGCCGATTCATGTCGCCGGGGCGGGGATGAATTCCTGGTTGTCGTCCGGGGGCAGCCTGAAGCGGCCATGCATCCAGTCCCCCGCCCGCCACGCCTCCTTTGCGGCCTCGATCCGCTCTTTCGA
>JANPJZ010000345.1:0-3585 GCA_031425795.1 Rhodobacter sp. | reverse complement strand
ATATCGGGGGGCAGAACCGCGCGGACGGGGGACGTGGCGCTCATCTTCGGTCTCCGCTTGGCAATCTGCCAGTCTTTGCATCTGCCGGACTTTGTCTGCCAGCCTTCGCAATCTGCCCGTCATATGGGCACAACCGCCCGGCCATCGCAACAAATTTGCGCCGCAGCGCAGCGTCGGCCCTGCCCTTGACGGGCGGCCGCCTACCGGCCCCAATGCGCCAAACGAAAGGACGCCGCATGACCCTGATCCAACCCGTTACCCGCAACGGCATCACGCCCGAGGTCTCGCGCCCGGACCCGGCCAAGGTTGTGTCCGGCGACCCAGTCCACAGCACCTGGAACATCGAGGACCGTGACGGTCTTTACGCCGGCCTCTGGCAATCCACCCCCGGCGCCTGGCGCGTGTCCTATGCCGAGTGGGAATATGTCTGTATCCGTGCAGGCCACTCGGTGCTCACCGGCACCGATGGCTCTGTCACCCACCTTCGCGCCGGGGACAGCGCGCTGATCCGCCCCGGCTTCGAAGGGGTGTGGGAGGTGATCGAGACCACCCTCAAGGATTATGTCATCCGGTCGTAGAGGTGTCCGAAGTGCCCACCGTAATGGCCGATCCAGGCAGTTCCGGTCGCGGGCAGTCATCCGCAGAGATCCCGCGCCGTTCGCAGGCGGCAAGGCGCTTGCGGTCGGCCTTTTCGGCGGCAATCTTGTCCTTCTCAGCCTGACGGGCGATCAGGACCAGGTCCTTTTCCTTCTTCTCGATGTTCTCCCGCGTGGCGGGGACAACGCGGCCAAAGGCGTCGTTCATCTGCGGCCCTTCGGCGGCGATGCTTTCCGTCTCGGTCCGGACTTTCACTCGACTGCCGTTCGGCACGCGGCTGTAAAGGTCGATGGCGTCCTGATTGAACAGCCGGATGCAGCCTGCGCTGGTCGCATTTCCGATCGAAGCCGCATCCGCCGTGCCATGGATCCGGAACATCGTGTCCCTCCCACCGCGATAGAGATACAGCGCCCGTGCGCCGAGCGGGTTCTGCAAGCCGCCCGGAAGGCCGGCGGCATAGGCCGCGTAAAGGTCAGGCCGGGTGCGGATCATGTTGGCGGTCGGCTGCCAGGCGGGCCATTCCGCCTTGCGCCCGATCACGCCCGAACCCCGGAACGACAGCCCCTCACGCCCCACGGCAATGGGATAGCGCATCGCGCGTCCCCCCTCCATCACCAGGTAGAGCTTGCGGGTGTAGGTATCGACCACAATGCTTCCCGGAGATTCCTCCCCCGTGAAGGCAACTTCCTCGCGACGATTGCCGTCAGTCAGATATTGCGCAGGCACCGGTTCAATGAAGAACTCGCCATCCTGGATACCTTCGTATCCCGGCACGACCGGCGGCGCTTTCGACGAGGGGGCACCGGCGCAGGCGGCCAGCAATGGCAGGGCAAGGATCGCAAGGATCCGGGCAAGGTATTGGGTCACTTGGCAGACTCAAGGTTAGGGCAGCTATGCCACCTTGCGCCACGCGCTTGGCCTTGCGTCAAGCTAAAAATCACAAGGTTTTCCGAATCTTCGGGGCCAGACCTCAGGCTGCCCTGGATTCCGTGCGGATTCCCGCGACGGCGGCTTCTGCCAGACCGGCAGCCGTCGGGGCGGCGCGCTCAAGAGCCGACAGGAACCGGCATCAATGCCAGAGGGAACCCAACGCACCGAGGCGCGTTGTCTGGCCAGCGTCAATCTGGCGCAGGAAAAGGGACCGTCCATGACCATCGAAGCACTCATCATCATTCTGATCGTCGGCGCCATTGCGGGCTGGCTGGCTGGCCAGATCGTCAAGGGCTACGGCTTCGGCCTGGTCGGGAACATCGTCGTCGGCATCGTCGGCGCCCTGATCGCCGGCTTCCTTCTGCCCAGCGCCGGCCTGAGCCTCGGCGGCGGGATCATCGGCTCGATCATCGCAGCCACCATCGGCGCCGTGATCCTTCTTTTCCTTGTGCGCCTCGTCAAACGCGCCTGAAGCTTCGGGCCGGGGTCATCCCCCGGCCCCAATTTCTAGCCCACGACGTTGAAGGCAGGCCCATAAGGGTAATGCGTGATGTCCTCAGGCTCGTCCTCCGTCACCACGAAGATGTCATGCTCGCGGTAACCGCCCGCCCCTGGCATCCCTTCCGGTATCGTCAGCATCGGCTCCATGCTGATGACCATCCCAGGCTCCAGCACCGTGTCGATATCCTCGCGCAGCTCCAGCGCCGCCTCGCGGCCATAGTAGTGCGACAGGATCCCGAACGAGTGGCCATAGCCGAAGGTCCGGTATTGCAGCATCTGCCGCTCGGCGATGAACTCGTTGATCTTCATGGTGATCTCGGCGCAGCTTGCCCCCGGGCGCAGCAGTTTCATCCCGAATTCATGGCTGTCGATGTTGGTCTGCCAGACCTTCATCGATGCATCATCCACCTCGCCGACGAACAGCGTCCGCTCAAGCGCCGTGTAATAGCCGGAAATCATCGGAAAGCAGTTCAGGCTCAGGATATCGCCCCGCTGCAGCTTGCGGTTGGTCACCGGGTTATGCGCCCCATCGGTGTTCAGCCCTGACTGGAACCAGACCCAGGTGTCGCGGTATTCGGCATCCGGGAACCGCTTGGCGATCTCGCGCTCCATCGCATCGCGGCCGGCAATCGAAATCTCCAGCTCCGTCGCGCCCACCGCAATCGCCTCGCGGATCGCATAGCCGCCCACATCCGCCACATTCGCCCCATGCTTGATCAGCGCAATCTCCGCCGGGGATTTGGTCATCCGCTGGTGCATGGTGGCCGGGGCAATATCCATCCCGCGCTTCGGCTTCAAGAAGGTGTTGAACTTCTCCGCCCGCTCCATCGTCAGATGGTCGGCCTCACAGCCCACGGCCTTCCCCTCACCGGTGACCGAGGCCACCGCCCGCCACATGTTGTCGCGCGTCCAGTCGGTATAGGTGATGTTGTCGCCGATCGACCGCCGCCACGGCTGGCCCGCGTCGATACCGGCGCTGATCGTCACGCACTCGGTCCTGGTGACCACGCAGGCATAGGGCCGCCCGAAGCTGCAGTAGAGGAAGCCCGAGTAATAGGCGACGTTGTGCATGGATGTCAGCACTAGGGCGTCCAGATCGTGCATTTCCATGATGTCGCGCAGCCCCTCCAGCCGCTCGGCGTATTCTTCGGCCGCAAAGGGCAGGGGGGCTTTCTCGCCATTGTGGAAACGATACATCGCAGGGCGGTTCAGGGACATGTCAGACCTCCGTCACGGGGGTTGGGCACCATGGCCGGACCCCGAAAGGTCCCGGCGTACAGGACGGACGCAAGATGCCAGCAGCATTGGCAACCCGCAAGCGGTGGGGGGACACCCCCCAGTGGCGACGCCATCGCCACGGCTCGGCCTCTTTCTGCGGTGTCGCGACACTTCGCGCAAGCGCCTTTGCGACCCTTGCGACCGGCGTTTGCGACCCCATCTTAAGTGGCAGCACATGTGGTGAGGGAGTTTCAGGATGCGCTGTCCGGTTGATAACGAAACCTTGGTGATGTCAGATCGTGGCGGGGTCGAGATCGACTACTGCCCGAAATGCCGCGG
>JANPJZ010000344.1:0-3886 GCA_031425795.1 Rhodobacter sp. | reverse complement strand
CGTCTCGGCTTGGCGCGCCCATTTCTGGGCGTCGTCACGGCGCAGGAACGTCTCGCTCGCGTAGCGGCCCTTCCGTCTGACCTGGACCCGGTAAGCACCGGAGGGAAGCTTGGTGATCGAGGCCATTTTCGTGTGCGCTATATGTGCAGTGAGTCGTCGAAACGGGGGATATTCGGGGCTATCAGGGCGTAGTCTGGCGTGGACACCACTCGTGCCAACGGATTGAAGATACAAGAAAAATGACAGAAAATCAATCACATAGACTATCGGTTGCGCCCATGATGGACTGGACCGACCGCCATTGCCGGTTCTTCCACCGTCAGATGACCCGCCGCGCCATGCTTTACACCGAGATGGTCACCGCACCCGCCATAATCCATGGCCCAAAACCCCGGCTCCTGGACTTCACGCCGCAAGAGCATCCCGTCGCGCTCCAGCTGGGTGGTTCGGACCCGGGGGAACTGGCCGAGGCCGTCCGCATCGCCAAAGCCTGGGGCTATGACGAGGTCAACCTGAACTGCGGTTGCCCGTCAGACCGGGTGCAATCGGGCTGCTTTGGCGCTGTCCTCATGGAAAGTCCGGCACTGGTGGCTGACTGCGTCCGCGCCATGCAGGCTGAAACCGATGCGCCCGTCACCGTCAAATGCCGGATTGGCGTCGATGAGCAGGACCCCGAGACCATCTTGCCAAAGTTCATCGAGGCCATCGCCGGGGCAGGGGTCTGCCATGTCATCATCCACGCCAGGAAAGCCTGGCTCAAAGGCCTCTCGCCCAAGGAAAACCGTGAGATTCCGCCGCTGGACCATGACCTTGTCCTGCGGATGAAGCGGCGCTTTCCCGAGCTGACCATCTGCATCAACGGTGGCATCACCACACTGGACCAGGCGAAAGTCCTTCTGGAGCAGGGCATTGACGGCGTCATGATCGGCCGCGCCGCCTATCATGATCCTTCCTCCTGCCTGATCGGGGCTGATGCGCTTTGGGGCGACGCCTTCGCCCCGGATGCCTTCGCCGTGGTTCAGGCCATGCGCCCCTACATCGCCGACCACCTGGCCTCCGGGGGGCGGCTTCACCAGATCACCAGGCACATGCTGGGCCTCTTCACGGCCCGACCCGGCGCGCGCGGCTGGCGCCGTGTCCTGTCGGAAGGTGCGTCACGCCCGGGCGCGGGACTGGACGTGCTGGACAGCGCCTTGGCCGAAGTTCAGGCAGAAGCCGCCTGACGCGACAGCCGCAGCGCGGCCTGCCGTGACCGGACCAGCCGCGACAGGCCCAGCACCAGAACCCCGCACAGCGCGATCGCCCCCAACATCGGCGTCACCGAACCGTCAAAGAACGGCCCGGCGAGCGCAATCATCGCGCCCCCTGCCAGCATCTGCAGCGTGCCTCCAAGCGAGGACGCAAGGCCTGCGATCTCGCCATGCTCGTCCAGGGCCATCACCATCGTCGTCAGGATGATCAGTCCAAGGCAGGCATTTGCCACGAAGAGCCCCGCCATGCAGATCAGCAGCCCGACCGCTCCCGTCAGCGCCAGAAGGAACAACCCTATCGTCGCCACCCCGAACCCAAGCGAGGCCAATGCCATCACCCGCTCGGCCCCATAGCGCATTCCCAAGGGACCCGCGGCCTGCGACGCTCCGAAAAAGCCGATGGCATTGACCGCGAAGGCCAGCGAGAACTGGGTCGGCGACAGGCCGAAGGCCCCGGTGTAGACAAAGCTCGCGCTCGCGATGAAGACGAAGAAGCTCGCCATCCCGAAGCCGCCAAGGAACGTCAGACCCATGAACAACGGGTCGCCCAGCAACTGCCGTGCCCCCTGGGCCATCACGGCCAGGTTCAACGGGCGCCGCTGTTCTCGCGGCAGCGTTTCCGGCTGATAGAGCGCAAGGATCGTGAGGCTGGCCAAGGCCGCCACGACCAGGACGCCAAAGATCGCGCGCCAATCCCAGATCGCAATCACTCCCGATCCCGCCAGCGGTGCCAGCATCGGCGAGACCGAGATCACCATCATCACCGCGGCCATCAGCTGCGTTGCCGCCGGGCCGGTGTACATGTCCCGGATGATCGCCCGCGGCACCACCATCAGTGCAGCCCCGCCCAGACCCTGCACCGCCCGCCCCACCAGCAGCCAGCCGATCGTCTGCGCAAAGGTGCAGATCAGCGAACCGATGATGAAGACAAGGATCCCGGCATAAAGCGGCGCCTTGCGCCCGGACCTGTCGGCCCAGGGGCCATAGATCAGCTGCGCCAGTCCGAAGGCGATGAAATAGGCGGTGATGGTGGCCTGCATCCCCTGAATGGACGTGCCAAGGTCGGCCCCGATCAGTGGCATCGCGGGCAGGTACATGTCGATGGCAAAGGGGCCGATGCAGGACAAGAGCCCCAACACCAGTGCAGGACGCAGGATTCGGTCAGACATGAAAAACCTCGGGTGTGTCGGTCGGGGGGCGGTAACCTGCGCCGGACAAACGGGCGCCACTCGCGACAAAGGCGGCACCCTATCGCCACTTTTCCGAAATGGCCACCCCTCCGCACCGCCCCAATCGGCTTTCCCCCGGAGCGTCGCGGCCCGGCAGCAGGGAGGCTGGCAAAGCATGGCAGGGCGGTCTATGTCCGCAGCAGACCCGCATAAAGAAAGGCGCCGCGATGCCTGAACCAGCCCTCCTCCTGCCGATGATTGCCGCCCTCGTCGCCATCGGCGCCTTCGCCGGGGTGGTCGGCGGGCTTCTTGGGGTCGGCGGCGGTATCGTGCTCGTACCTGCGTTCTTCTATGCGTTCGGCACGCTTGGCTACGGCGGCGATCAGCTGATGCAGGTCTGCGTTGCAACCTCGATGGCCACCATCGCCATCACCTCGCTGCGGTCGGTCAGCGCCCACAACCGTAAGGGCGCTGTCGACTGGTCGGTCCTCAAGACCTGGGGCCCGACGCTCGTCATCGCTGCAGCCGTCGGCACCTTCGTCGCCTCGCGCCTGCCCTCGCTCACGCTGCAGGCGGTGTTTGCAGTGCTGGCGGGCCTTGCCGGTCTCTGGATGGCCCTTGGCCGTGACACCTGGCGCCTGGGCGAGGGGATGCCCCCCCAACCCGTCCGCAGCCTGCTTGCCGGGGCGGTCGGCTTCTTCTCCGCGATGATGGGCATCGGCGGCGGCACCTTCGGCGTCCCGCTGATGACGCTGTACAATCTGCCCATCCACCGCGCCGTCGCCACCGCCGCGGGGTTCGGCGTGCTGATCGCGGTGCCAGCCGTCGTCGGGTTCCTCGTCCTGCCCGTGGCCGACGCTCCCCCCTACACGGTCGGGGCCGTCAACATCCCTGCCTTCCTTGTCGTCATCGGGACCACGCTTCTGACAACCCCGCTTGGCGTCCGTCTTGCCCATGCGATGAACCCGAAGCCCCTGAAACGGGCCTTCGCAATCTTCCTGATCCTCGTCGCCCTCAACATGCTGCGCAAGGTTCTGGGATGGTAGACACCGGCTGGCGCCGTCTTGGCCCTGATCCGCGGATCCTTGCCTGGGCCGAGGCCGCGCGGGCCAAGGCGCAGGAGATCCTCGCCACCACGACCGAGGTCTGGCGCTGTGGCGGCACCTGGTTCGTCGGCGTGGACGCCCTGCCAAGCGGCCCCGACGGCGCGCTTGGCGCCACGCCCTTTCCCTGGACCGCGCTGCCACTTGCGCCCCAGCCGCTTCATCCGGCCCAGCTGTCCGTGATCCGCCCCGGCTACCCCCAACCCTCGGCCGAGGAAAGCGCCACAGCCTTTGCCTACCGTCAGACCCGCGATGCCGCCCATCTTGACGGCCTCCTGCCCATCGGCCCGACCCGCGCGCGCATGGTGAAGGAACCGCACGCCTGGATCCTTGGCCTGCCGCTGAACACCACCTCCGCCGCCCC
>JANPJZ010000343.1:0-8743 GCA_031425795.1 Rhodobacter sp. | reverse complement strand
CTCGGGGCTGGTTTTGGGCGACGTGCCCTCTGGCTTTGACCTTGGCGACAAGGCGAAGGTGGTGTTCGAGGTGCCGGTGACGGCGGGTGGGGTGGGCAACCAGACCATCGACATCAGCCTGACGACGCCGGACGGGAAGGTGCTGAAGAAGACGCTGACCATCCCCGTGCAGGTGAACGATCCGGAAATCGCGCGGATCAGCCGGCTGGAACTGGCCTCGGGGCAAAGCTTCACCTTCGACGGGGACGTGTTTGCCGGGCTGGTCGAAGGTTCGGGCAAGGCGACGATGGCCGTCGGGCCTTTGGCGCGGCTGAACGCTCCGGGGCTGCTGGCGGCTCTGGACCGCTATCCCTATGGCTGCACAGAGCAGATGACCTCCCGCGCGCTGCCGCTTCTCTACTTCGACGAAGTGGCGCGGGTGATGGACCTGAAGGGGGCCGACAACATCCAGAGCCGCATCGACGAGGCAGTGGTGGAGATCCTGGCCAACCAGGCCGCAAGCGGAGGCTTCGGGCTTTGGGGCGCCTATGACGGCGACTTCTGGCTCGACGCCTATGTGACCGACTTCCTCAGCCGCGCGAAGGCCCAAGGGTATCAGGTGCCCGACATCGCCTTCAAGAACGCGCTGGCGAACCTGCGGAACCAGGTGAACTACTCGCCCGACTTCAGCGCCGAGACGAACGGCGGCGGTGAGGCGCTGGCCTATGCGCTCATGGTGCTGGCCCGTGAGGGCGCGGCGGCGGTGGGCGACCTGCGCTACTACGCCGACGTGAAGGGCGACGACTTCGCCACCCCGATCGCGCAGGCGCAACTGGGCGCGGCGCTGACATCTTACGGCGATCAGGCACGCGCCGATGCGATGTTCCGCAAGGCGTCGGCCAAGATGCAGGCGCTGGAGCCGGAGGTGGGCCAGGTGTGGCGGGTGGACTATGGCACCCGCTACCGCGACGCTGCCGCTTTGCTGACGCTGGCGGTAGAGTCCGGGAGCCAAGCGGTCGACCGTGAAGCGCTGACCGACCGGATCGCCACGCATGCCGGCACCCTCTCGACACAAGAGGCAACATGGGCGCTTCTGGCGACAAATGCGCTGATCGACCGGCCGGGGGCAGAAGGCATCACCATCGACGGACAGCCGGCAGATGGGCCCCTGGTGCGCGTGCTGGATGCGGGCGCGGTCAGCCCGGTCGTGGTCAGGAACGACGGGCCGGACACGACGATCATCGTCACCACCTACGGTGTCCCGTCGGAGCCGGAACCGGCAGGCGGGAACGGCTATGCCATCACCCGGACTTACCACAGCATGACGGGGGAAGAAGTTGCCCCCGGCAGCGTGGCGGCAGGCACCCGGCTGGTCACCGTGCTGAAGGTCACCCCCTTCGGCTATGGCGAAGCGCGGCTGATGGTCAGCGATCCGCTGCCTGCGGGCTTCGAGATCGACAACCCGAACCTGATGTCGGCGGGCTCGACCTCGGAGCTGGCCTGGTTGGAGGCCCTGCAGGATGTGGCGCACAGCGAGTTCCGGCAGGACCGGTTCCTGACGGCGGTAGACTGGTCGTCGGACCAGCCGTTCCAGCTGGCCTATGTCGTGCGTGCCGTCTCGCCAGGCACGTTCCACCACCCCGCCGCTTCGGTGGAGGACATGTACCGCCCCGACTTCCGCGCGCGGAGCGAGACGGGGACGCTGACGATCACGCCGTGACCCGCGAAACCAAAGAGACGCGCCTTCCTCCCCTTCCGGGGCGGGGGGCGCAGGTGAACCTTCCTCGAGCATGTCGTGCACGCGTCGGAGGCGCGTCGGGCGAGGAGTGCACGAAGTGCTCGACGAGCGGGCCGGACTGATGCGCGCACGCTGGATGATTGTCCTGGCCCTCGGCCTCTGGCTTGCCGCCCTCGGCCGGGACCGTTTCGATGTCTGGATTGACGCGACCATCCTGCCGCCGTTGGCGGTGGAAACCTCCGTCGAGGTACTGGACCGCGACGGCATCCTCTTGCGCGCCTACACCGTCGCCGATGGCCGCTGGCGGCTGGCCTTGCCACCGGACAAGGTCGATCCGCTCTACCTACAGATGCTGCTCGCCTATGAGGACAAGCGGTTCCGCGACCATGCAGGGGTGGACCCCCGGTCGATGCTGCGTGCCGTCCTGCAGGCGGCCTGGAACGGGCGCGTCGTCTCGGGTGGGTCGACCCTGACGATGCAGGTTGCCCGTCTGCTGGAAGAGGGCACGACAGGTGAGGTCGGCGGAAAGCTTCGCCAGATGCGCGTCGCACTGGCGCTGGAGCGGCGGCTGGGCAAGGACCGGATCCTGCAGCTTTATCTGCATCTTGCGCCGTTCGGCGGAAATCTTGAGGGCGTCCGCGCGGCCTCGATCAGCTATTTCGGGAAAGAGCCCTATCGCCTGACCCCGGCAGAGGCCGCGCTCCTTGTTGCCATACCGCAATCCCCGGAATCCCGCCGCCCCGACCGGGCCGCCGACCGGGCCGAGGCCGCACGGAACCGGGTTCTCGCGCGGGCAGTGGGCGCCGGGGTGATCGAGGCCGAAGACGCCGAGGCAGCCAGGCGGGAGGAGGTGCCCGGCCTGCGCAAATCCTTCCCGGCCCTTGCCCCGCATCTGGCCGACCGCGCGCGGGAAGAGGACCCGCAGGCGGTCACCCATGTGCTGACAATCGACGGCGGCCTGCAGCGCCAGCTGGAGGCGCTGGCGCTGGAGGCCATCGAAGGGCGCGGGGCAGAGCTGCAGGTGGCGATCCTCGTGGCCGACCACGCCTCGGGCGAGATCCTGGCAAGCGTTGGCTCGGCGGGGTATCAGGCCGACCTGCGGCAGGGCTTCGTGGACATGACGCAGGCGCTGCGGTCGCCTGGGTCTACGCTGAAGCCCCTGGTCTATGCACTGGCCTTTGACGAAGGCCTGGGTCACCCCGAGACGATGATCGACGACCGGCCGATGAGTTTCGGAGGATACGCGCCGCAGAATTTCGACAAGCTTTACCTCGGCACGATCCGGATGCGCGAGGCGTTGCAGCTGTCACGCAACGTCCCGGTGGTGGAACTGACCGAGGCGCTGGGGCCGGCAAGGCTGATCTCGGCCATGCAGAACGCGGGAATGCAGCCGGTCTTTCCTGGCGACCAGCCCGGCCTTGCGATTGCATTGGGGGGTGTTGGGGTGACCCTGTCCGACATGGTGCAGCTTTACGCAGCCATCGCGCGCGGCGGGGTGGCCCGGCCCCTGAGCTTTCGGCTGGACGCCGAGGTGCCCGAGGGGCAGCGTGTCGTGTCAGCGGTCGCGGCATGGCAGGTGGGCGATATCCTGGCGGGCTTGGCGCCGCCTCCGGGGGCGCCGTCGAACCGGCTGGCCTACAAGACCGGCACCTCCTACGGCCACCGCGACGCCTGGGCGATCGGCTTCGACGGCAGCCATGTGATCGGAATCTGGATGGGCCGGGCGGACGGCACCCCGGTGCCCGGGGCCTTCGGGGCGGATGTGGCGGCACCGGTGCTGTTCCAGGCCTTCAACCGGCTGAAGCGCGACCTTGATCCGCAGCCGCCGGCCCCGGCGTCTACCCTCCTCGTGGCGAACGCCGAGCTGCCGCAACCATTGCAGCGGTTCCGCTCCCGCTCGGCCGCGTTCGAGGCTGGGGCAGATGCGCCAGCGGTCGCCTTTCCGCCAGACGGCGCCGAGGTCGAACTGCTGGCGGCGGGCCTCAAGGTGCGGGTTTCAGGTGGGACGGCGCCCTTCACTTGGCTGGCCGACGGGGTGCCGGTGATCGTCGCCTTGGACGCGCGGGAAGCGATGTTGGCGATGCCGGGGGCGGGGTTCGTGACGCTAAGCGTGATCGACGCCGAAGGGCGGTCGGACCGGGTGCAGGTGCAGGTCCGCTAGTGCCGGAGTTTTCGAAAACTCCGGACCGGAGCCTTTGAAGGCTCCGGCACGATTTCTTCAAAGAAATCGCTCACGCGCGCTCGATGGCGAGAGCGATCCCCTGCCCACCGCCAATGCACATGGTGATGAGCGCTGTCCGCAGGCCGGTCCGCTCCAGCTCGTGCAGGGCCTTGACGATCAGGATCGCACCCGTCGCGCCAACCGGATGGCCGAGTGCTATGGCGCCGCCGTTCGGGTTTACTTTCGCCGGGTCCAGGTCCAGCGCGCGCGACACGGCGAGGGCTTGGGCCGCAAAGGCTTCGTTCGACTCGACGATGTCAAAGCTGTCGGGCCGGACACCAAGTTTTCGGCAAAGCGTCTGCACGGCGGGGATCGGGCCGATGCCCATTACCTTAGGGTCCACACCGGCAAGGGCGTAGCCCATCACCCTTGCCCGGGAACCTTCAGCGTTGCGCGACAGGATCAGCGCCGCCGCCCCGTCGTTGATTCCCGAAGCGTTGCCTGCCGTGACGGACCCGTCCTTCTGAAAGGCCGGGCGCAAGCCCGCCAATGCCTCGGCGCTTGTGGTCTTGGGGTGTTCGTCGACCTCGAAGGTCGCCGGGCCCTTCTTGCTGCCGATCTCGATCGGAGTGATCTGCTCGCGGAAGAGCCCCTCCGAAACAGCACGGGCCGCGCGGGTCTGGCTTTCCAGCGCGAAGGTGTCCTGATCCTCGCGGGTGATGCCGTATTGCGCAGCGACATTCTCGGCCGTCACGCCCATGTGGCCCGTGCCGAAGGGACAGGTCAGCGCGCCGGTCATCGTGTCCAGCGCACGGGTATCGCCCATCTTCTGACCGAAGCGCGCGGCGGGCAGGATGTAGGGCGAGCGGCTCATGCACTCGGCTCCGCCCGCCAGCGCCATTTCGGCGTCACCCAGCAGCAGCGCCTGCAAAGCCGACACGACGGCCTGCGCGCCCGAGCCGCAGAGGCGGTTGACGTTCATCGCGGGCGTCGTCTCGGGGATACCCGCGTTCATCGCCATCACGCGCGAAAGATACATGTCGCGCGGTTCGGTGTTGATCACATGGCCCATGACGACCTGACCGATCTGCGCGCCGTCGATACCCGCACGCGCTAAGGCGGCCTTCGCGACATGGGTGGCGATGTCGATGGGCGGCAGTCCAGCGAGCGACCCGCCAAAGCCGCCAATGGCGGTGCGGGTGGCGGATAGGATGTGGATATCGGTCATGGGGTCCCTCCTGTCCGTCGCATCATGCACGATTCCCAAGCGTTGGCAGAGCAGACGTCGCGTCACGGGCGGCATTGACACTGCCGGGCACGCGGGGGAAGTCAGTCGGGTCAGCGGGAGCATATCGTGAAAGACCTGATCCGGGCCCATTCGGGGCTTTTATTTGCCGGAGTGGCGACCTTTGTCATGATGGGTGCGGGCCAGTCGCTTTATGGCCCTGCCCTGCCAGCCTTCTCGCGCATCTTCGATGTCAGCGAGGCGCAGGCCGGGGTGCTTGTCTCGGCCCACTGGGTCGGGTGCTTCATCGGCGTCGGTCTGATGTATCTCAAGGGTGGGGGCATCACCCCGCGCCATGCGCTTGCGGCAATGGCAGTGGGTGCCGCCGGGGTCTCGGCACTGGCCGGGTGGTGGGCCACGGTGGCTGCGGCGGTCGTCTTCGGCGCGGGCTACGGGCTGTCGACGGCCGTCTTCAACCCGCGCGTCCTCCGGGCCTTCGGAACCTTTGGCCCCTCGATGTTGAGCATGCTGAACGCGACGTTCGGCGTGGGCGCGATTGCGGCACCCCTGATCTTCGTCGCCCTTGGCAGCGATCCGCGCTGGTCCTTCGGGCTGACGGCGGCCTTCGCTGCGGTGATCTGGCTGTTCGCCGGGTCCGCGGGACGCGAAGGCGCGGCCCCGGAAGGCGAGATCCGGGCCTTCAAGCCGCATTGGGGGATCATGGGCTTTGGTGCCGTGGCAATCGGGCTTGAGGCCTGCCTTATCGGGTTGGGGCCAACTGCGCTGATCCGCGCCGGCCTGGCCGAGACGACGGCGGCAGAGCTTTTGAGCGCGTTCTTCGTGGTCTTCCTTCTGGCGCGGGTGGTGCTGATCTTCGTCGCGCACCGGATCGCGCCCTTCGTGCTTTACACTGCGGCCGTCGTCACGTCGGCCGCTTGCGCGCTGGGGGCCATCTTCGTTTCGCCCGCTGTCTTCTTCGTTGCGATGGGCGCGCCGACCGGCCTGTTCTTTCCCGGCTTCTATGTAACCGCGAGTGGCAAGATGGGTGAGGACATCCGGGTGCCGCCGACGATCATCGCATCGGGCCTTGTCGGCGGGATCGGCGCGCCGCTGGTCCTCGCCCCACTCATGGCCGGAATGGGCGAGCGCGGATTCTTCTGGATCATTGGTGGAGTGCTGTGTGCACTCAGCCTGGGCGCCGTCCTGTCGCTGCGCCGGATGCGGGTCTGACGACGGTCGCGTTGCCGGAGTTTTTAAAAACTCCGGTCCGGAGCCTTCAAAGGCTCCGGCACGATGTCTTCAAAGACATCGGTCTTGGGGTCAGCGACCGGCCTGCCACTCGGCCACCCAGTCCAACGGGTAAAGCAGCATCAGCACGTTCAGGGCCAGACCGTCCCGAATGACCCACATGGTCCCCACCTCGAACAGGATGATCAGCCCCACCGTGGCCCAGACCGGCATCTTCGAGGCGAGCCAGAAGCCCAGCACCATGGCCAGAAGATCTGCCACCACGTTCAGGACGGAATCGCCGTAGTAATCCAGCGAGATCGTCACCGCGCGGTAGCGTTCGATGATCGCGTCCGAATTTTCCACGATCTCCCAAGCCGCCTCCAGCAGCGTGGCAATGGCAAGCCGCCAGCCAAAGGTCAGCCGCCGGGCGACCAGCCAAAGGAGGCCGAAGAACAGGAAGCCGTGGATGATGTGGCTGGGGGTATACCAGTCAGAAATGTGCTGCGAGTTTTCGGAGCTGACGACCTGGCCATGCCAGAGCTTCACATAACCGCATTTGCAGATCGGCTCACGTCCGATCCACAGAAGGTAGGCTGCCGTAAGCAGGATGATCGCTGCCACGACAATGAAGGGGGACATGCGTCTGGTCATGCGGCGATTGGGATCACGGGCTTCGCGCTCCGTCCAGAGAAATGAGACTGGCCTGCGGAAGTTCGTGAAGGTTGTGGCAACGGCGCTGAGGCGAAAGTTTGGGCCGGCTTGGTGCAGGGCCCCCTTGCTGCGCGCGCGGGCGGAAGGGCTGCTGGTCCTGGCGATACCGGGCGGGTGGCTTTCGGTCAGCGACCGGCCACCGGACGCACGCCCGGACTTGCCTTCCATCCTGCAGCTCTATTGTGGTGAGCGGTGGATGCAATCGGCCATGTCGAGGACATGGCACTGGCGCGAAAGGTGCGGGAATGACGCCGAAGAACCCCTATCGCTTCGGCCCGACGCGGGGCGAGCTTTGGTTCTGGCTATGGGCCTCCATCGCAGGGTTGGGCTTTCTGGGCTTTGCGGTGCTGGCGCGCGGCGTGCCCTCCGGCCCCGCACTGGCTGAAGTCGTGGGTCTGGCTGGCGTGGTGTTCGGATACCTTGGGGGCCGGTCGGTCAAGCGGCTGATCCGGCGCGAGCATCCCTGACCGCTTTCGAAGGCACCCCCGGGCGCACCTCTGCCCCCTTGCGATCCCACCCGAGGGAATTGAGCTCCCCGCTATCAGAGGTCAGCGCAGGCTGGTGGGGTGCAGTTTCTTGCGGCCCGCGGGGGTCAGCAAAGCTGCCTCGCACCCTTCGATGACCACGACGGACAGCGGACCGCCATAGGCGGCACTGCTGTCGATGTTCAGCCTGTTGCCGTAATGGGTCGCCTGGTCCAGGGCGGTATGGCCATGCACGATCAGCGGGCCGAAACTGCGCGTGCAAGACAGGAAGGGCTCGCGGATCCAGACGAGGTCGGTTTCGGTCTGGGCCTCCAGAGGGACATCGGGACGGATGCCCGCATGCACAAACACGCAGTCGCCCGCGGGGTGCAGCGTCGGGCGCTCGGCGAGGAAGGCCAGATGCGCCTGTGGCACGGCGGTGCGCGCATCGGCATGAACCTTGGCCACGGGCCGGTCCCCTGCATTTGCGACCCCGTAAGAGCGCAAGGTATCCGCCCCGCCAAGCCGGGGATGCAGCCAGCCAAGCTCGGCCCGCAAGCCCGGTTCCGGCTCGTGCGGGTCGGCAATGAACCGGACGAACATCCGGTCATGGTTGCCCTTCAGCACCACCCAGTCCTCGCCCCGGGCGATGCCTTCGATCAGAAAGTCGATGACGCCGCAGCTGTCGGGGCCGCGGTCGACCAGATCGCCGACATGGATCACCTGACCCGCGCCATGACGCGCCATGTCTGCTGCAATCAGGTCATGCACGCCCTGCAGGAGGCCGAGGTGACCGTGAATGTCGCCGATCGCGTAAAGATGCATCTTCGGAAGCCTTGCGCGTTTTGACAGCGTCCGGGGGGCTCACACCCCCCGGACCTCCTGTGGAGTATGTGTCAAAGGACCAAGCTGCAAGGGCAGTGTCAGGCGACGTCGAACTGCAGGGCCTTCACCTGGTTGAACATGCCGGTCCCTTCCAGCGTGGCAATCACCTTGGGGTCGATCCGCTGGTCCAGGTACAGGATCGCGATCGCCTCTTGCCCCACGCCCGACCGGCCCAGAGTGAAGTTTGCGATGTTGACGTGGTTCTTGCCCATGGTCATGCCCAAGAGGCCGATGATGCCGGGAACGTCATCGTTCGTCGTGTAAAGCATGTGCTGGCCGATCTCGGCATCGATGTTGATGCCCTTGATCTGGATGAACCGGGGTTTGCCGTCACTGAAGCAGGTCCCGGC
>JANPJZ010000342.1:0-2782 GCA_031425795.1 Rhodobacter sp. | reverse complement strand
GCCGTAGCGCCAAGGTTCACGGCCTCGATCAGGTTGTGGTTGACGTAGGCGTAGACCCCTGGCTGCAGGAAGGTGTAAAGCGCCGCCCCAGCCGACCCGCCGCGGATGAACCAGGTCTCGAGGTCCCGCTCGGGCAGGTTGTTGAACTTGCCGGTCTCCCAGACCAGATCGCCATGCCCGCCGATCAGATGCGGACGGGTGTCGCGGTTGGCCTGGCTGTGGACGAAGAGCACCGTCTCGCCCTGTTCCGCCGTCAGCGCGGTGTCACCGGTCAAGGAACCCACCCGGCCATTGAAGACCACATGCGACGGGATGAGCCCGTTCATCACCGCAAGCATGTCGGAATACCCCTCGCCTGCATCGTCAAAGCGCATGTAGGCGCCATCAGCCCCGCGCGGGATGTAAAAGTCGCTTTCGCCGACGTAGTAGATCCGGTCATAGGAAACCGGCTGGCCCAGATGATCTTTCAATCCGTCACGCGGCAGTACCATGATGCAGCCCGACATCCCCGACACCACATGCCACGGGATCATCGGACCCCCCGGCGCGCAGTGGTAGACAAAGACCCCAGGCCGCGTCGCCTTGAACCGCAGAACCGTCTTTTCGCCGGGGTTGAACAGTGTCAACGCACCGCCGCCCAAGGCGCCGGTCGCGGCGTGAAAGTCGATGTTGTGCTGCATCATGTTTTCGGGCTGGTTGAACAGCGTCAACTCCACATAGTCGCCCTCGTGAACGACCAGCATCGGACCGGGAACCGAGCCGTTGAAGGTCATCGCCTGCAACCATGCGTCCTCGTCGACCTGGATTTCCTGTTCGATGATCTTCATCTCGAACTCCACGATCTGCGGCGGGTTGGTTGCAACCTGTTCGTGGTCATGGACAAAGGGCGGCTTCACCAGCTTGACCTTGCGGCGGGTCATTGCGGACAGATCGACCGGCAGGGCCAAGGAGGTATCGGCCGCCTCTTCGGCTGACACCGCTGTCTTGAGGACATAAGGCGAGGCGGCAACCATGGCGGCCCCCATAAGCGCAGAACGTCTGGTCAGCATCTGGTGTTCCTTCCGGGAGTGGATCGTTTCGCCAACCATAGGCGCCGGGCCCGCAGGCTTCGTTGTGATGCAGCAACGTCCGGCACCGTTTTCGAAGGCGGGCTGCTGGCGGCAACATGCTCATTTGCGCTGCGATGACGGATGCGCGGCAAAGCATCGGCTCACTGCAATCGGAGTCTGAGGGCGGCCAAGACGGCTGACCGGACCCACAGAGAGACGGGGCGAACACATGTCCAGCATTGCCGGTCCGAAGCGCGTCATTGCCAGCCTGTCCTTTCCCAACGAGCGTTGGGCGGTCTGGATGCTTCTCTTCGCCGCCTTCCTCTGGGGGTCGGGGAACGTGGCGAACAAGACCATGCTTCAGGACATCGATCCCTGGACATCGATGCTTTTGCGCAGCGCCGTCGCAGCGGCGGTACTCCTGCCGCTCGCCGTGCGTGAGCTTCGGTATGGCAGTGCGCGGCGCTGGCTGAAAAGCTGCGCCCTGCCGTCGGCATTGTTCGCACTGGCGCTGGGGTTGCAGCAATGGGGCTACCAGACCGCGACCGTCACCAACGCCAGTTTCCTCGTCAATGCCGCCTGTGTCCTGACGCCGCTTTTTGCCTTCGTCGTGCTGCGGGAGCGGCTGACCTTTGCGATGTGGGCCGGAACCTTCGTCATGCTGGCCGGCGCTTACGTAATGAGCGGTGCCAGCACCTCGCTTGCCGAGGTGAACAAGGGCGATGTGCTGTGCCTGATGTCGGCGGCGGCCTATGCGGCCTGGGCCGTTGCCTTGGGTCAACACGCCATGCGTCACGGAAGACCGGTGGCGACCACCCTTGTCCATTGCCTCACAAGCTCGGTTGTGGCGCTGCCCTTCGCCACATCAGTCTGGTCGGCGGACGCCGCGCCGCTTCTCGCCGCAGCGCCGGAGGTGCTGTACGTCGGGGTGTTCTCGACGGCCCTCGCTTTCCTTCTGATGATTGCGGCACAGTCACGCGTCTCGGCCTCTGTCGCGGTGGTCCTGACGGCGGCTGAAGGCCTGTTCGGAGCGGCTGGCGGGATCTTGATCCTGAACGAGGTGCCCGGGGCCACGACGGTGATTGGCGCCCTCCTGATGCTTGCGGCGATCGCGGTCGTCGCGGTTTCCGCCGCACGCCCGGCCGGTCCCGCCGTTCCGGCAGCGCCCGGAGTGGTGGGATGACCCCGGCCTGGATGCCCCCTTCGCTGATACCGCCAGATGAGGCGATGGTCGCGGTCGCTGCCGGTGTCGCGCTTGGTCTGGGGATGCTTCTCTCGGTCGGGCCACGGACCCTGCTGCTGATCCGGCTTGGCGCGACCACCCGGCACTGCTGGTGGGCGGTAGGGGGTGGCTACCTGTCGGACGTCGCCATCTTCCTGCTTGCGGCGCTGACGATCGGCACTGCACTGCAAGCCGCACCGCAAGTGGGGCCGGCGCTTCAGGTCCTTGGTGTCGGGTTTCTGGTCTGGTGCGGGCTAAGGGCGCTCCGGGGTTGTGGCGAGCATCCCTTTGGCGGCAGCGCAGAGGTGGCGGAGCAATCTGCCCGTGCGTCGGTGATTCAGATGCTGTGGGTGACCTGGCTGAACCCGCTCGTCTATCTTGAAGTCGGGCTTGTCGCGGGATCGGTGTCGCTGGGGTTCGAAGGTCCGGCGAAGGTGGCCTTCGCGGCGGGATACCTTGCGGCGATGGCGGTGAAGTACGTCAGCTGGACCATGGTCGGGGGGCAGTTTCG
>JANPJZ010000341.1:0-7510 GCA_031425795.1 Rhodobacter sp. | reverse complement strand
CCCCCTCTCACCCGGGCCAACCCCCCCCCCTTACCCACTTCCCCAAAAAACCCCGGGGGGGGGGGGGGTTTTCAACCCCCCGCTCCGTCGGATCAACCGGCGCGCCGTGCGGCGCTGGTCTGCAGCGGAAACACCTTCGCGGGGTTCAGCAGCCACTTCGGGTCGAAGACATCCTTCACCCGCATCTGCGCTTCCATGTCGGCGGCGGCGAACTGCACCGCCATCAGGTCGCGCTTCTCGATCCCCACGCCATGCTCGCCGGTCAGGCAGCCGCCGACCTCGACGCAGAGCTTCAGGATCTCGGCCCCCATCGCCTCGCACTTTTCCAGATCGCCGGGCTTGTTCGCGTCAAACAGGATCAAGGGGTGCATGTTGCCATCGCCAGCGTGAAAGACGTTGCCCACATCCAGCCCGAACTCCACACTCATCTCGCCGATCCGTTTCAACACATGCGGCAGGCTGGAGACCGGGATCGTCCCATCCAGACACATGTAATCATTGATCTGTCCCATTGCCCCGAAGGCCGACTTCCGACCCAGCCAGATGCGCTTGGCCTGGGCCTCGTCCGCCGCCTCGCGGAACTCCACCGGGTCATGCGCCATGGCGATCTGGCGGATGCGCGTCAGCTGTTCGGATATCTCGGCCGCCGAGCCTTCAACCTCGATGATGAGCAGCGCCTCGCAATCGGGATAGCCTGCCTTTGCGAAGGCCTCGGTCGCGCGGATGCAGGGGCGGTCCATGAATTCGATCGCCACCGGCAAAAGCCCGGCGCGGATAATGTCGGCGACGCAGGCCCCGGCAACCTCGTTCGAGTTGAATCCGACCAGCACCGGCAAGGCGCCCTCGGGCTTTGGCAGGATGCGCAGCCAGGCCTCCGTCACCACGCCAAGCTGACCTTCCGACCCGCAGACCACGCCCAGCAGATCAAGCCCCGAAGGCTCGCCCCATGGCCCGCCCAGAGTGACCACCGTCCCATCCATCTTGACCAGCGTGACGCCAAGCAGGTTGTTCGTCGTGACCCCATACTTCAGGCAATGCGCCCCGCCCGAGTTCATCGCGATGTTCCCGGCAATCGCGCAGGCCAGCTGGCTGGAAGGGTCCGGGGCGTAGAAGAACCCCTGCTCTTCGACAGCGCCGCTGACCGAAAGGTTTGTCCGCCCCGACTGCACGCGGATGAATCGGTTGTCGTAGTCCGTCTCGATCACCCCGTTCATCCGCGCCACGCCAAGGATCACGCTGTCAGCCGTCGGCAGTGCCCCGCCCGCCAGGCTGGTGCCCGACCCGCGCGGCACCACCGGCACGCCCTCATCCCAACAGGCGCGCAGGACGGCGGCGACCTCGTCGGTCGTGCGCGGCAACACGGCAGCGAGGGGCGGGCAGCGATAGGCGGTCAGGGCGTCGCATTCGTAGGCGCGCAATTCGGCCAGATCATCGATCACCGCGTCGGCGGGCAGAACCGCGCGGAGCCGTGAAACGATCTTGGCCTTCCGTGAAAGGATGGCGGCATCGGGCAGCGGCATGTCCATGACGATCTCTCCGGTGATTGGTAAATAAATATAACCAATTATTCCGGCTGACAAGCAAATTCCCCACCCCTAAGGTCGGCGCATGGATGTGACGCTGGGCCCCCTCGCCCCTCTTGACGCTTTGGCTTTGGGCATTCTCGTCCTCAGCTGGCTGGTGTCCGGCTGGCTGACGGAGCATCCGCCGCGCAACCTGCCTTCGGTATCCGTGCTGATGCAGGACTATCGGCGCGACTGGATGCGCACTTTCGTCACCCGCCAGCCCCGGATCTTCGACGCCACGCTGATCGACAGCCTGCGGCAAAGCACGGCCTTCTTCGCCTCGGCCTCGATGATCGCGATTGGTGGCGGCGTGGCGCTGATCGGCAACGCGGGCACGGTGCAGACCCTCACCGCCGACCTGCCGCTGGCCACCGGCAGCCGCGACGTGGCGCTGCACATGCTTCCAGTGATCGTGCTTCTGGGCAATGCGCTTCTGAAGTTCGTCTGGGCACATCGGCTGTTCGGCTATTGCTCCATCCTGATGGCGGCCGTCCCGAATGAACCCGAGGATCCGCTTTCGTATCACCGCGCCGCCCAGGCGGCCGAGATCAACGTCACGGCGGCGAAAAGCTTCAACCGGGGTTTGCGATCGATCTATTACGCACTCGCTGCCCTTGGCTGGATCCTCGGTCCCTGGGGGCTGATCGGCGGAACGGTCGTCGGCACAGCGGTCCTTTTGCGCCGCGAATTCGCGTCCGTGTCGCGCCGGATCATCCTGATGCGGGAACCATAGCACTTCGGAGACATGCTGCCCCCCGCCCCTAGGCTAGCGTTTCAGGCGGCGCGCGCGCCTTTCCGGCCCTCGATCAGCCAGGCCGCGATGGCCAGCCCGGCGGCAAGGAGCAGCCAGGCCCAGGCCGGCAGAAGCGCGGCCACGTTCACGTCGGCCGTCAGGTATGCCTCGCGCGGGGTGACACCGACCCAGCCGCGACCGATCGCCGGGCGCCCTGCGGCCACAGCCCTGATGTCGGGAAAGCCGTCTTCCAGCCGCGTGACACCCCCCAGCGTGGCGGCAGCAAGCGGGCCAAGATCGTCGCCCGAGGCGATGGTGTCCACGAACTCGCGCGGTGCGGCCGGCCCCACCGCGATCACGCGGGTCAGGTCGCCCTGCTCCAGCCGGTAAAGGCCGAGGATCGGCGCCTCCCACGCGGCCTCGAAGCGGCCCGGTCCGGTTTCGGGCATCTCGAGCACAACCTCCGCCCCATCCGGCCCGGTGATCGTCACCGGCCCCGGAGGCTCTTCGGCAAGGGAGCGGCGGATGACCGTAACCGCCTGCCCGCGCACCTCGGCGGTGAGGGTTTCTTCCTCCAGCTCCGGCTCTTTCAGCATCCAGTGCGCCAGACGGCGAAGGAGTTCCAGCTGCGGCCCGCCCCCCTCGTAACCGCGCCCCCAAAGCCAGGCGTGATCTGACGCCAGGACCGCGATCCGGCCCTGATCCACCCGGTTCAGTACGAGCAGGGGCAGATCGCGCGGGCCGGTCATCAGGATCTGGCCGTCCAGATACTCCACCTCGATGGCGCGGAACCAGCGGCCCCAGCCCCCTTCTGGCGCGGCTTCCTCCAGCCCCTCGGTCACCGGATGGCGGCGGCCAAGGTCGGTCAAGGCGGGGCGGAAGCCTTCCTCCACAACCTGCGCCGTGGGGGCGACCGGGAGGATCTCGGCCAGGGGGGACCGGTAGAGGCTGTCCACCGCCCCATATTCCGGGCCAGCAGCGACCAGCACGGTCCCGCCATTGCGGACATACTGGACCACGTTCTCGATGTAGGACATCGGCAGGATGCCCCGCATCCGGTAGCGGTCGAAGATGATCAGGTCGAACTCTTCGATCTTCTCGATGAAGAGCTCGCGCGTCGGGAAAGCGATGAGCGACAGCTCGTCCACCGGCACGCCGTCCTGCTTTTCCGGCGGGCGCAAGATGGTGAAGTGGACAAGATCGACGCTCGCGTCCGATTTCAGCAGGTTGCGCCAGACCCGCTCGCCCGCGTGCGGCTCACCGGACACCAGAAGCACGCGCAAACGGTCCCGGACGCCGTTGATCTGGATGGCGCTGGCATTGTTGCGGTCGGTCAATTCGCCGTCGATCGGGGCCACGCTGAACTGCAACACGTTCATTCCGCCATGCGGCAGGGTGACGGGCAGGTCAAGGTCCTGGTTGATCGGCACCGTGAAAGTGGCCGGTTCCTCGGTGTCGATGGTGATCGTCAGCTCCACTTCACCCCCGGCGGAGGCGGGCACCGCGCCGATATCCTCGATCCTCAGGGTCAGGTTGAACTCTTCTCCGATGATCGCGAAGGCCGGGGCGTTCTTGACGACCAGACGGCGGTCCCAGTCGCTTTCCTCCCCGGTCAGAAGCACTTGCAGCGGCGCGGGAAGGTTCGGGACCAGGCCAAGGTCATGCACCCGGCCATCGGTGATCATGATCGCCCCTGCCACCCGCGCGCGGGGTTCTTCGGCAAGCGCCTCCGCCAGCGCGGTCAGGGCCAGCGTTCCGGCATCCTCCTCGCCGTCACCGACCCGGTGGATGCGCAGTTCGGTGTTGGGGAGGGCGGCAACTTCGGCCTCGACAGCCGCAACCGCATCGGCAACCTGCGTCGCCCGGTTGCCAAGCGTCTGCGAGGCGCTCTGGTCCACCACAAGAATGACGATGTCCGTCAGCGATGCGCGTTCTTCTTCCTGCAAGGCGGGGTTCGCCAGGGCGGCGAGCACGGCCGCAAATCCCAGCGCCCGCAGCCACCAGCCGCCAAGCCCGCGCCACAGCGCCAAAGCCACCAACGCCACGGCAATTCCGGCAAGCACATAGATCACGGGCCAGGCGACCAGCGGCGCGAAGACGATGGACTGCGTCATTGCCCCAGCCTTTCCAGAAGGGCCGGCACATGCACCTGGTCCGACTTATAGTTGCCCGTCAGCACATGCATGATCAGGTTGATGCCAAAGCGGTAGGCGATCTCGCGCTGGCGTTCGCCCGCAAAGCCGCGTCCAACGGGCAAGAGAGGCGCGCCGATGTCGTCCACGGCCCAGGCCGCGGCCCAGTCATTCCCGCCGATCACAACGGGTGTGACCCCGTCATTCAGGTCCCGGAACGGCATGCCTTCCTCTGCTTCCGCTTCGGCCATCGGCGCGGCTTCAACCCAGACGGCACCGCGTCCGTGACGACCGGGAAACTCTTGCAAAAGGTAGAAGGTCCGGGTCAGCACATGGTCCGGCGGCATCTGCTCCAGAGGCGGGATGTCCAGCCCCGATGCGATCAGTTGCAGCGCCTGCCCTTCCGGGGTCGCCCCGCCAAAGCCCGCCACATCGGCGTCGCGCGTGTCGAAGAGGATCATGCCGCCAGTGCGCAGGTATTGGTTCAACTTCTCATAGGCGGCTGACGAAGGCTGCGCCTGGCCCGCAGTGATCGGCCAGTAAAGGAAGGGGAAGAACGCGAGCTCATCCCTCTCGACATCAACGGCAATCGGCAGGGCGGGTTCGATCGAGGTGCGCTGCCAGAGGCGGTCACCAAGTCCAAGCAGGCCCGCCGCCGCAACTTCATCAACCTGCGGGTCGCCCGTGATCACATGTCCCAACACCACCGCCGTCGTCGCCTCCAGCGCGAAGGCGTCATCGGGCAGCGAGGTGTCGGCGGTCGCCTCCTGAGCGCGGACCTGACCTGTCGGGGCAATCATCGGCGTCAGCGCCAGTACCACCACCGCAGCCCCGCGACGCAGGCCGGAAAGCCGCCCGGCGACCCAGAGAGCCGCCAGCACGTCAAGCAGCAGAAGGGCCAGCCCGCCGGTCAGGAATGCCCCCTTCAGCGCCTGCGCCTCGCGCCCCTCAAGTCCCTCGACGGGGACGGAGGCGGGCCAGACGGCGGGCAGAAGTTCCGTTTCGGAACCCATCACGTTCAGGGCCACACGCCGCTCTGCCCCGGCATAAAGACCCGGCGGCATCACCAAGGTCGGACCGTCCGCTATCGCTCCGGCTAGGGCCTCGCCCTCGGCGCCCGGCAGTTCGCCGGCGTCGGACAACTGCCCATAGGCGTCCAGCACCACCTCGGGCGACCACATCTGTCCGGCAAGGTCCGCCGCCTCCGGCAGCGCGGGCCGGGTGGAGACGGCAAGACGTTCCAGCATCTGCACGAAGAGGCCCGACAGCGGCAGCGACGACCATTCCGCATTGGCCGTCACATGGACCAGCACGACCTGCCCGTCGCCCAGGATCTTGCGGGTGACCAGGGGGGTGCCGTCATCCAGCGCGGCTATCGTGCGTTCCGTCAGGTTAGGATCGGGCTGGGCCAGCACCTGCGCCCGCACCACCACATCGTCCGGCGCAACCAGCCCGTAGAAGGGCGAGCCTTCGGTGAAAGCGGCCAGTGCCTTCGGCTCTCCCCAGCTCATCGTGCCACCAACGCTGCGCCCGCCCTCGCGCAGGCGAACGGGCAGCAAGGGGTCTTCGTCAAACCGGCTGACATCGCTGGCGGCCAGCCTTGGCCCGGCGAAGCGAAGGAGAAGTCCGCCCTCCTCCAGCCAGGCCAGTGTCCCGTCGGTTTCGGCCTGCGTGAGGCGGGCGACATCGGCCAGAATGATCACGTCGGGATTGGCCAGCAGAACCTCGGTCAGGCTGCCCTCGACGATCTCGGCCACCGGCTCCAATGCCTGGCGGAGGTAATGCGTGGGCGACAGCAGTTGAAGCCCCTCCTGATCCGGCCCGCCGGCGATGATCGCGATCTTGCGACGTTTCAGACTGTCATCGGTCAGACTTACGGCCCCGGCCGTGCGGGCCGCCTCAAGCTCGAACCTTGTGATCCGGTTGCGGAGTTCGGGCGGCACGTCCAGCACCGCCTCGGCCCGCGCCTCTCCGGCGGCAAAGGGCAGGGTCAAGCGGGCAAGTTCCCGCTCGATCCCGGCCGGGTCCGGGCCCCGCGCGATCACTTCGACCGAGACGGCATCGCCGGCGGGCAACCGGCTTGCGGCCACCGTAACAGCGCCATCTTCGAAGCCTGCGGGGTGCAGGCCCAGAACCGGACGCGGGCTTTCGATCACGCGGACCGGTCCCCGGTCCTCCAGCGCCGCCAAAAGCGCGTCCCGCCCCGGATGGGCAAGGCCGTCCGACAGCCAGACCGTATCAAAACTGCCCTCGGGCAGCGCGCCGGCCCAGCCGGTCATTGCAGGGGCCCAGGCCTGTGGCTGCAAACCAGCGGCACGGCCTGCCCAGGCCTCGGCCGTCTGGAACTCCACCGCGTCCGGGACGTCGGTCAGCCGGATGAGAGCGACCGCACGGCCCTCGGCCCCCGCCTCCTCGACCAGGCCCGCAGCCTTCTCGACCCGACGCGGCCAGTCGCGTGCATCCGCCCATGAGCCGTCGACGACGATCAGCACCGGGCCCGAGCCCGCCACGCGGACATCGGGGTTCAGGATCGGCCCGGCAAAGGCGATGATCGCCGCCGCCACGGCCAGCATCCGCAGAAGAAGGAGCCACCACGGCGTCTTGTCCGTCTCCGCCTCGTCGTCCTTCAGGCCCAGAAGCAGCGCCACGCCGGGAAACCGCCGGCGGATCGGCGCGGGCGGCACGGCACGCAACAGGAACCACAGGATCGGCAGCGCGACAAGGGCCAGCAGCAGCCAGGGCACCGCAAAGCCGATGGGGCCGATCATGAACATCAGCGCCCCCCCTGCAGGGCGGCATAGGCCCAGAGCAGCGCCGATTGCGCCGGTGTGCCCGTGTGATGGGTGCTGAAGTGCCAGCCGACGGCGCGGGCGAGGTGCGCCAGCCGGTCCTTCCGCTCTGCCAGACGGGCAAGGTAGCGGGTGCGCAGCTCGCCGGCTTGCTGGGTTTCATGGCGCATCGTGCCGCCCATCGATTCAAAGATCGTCCGGCCATCGAAGGGAAATTCCTCCTCTGCCGGGTCAAGGATCTGGATCAGCACACCCTTCACGCCCCGGTCGGACGCCCGGGCCAGCCCCGCC
>JANPJZ010000340.1:0-22580 GCA_031425795.1 Rhodobacter sp. | reverse complement strand
GACCGTGGCGACTTCGACCATCTCTATGCGCCGCTGCCGGTTTTCCGTGCTGATGCGGAACACGGCGGCTCCGTTTTCGCGCACCCGGAAGTAAAGGTCGGGAAGATCTGCCGTCATCGTCTTCGCCTACATCCTTCTTCTAGCGTCGTGCGCAGGGGCCGCTTGGTTCATTCCTTCCGCAGCGCAACGGGTTCGTCAACCGGAATGGAGGCCGCAACCATGCTCTTGCGGCGCCAGATCAATCCTGGGCCGGGATTTCGGCCTTACAGCCTGCGAGCGGCTAGACCAATGAGGCGCAGAAGCGCTGGATGCGCGAGCAGGCCTCGCGCAGGACGTCGTCACTGGTGGCATAGCTGACACGGAAGTTCGGAGACACGCCGAAGGCCCCGCCGAAGACGACAGCCACGCCGGTTTCCTCCAGCAACGCCGTCGCGAAGACCTCGTCATCGCTGATGACCGTGCCGGCCAACGTGGCCTTGCCGATGCAGCCGGAGATGTCCGGGTAGACGTAGAACGCCCCCTCGGGTTTCGGGCAGCGGATGCCCTCGGCCTGGTTCAGCATGGAGACGACCAGATCGCGCCGGCTCTGGAAGACCTTGCGCCAGTCGGCCAGAAACTCTTGCGGGCCACTCAGTGCCTCCAGGGCTGCGTGCTGGCTGATCGAGCAGGGGTTCGAGGTGGATTGCGACTGGATCGTGCCCATCGCCTTGATCAGAGACACCGGCCCCGCCGCATAACCGATCCGCCAGCCGGTCATCGCATAGGCCTTCGACACGCCGTTGCAGGTCAGGGTGCGGTCGTAGAGCCCTGGCTCTACCTGGGCCGGTGTGCAGAATTCGAAATCGTCAAAGACGAGATGCTCATACATGTCGTCCGACATGACCCAGACCTGCGGGTGGCGCATCAGCACATCGGTAAGTGCCTTCAACTCGCTGTGCGTATAGCCAGCACCGGTCGGATTTGACGGCGAGTTGAAGATGAACCACTTCGTGTGCGGCGTGATGGCAGCTTCCAGCTGATCCGGGGTCAGTTTGAAATCGGTCTCGATTCCCGCCACGACCGGAACTGGCGTGCCGCCTGCCAGCAGCACCATGTCGGGGTAGCTGACCCAATAGGGTGCCGGGATGATGACCTCATCGCCCGGGTTGCAGGTCGCCATCAGCGCATTGTAGAGGATCTGCTTGCCGCCGGTCCCCACAGACACCTGCGACGGCGTGTAGGTCAGCCCGTTCTCCGTGAGGAACTTTGCGCAGATTGCGGCTTTCAGCTCCGGGATGCCGTCCACGGCGGTATAGCGCGTCTTGCCGCTGTCAATGGCGCGCTTGGCGGCGTCCCGGATGTTCAGCGGCGTGTCGAAGTCCGGCTCTCCCGCACCAAGGCCGATCACATCCTTGCCCTCTGCCTTCAGCTGAGCTGCCTTGGTCGTCACCGCAATGGTGGGAGAGGGTTTGACACGCGTCAGCGTGTTGGACAGGAAGGCCATCAAGTGCCCCTTTCAAAGGGTGGAGTTTCGCGCCCGCCTGTCTTAGGGTCCGCCCTTCAGCGGTTCAAGCACGAACGGAGACCAGATGCAGGAGACAGCCGAAGCGCGCTTGAAGCGGATGCTGATGCGGTCCTGGAGGCGCGGGACCAAGGAGATGGACCTGATCCTCGGACCCTGGGCCGAAGTGCAGCTTGTGCAGCTTGATGAGGCCGGGCTTGAGCTTTACGATGCCCTCCTTGCTGAGAACGATCAGGATCTGATGGCCTGGATCCTTGGGCATGATGCCCCGCCCGCAAGGTTTGCAGGATTGTTGCAGCGCATAGCGTCTCATGCCCGCACCCATCTTGGCAGCGCGGGATCATAGAAATCGTCACCAGTTTACGGAATGTTTGTGCTTTGTGCTGATTCTGTGCCGGACTTAACGGTGGAGATACAGCATGACACAACAGGCCCCGCTTCTAGACGGATCGCTGCGGGCGTTTTTGTCCTGCTACCTCGACAACCTCGCCTTGGTCGAACGATTGCACCGGCTTTTGCTGGACGTGATCAAGGATGAGTTCGAGCGTCTGGGTATCCTTGAGATCAACTCGGTCCAGGCGCTGCTTCTGTTCAACATCGGAGAGAACGAAGTGACCGCTGGAGAGCTGAAGTCACGCGGCTACTACCAGGGGTCGAACGTCAGCTACAACCTGAAGAAACTTGTGGAGCTTGGCTACATGCACCACCAGCGGTCCGAGATTGACCGCCGTTCGGTCCGGGTGCGCCTGACCGAAAAGGGCCGACATGTCCGCGGTCTGTTGTCCGATCTCTTCGCCCGTCACGCCGAGGGCATGGAACGCCGCAACCTGATCGACGCGTCGGGAATGGATGACATCAACACGTCCCTGCGCCGGATGGAGCGGTTCTGGACCGAACAGATCCGCTACATCTACTGAGGAATACCACGCTGCACGCCAGTGGGGGTCAGGGGCCTCACAGCTCTCCTCCAGGATCAACGGCTGCTTGCTTGTCCTCGCGTCTGCGGGAGACGTAGCGGTCGACGAGAAAGCTCGTGCTTCCGTGCAGCAGGGCGGAGGCGAAGATCGTGTACGCGACCAGCGCCCATAACTGATCCTCATCCACGAACTCGACATGACCGGTTGCAAAGCCGATGTAGTATACGGACCCGATGCCACGCACGCCGAAGAAGCCGACGATGAGCCGGTCGCCGGGCGTAAGGTCGGTGCCAAGGAGCGAGAGCCAGCCCGCAAGCGGCCGGATCACGAACAGCAGGCCAAAGCCGATCAGCGAATAGCGCCAGTCGAGCGCTGGCCACAAGGCCGGAAGGGTACTGCCAAGCATGATCAGCAATACCGCAGTCAACGCATGTTCAAGCGCTTCGCTGAAGGCATGCAGGCGCTTGTGGAAATGGTGCTCTTCCTGCACCCGCCGGCAGACCACGCCGGCAGTGAAGGCGCCGATGAAACCGTAGCCCTCGGCCAGTTCGACCGTCCCATAGCACAGCAGGACGGCGCCCAGGGCAAGGACACCCGGGCCGCTTTTCTCGATCGCGTTGCTTCCCCAGGCCGAGAAGAGGGCGCGGCCGAGCAGCCAGCCGATCAGGGCACCGACAGAGGCGCCGACGGCAATCCGGTAAAGCACGTCGCGCAGAAGCCATTCGGTCATCCAGTTCGAGGGGGCATCCGCTGCGGCGGCGATCAGTAGCCCGAGATAGACGAAAGGAAAGGCAAGGCCATCGTTCAGCCCGGCCTCTGCGGTCAGGGTAAAGCGGACCGGGTGCTCGCGACCTTCCATCGGCGGGCCGACCTGCACGTCACCGGCAAGCACCGGGTCGGTCGGGGCAAGGGCCGCACCCAGCAAGACTGCCCCTGCCACGGTCATTCCCGCCAAAGCCCAGCCAAGCAGCGCGATGGCCGCAATGGTCAGCGGCATGGCGATGAGCAACAGGCGGACCGTGGGTTTCCAGCGCCTCCAGCTGCTGACCTGATCGATCCGCAAACCGGTGGAAAAGAGCACGACGATGACGGCGATCTCGCTTGTCAGTTCCCAAAGGCGGGGCGACACGGTCGGATCGGGCGCGGCCGGCATGCCGGGGAGGAAGGCAAAGCTCACCAATCCCAGCACCATGAGGACAGCTGACGATGATGCCGCGCGGCGAAACAGGATACGCGGAAGGAGGTAGGCGATGAAGACGGCAAGGCCTACAACCGCCATCAGGACATGAGTGGGCGAAAGCCCAAAGAAAGGATCCGCTTCGGACATGGGCGAGATCCTTTCAGCCGTCTCGACATCCAACGCTCTCGACCGGGTGGTTGTTCCGAGCCAATGTGATCTGCCTGTCGGACCGCACACTGAACTCCACAGGGTTGGCCTGGCACAGCCTATCAGGCGGTGAGCAGGCTAGCGCCGTTTCGCAGGCGGCTTCTTGTTGCCGCGCGGTCCGGTCTGGACCGGGCTGTTGGTCCGGTTCTCCAGAACAAGCTTGCGCCACCGATCAACCCGTGCGGGGTCAAGCGTCCCGTCGGCAATGGCGGCCTGAACGGCACAGCCGGGTTCATGCGCGTGGGTGCAGTCGCGAAACCGGCACAGCGGGGCAAGTTCGGTGATCTCAGAGAACAACAGCTCCAGACCTGCGGCACTTTCGCTGACGTAAAGCGTGCGCATGCCAGGAGTATCGATCACCCAGCCCCCCCCGATGATCTGATGCAGCGACCGCGACGTGGTCGTGTGGCGGCCCTTGCCGTCCGTTTCGCGTATGCTTCCGGTCGCCTGAGCTTCGTCAGGCAGCTTCCCGGCAAGCGTGTTGAGGAGCGATGACTTTCCCACCCCGGAGGACCCGACAAGCGCAACCGTCTGCCCCTCGCCACACCAGCGAGCAAGTGTCGCTGCTGCCTCCGAAGCCTTTGCGTTCAGGGCCACCGCCTCAAGCCCGCGCTGCAGTCCTGCCACCTGCGACAGATACGGCACGATGTCCGGCACCTGATCGGCCTTGGTCAGCACGATCACGGGGGTGGTCCCCGCCTCGTTCGCGAGGGCGAGATATCGTTCCAGGCGCGCCGGGTTCAGATCTTCGTTACAGGACGTGACGATGAACAGCGTATCGACGTTGGCGGCAATCAGCTGCGGCCAGCGTCCGCCTTCGGTATGCCGCTGCAGAACCGTCTTCCGGTCGAGACGCCGCACCACGAGGGGCACACCAGCCTCCGGTTGGACCAGAACCCAGTCTCCCACCGCAAAGTCGGCCGTGTTGATCTGTGGTGGCAAGGACAGCCTGACCGCACCCTGTTGCGAAACGGCTGTCATCCGCGCCCGATGCACGGTCGCGATGCGCATGGGCAATAGATTGCCCTCATCCGGCGCAAGTTGGTCGGCAAAGAACGCCGACCATCCAAGGGAGGGAAGCGAAGGCAGGTCAGCGTCTGCGGGCGGGGTTACAGAGTCTTGCATTCACCTGACATCGGGTGAATTGCGACCCAATGCAACAATCCTCTGCTGACAGCCTGCGCCCAACCGGCCTTGACGTGAGGGGATCGCTGCCCCGCCCTCACAGCATGCCCTTTGTCCGGTGCAAGAAAGCGCCGATGTATGCTGCAAACCCCGAAAGCTGGGCCCCCAGTGTCTTTACGGGCAGGCCGATCTCCTGGCCGTCAGCGGGTCGTTCAAGCTGTTTTTGCATGTTCAGGCTGACCGTTCGCAGCAGGTGCCGTGCAAGCCAGGGATGCCGAAACAGATGCTTCGCCATTATTGCCCCGTTGGCACGGGCATAGGCCGTTCCCAGCCGACCGACCTCGGTCGGACACCGGCGTCCATGTCGGTGCAGTACAAGCATGTCAGGGACGTAAACCACCGGAATGCTCAGCCCATGGGCCCGAATGACAAAGTCGGTGTCGTCTCCCGCGCGAAAGCGCGCGCCCGGGCCAAAGCGCGGGTCGAACTGTCCGATGCGGTTGGCGGTGTGCCGCGGCATCATGAAATTGCAGCCCTGGATGAAACCACCCGGATGAACGCCGGAGTGGAAGCTCTGAACTTCTTCGACATCCTTGATGGTGAAGGGCAGATCCGCTGTATCGGCTAGTCGGACCCGCCCGCCCATCAGAAAGTCCGGCGGCATCGCGCGCCAGTGCCCAAGCACGTCGCTCAGCCAGTTGGGATACACTAGGCAATCGTCGTCCAGAAAGGCGAACAAGCCGCCACGGGCCTCACGCATGCCCAGATTGCGCGCGAGTGACAACGACCCGGTTGCGCGCCGGATCAGCTTTGTCCTCGCTGGCGCGACCGCTGCAACGTCCGCTGCGTCAAGCCTGAGGCTGTGGGCACTTCCGTTTTCGATGACCAGTACCTCAAGGGTCTCTGGCGCACAGGCCTCGCTTGCCACACGAAGCGCGTCCAGGCACTTGAGCAGTTCTTCCGGCCGGTCGCGTGTTCCGATGATGACGCTGACCGATGGCGGCTTTCTCATGTCAGGCTGGACGTAGGCCACGGGTTTCGTCTGTGGCGGCAAAAGTCTGAGGGTGCGGGCCGGAGAAGTCGCCGAAATTCGTGTCATATTGCACCACGTCTTGGCTCGGACGAATTGGTCCGACGGGCATTAACGCAGAACTCCGGATACGGTTCCAATTCGACGCACTCATTGGCCTGAAAGAACCCTTTCGTGGTTTCTTGGGCCGGCGGTCCAGGCCACCCGATGTCAGCGCGTCACTGACTTTTGAATGCAGCAATGAACAGCGGCTCGCTCCAGGGCCGCTCCCGCCGCTTCAACCCGCGGGCAAGATTTTTTCGGTTCCCTGGAACTTCGTCTCGCTTGGCGAGTTGAACGGGGTGATATTCCCGAGAAAAGGCGCCACAGATTTGCGGTTTTTGGTACGCTTGCGCTGCCGTTCGTTTACACGCCCGAACGATGGCAGGCCATTCTTGATGTCCGGAAGCAATGCTTCCAGCAGAAGCTTCAAAGCGTGACGACCACGCAGATCACCCCACCAGGTCCTGTCTGCAAGGCCCGCCATCCACTGGAGATACAATGTCGGGACCGGTAACAGAAACAGGCGCTGCCTGGCCCGTCAAGCAAGCTGACGCTCCCTCGCCAGAGGTATTGACGCTCGACCCGGGCCGGGTGTTCCGGGCGCTTCGGCGACAGGCGATGGTGATCGGCCTTGCCGCGCTGGTGGGCGCAGTGCTTGCCACCCTCATGGCGCTTGGTGCGGTGGCGCGGTATCAGGCGACTGTCATGATACTGCTGGACGAAGAACGCTCTCAACTGTTGCAGCAGGTCTCGGCCCTTCCAAACGCTGTCGTGACCGACGCGACCATCCAGAGCGAGATCGAAATCATCCGGTCGCGCGCGCTGGCCTTTGCCGTGGTCGATGCCCTGAACCTCTCCGAGGACCCGAATTTCATCGACCCACCCGTGGATGCGACGACCAGGCTGGTCGGCGCTTTTCGTGGTCTGGTGCGGGGGATTGTGACGCTCGGCAACAGCGGCCCGGAGGCCAGCCCAACTCTGCCCGCGCGGGACCCGAAAGAGCTTGCCCGGGATCGCGCAGCCTCGATCCTTCTGTCGCAGATCGTGGTCGAACGTGTGGAGCGCAGCTTCGTCATGCGACTGACCTACACAGGCTTTGACCCGGCTATGGCGGCCGAGATCGCACGAACCTATGGCGACGAGTACATGCGGTTCCAGCTGATTGCCACGACGGAAGTGGCGAAGAATGCCGGTACCTGGATCCGGGAACGGCTGAACCAGGTCGAGCGCACCCATATCGAGGCGGCAAGCGCGGTGCAGAGGTTCCGGCTTGAAAACAATCTGACACAGGCGCGGGGCAACCTGCTGACCGAACAGCAGCAATCCGAACTGGCGACCGCTCTGGTGACGGCGGCGACCGAGACGGCGGCCCTGCGCGCCCAGTTGGAAAGCTACGAAGAGCTTCTGGCAGCCTCTCCCGACGAAATGGCAACGGTTGCGTCGCTGCAGGTCGTCGATGACACGTCCAGCCCGCTGATCGAACTGCGCCGTGAATATGCCGAAACGCGGCGCAGCCTGTCGCGGGTCACTGTTCTTGGGGGCGACAACCACCCGCAGGCCGCCGGTCTCCGGGCGTCGATGGAAGGGCTCAAGGCCGAGATTGCGGTCGCGCTTGATGGGACGGTGGCCGCGGTTCGGACCCGTTACAATATCGCCCGCAGTCGCGAAGAGTCGCTGCGGGAGGAATTGGCGACGCTGACGCAGTCCAGTCTTGGGGACGAAACCGTGATGGGCCGCCTAGCCCAGCTTGAGGCCGTCGCCGCAACCTACGCGGAGGTCTACGCCGACTATCTCCTGCGCTTTGAGACGACCGCGCAGCAGCAGGGCTTTCCCATCGCCTCGGTCCAGATCATCTCGGACGCCGAGGTGCCGCTCGATCCTTCCAGCCCGCGCCGGTTGCGCATCGTCCTCGCCGGCCTTGTCCTTGGCGGCCTGATCGGGTTGCTGCTTGCCGCCTTGCGCGAGATGCGCACCCGCCCCTTGCGCACTGCGGGTGAGGTGGTTGCACAATGCGGCCTGCCTTGCGTCGTCCTCGCCCCCGCCGGCGCCGCGACGGACAGCAACAGCACCGCTGGCCGGATCGGGATGCGAACGGCCAATCGGATGCGCCAGGCCATCGAGCGCAAGGCAACGCTCGCGCAGGGTCGTATCGTGGGGCTGGCCCCCGTGGACACCGGCAGCGACGTGCAGGGAGTTCTGAAACTGCTGGTGGCGGCCATGGTAGAGCGCACTGGCAAGGTGATGGTCGTGGATGCCGGGGGGCTTGGTCCTGATGCGCGTCTTGCTCTTGCGAAGATCGAAAACGTCCAGTTTTCGACCTTCGCCGAAATGTGCGAAGCCCTTGCTTCCGATGGCAATCGGCGGTCGGGCAAGGTAGAGCTGGCGAACTGGCGCGAGAACTGGCCCTACACCCTGGTCGTGATGCCGCCCTTGACGCAAACAGTCATCGCCGACCGGATGACCTGGATCCTCGATGCCACCGTGCTGACGATCCCCTGGGGCAAGGTGTCGCCCGATCTGGTGAACGAAGCGATGCAGGACCACCGGGATTTCCGCGCCAACTTGGCTGCGACGGTGCTGGACGGCGCCCATCTGGCCGAGGCGCGGCGGTTCATGGACCCGTCCACCTACGAAGCGCGGTTGATCCATGCCTGATACCCTGCGCGTCTTGGCATTGCTGGTGGCAGCCACGGTCGGCCATGTCGCTATGGCCGACACTCACGATGACTACGCCCTCGGGCCGCAGGATGTCCTGATGATCAGGGTGGGCCACTGGGACGTCCTGGTGGGGGCCTACGTCGGCTGGACCGACGTCAGCGGCGAATACACGGTCGGGCCTGACGGAACCCTCGCCCTGCCACTGGCGGGGCAGATCGTGGCGGCTGGACTGGGCGCATCAGAAGTTGCCGCCGAGATCGAGACAGCCCTGCGCGACCGTCTGCTCAGCCGGGACGAAGTGCAGGTCACTGCTGACATCGTCCGCTTTCGGCCCGTCTATGTCCTGGGCGCAGTGCGCTCGCCCGGAGCGTACCCCTATTCACCCGGGCTTACGGTCCTCCAGGCGATCAGCCTTGCCGGGGGGGCTGCGCAAGGCGGGGTCGAGTTTCAGCGGAACACACGCACCGCTCTGGCCTCGCTTGGCAACTACGAGGTTCTGAAGCTTGGTCTCATGCGCCGGCTGGCGACTGAAGCCCGGCTTGTGGCAGAAAGCGAAGGGCGCAAGTCGGTGGCGATGCCGGAGGAGATGGAAGGCGCCGCAGTCGCCGAAGAACTGATGCGGCGCGAGGGCGAGATCTTCGCGGCGCAGACCGCGGCCCTCGCCTCGGCCCTGTCGCAACTCGATGGTCTCGAAGCGCTGTTGCGCACCCAGATCGACCAGCTGACCGAACAGGTCGGGCTCCGCGAGCTGCAGTTGCAACTGGCGAACGAGGAACTCGAAAACATCAAGGATCTGGTCGCCAGGGGCCTTACGGTCGCCGGTCGGCGGATCGAACTGGAGACGCGGGTCGCCGATCAGGAAATTCGTCTTCTGGAGCTGGCGACAGCCCGGCTGAACGCCGAACAGCGGCTGAACGAGGCCGGGCGCGAGCGTCTTGACCTCGTGAACTCCCGCACCCGCGAAGTGGCGGAAGAGCTGCTTCTCGTGCGGGGCGAAATCGAGGAACTGCGCGTGAGGATGCGCACCGAGGCGGCGCTTTATTCAGAGGCGGCGCAGTATGAAGACGGCTCGGTCCAGCTTGACGGCCTCGGTGCGTCGGAGTTGGAGCTGACTCGCGGCGGTGCGGCTGCGGTGGCCGTGCAGCGCTCTGATGTCCTGCAGCCAGGAGATGTGCTGGAGTTGGTCGTTCCCCTGCCGGGCGCTGGCCTTGCCACGCAGTCTCGTGCTTCGGCAAGCCCCTAAGCCGCCCCGATATCTGAGGCCGGGAAAGTCCCTAGGCCAAGGTGGGCCGGGCCCGGTGCCGGTGTTGCATGACAGACCGCCGCTGGTCACTCATCTGCACCAGCAGGTAAGGCACCAGAAAGGACCCGGCCGTATAGGGCGTGAAGAAGTCGATTTCGACAAAGGACCGGATCACGAAGATCAGGGCAAGGCCGACACACAGGGCAGCTTCGGCGTGAAGCTGCGTGTTCATCACCACCCGCACCGAATTCAGAAGCAGCGCCAGAGTCCAACCCGCAACAAGCAGCACGCCACCGATGCCCAAGGCCACGTAGCTTTCGATCAGCGTGTTGTGAAAGTGAAAGCCGGTTCTGGATGAAATGTAGAACTCACGCCAGAGGTCCTCGGCCTCGGGACGGTTCAGCTGCCAGAAGGCGTTGTAACCCAGCCCGAGAACGGGCCGCTCCTGCCCGAACAGGACCCCCTGGTTCCACAGATAGGTCCTGCCGGTCAGGGTAGGGTCCTTGCCGAAAACTGCGAAGATCGTGTCAAGCGCGCCTGCCTGGATCGCGACGGCTGCAAGGGCGGTCGCAATGCAGAGGAACACGGCTATGCTTTGGGCGCGGAAGGCGATGCCGATGCGCATCGTCAGGATGACAGCAAGGATCGCAAGTACGCCCGCCGCCAGCGACAGGACGGAAGTCGCGGAATCCGTCAGTGTGAGCGTCCAGACCGCAAAGGCCGCGATGCCAAACGCCACCGGGCGCAGGATCAGCCGCGTCCCCGACATCACTGCCACTGCAAGACCAAAGAGGGCCGTCAACGACGCGTAGAACCCAAGCTGGTTCTTCGACTGGAACGCCCCCTGGAAGGCATAGGTCGCGTCGACGAAGTCATACCCGTATTTGCCGTCGGAATGTGAATAGAGCAGCACCGCCAGCCCCCCGATCAGCCCGCCAACGGCAAGGCTCCGGACCGAGACGATGCGGGCTGCCACAAGACCGCACAGGACTGTCGTTCCATATTGGATGGACGCTCGCAGGGTGGCTCCTGGCGCGTCAGTCCATAGCACGGAACCAACGGCCAGCGCCGGAAGCGCCAGGATCATCAGAATTGGCTGGGCGCGGGTCGCAAGAATGCCCGGAGCATTGAACAGGATCGGCAGCCACAGGGCATAGAACACAAGGATCGATATCTGGCCGAACAGGGTCGAATAGGCAAAGACGAAAAGGGAAATCGCCACGGCCGGAACGGCGAAGACAGCATTTTGCGACGGGTTCAGAAAAAGGGCACGTGGAACGACGAGGCTCATCTTTCGTCCTGAAAGGTCCGGACGGGACCAGCCCCGTTCATGTCGACATGAAGTAACGGCTGGCGCGCCGATAGGTTCCCGCGCTGCCGCAGAAATGCCACTGCAACCCCAGGATGAGTAATGAAATGCTTTACACCACCTCTGCGAGCAATCTGCTGGATAAATGGACACGTTAAGGTGTTCTCGCGAAAAACAGCCCTTTTTCCGGCAGGTGCACGGAACAATCCCCAGCGCCTGGCCTTTCCTCTGCGGAATTTGAAGGAGACTGGGATGCCGGTAAAGAATGTTGCACTGAGAATATTGGACGGCGGCAGCACTGAAAGATCAGAAGATGGCTCGGCGGCAATCAGGGTCGCAATCGCGGGGCGGGCATCTGCGGGGCTCGCCGCCAAGGTCGTGTTTGATCGCGTCAGTGCGGGTTTGGGACTGCTTGCGGTAAGCCCGGTGATGCTTGGCATCGCAGCCTACATCTGGATGCGCGACCCGGGGCCGATACTTTTCGCCCACAAGCGGATCGGGAAAGACGGGGAACCATTTCCCTGCTTCAAGTTCCGCACCATGGCGGTGGATGCCGACGAAATCCTTGCAAGGCATCTGGCGCACAGTCCCGAGGCGGCGCGCGAATGGCTGGAGACGCGAAAGCTGCGCAAGGATCCGCGCGTGACCCCGCTGGGTGCCGTGCTGCGGCGCACCAGCCTTGACGAGCTGCCGCAACTCTTGAACGTCTTGCGCGGCGAGATGAGCCTCGTGGGCCCGCGACCCATCGTGGAACAGGAGGTCCGCCACTACGGCGAGGCGATGCAGGATTACATGTCAGTGCGGCCTGGCCTGACAGGGCTCTGGCAGGTCAGCGGACGCAGCGATGTGGGCTACGCCCAGCGGGTCGATCTCGACCGGGCCTATGTGCGTCAGCGCAGCTTTCTGGGCGACCTGGGCATCCTGCTGCGGACTGTAGAGGTCGTGCTCCGGCGCAAGGGCAGCTATTGAGCTCATCCTGACCGGACTTCGAACCGGCCGTACTCAGCCCCGGGGCAGGGCGGCAGCTTTGCCCCAGATCTTCCGCCGCAGGACCTGCCCAAGCTCCCACGCTTCGCGCAGCGTCGCTCGCCCGGCAGGAAAGGCGCTGACCACAAGCGCGCAGGCAAGGTAGGCCACGGCCGCGCCGCACAGCAGGGCGACGACCGGCTGCGCGGGCAGGACTGTCCGCGCAAGCAGCACTGCGCCAATGGCGACATGCCCGGCAAGAAGCAACGGACCCGCCGACCCTGCGATATCCGCCACCGCAACCGGCCCCCGGCGGCACAGCCAGCCCCAAAGGACCGGTGTCTTGAGATAATGCGCCGCGGACAAGGCAATGGCCACGCCCAGCGCGCCATGGGCCAGCCCCAGGACATAGGCAGAGACTGACACCGTCGCACTTGCGAACCCGTAAAGCATGTAGTCCCTGGTCCGCCCCTGCGAGATGAACAGCCACCCCGCCGGACTGTTGACCATCTGGACAAGCCCTGCAAAGCCCAGCGCCTGGAAGATCGGCGCACTGGCGCTCCATTTCGACCCAAGCGCCAAGTTCACCAACACATCCGACAATGCGATGGCACATGCGATCCCAGGCAGGGTGAAGATTAGGAGCAGCCGCTGCACCCGCAGAAAGGCGCTGCGGTACCGGTGCGGTTCGTCAACCAGACGCGACAGGACCGGGATCATCACCCGCGCCATCGGATTGGAAACCTGCGTGAGTGGAAAGAGCATGAGCTTGTAGGCGCGGTCATACAGCCCCAGCTCCACCCCGCCCCAGGACCGTCCGATCAACACATTGTCGGCATTGTGCGTGACGAAATTCGACAGATTGAACCCGGTGACTCCCGCTCCGAAGCCAAGAAGCGACCTCCCCTCCGCGTTGCGGCGCGGCCGATCCGGCAGCCACCCCGCACTGATCCATGTCAGAATGGCAGGCAGCAGTGTCCCCGCGACCATCCCCGCGAACAGCGCCCAGTAATCCGGCCGGTAAAGCGCCCAGAGGCTCGCGACTCCAAAGGCGGCGACAGCGCCCGCAGCGCTGATGCCAGCCACCCTGCCAAACCGCATCCGCCGCTGCAGGATTGCCCCATGCTGCGCCGACAGCCCGCTGGTGATAACGATCAGCGACAGGGCGGCCACCAGCGGCCCGACGCGATCATCCCCATAGAAGGCCGCAATGAACGGCGCAGACAGAAACAGCAAAGAGGCCAGGGTGAAGCTCGCCAGGATGTTGATCCAGAACAGAAAGCTCACGTCCTCTTGCCGGATGCCGGGACGTTGGACGGTCGCCTGCAGCAGCCCGAAATCCTGCACCATCCCGACAAGTGCGATGATCGGGACGCACATTGCGATCAGGCCGAAATCACTGGGGGTCAAAAGCCGGGACAGCACCACGACCGACGCGATCTGGGTGGCGACGAGAACGCCCTGCGCTCCGGCAGTGTACACGGCCCCGCGCCCGACACTGGACCGAAGCGACCCTGGCGGTGGATCGAAGATGTTCGGTGACACTGAGCGACAGGACCTTGCGGGAAAAGACCGTGCGAGAGACATCGCCCTGGACTCCTCCTGAACGTCGGAATTGTCGTTCGGTTCCGCGGGAAATCACCAGACCATCGTATGTGAAGGATCTTTTTGGCGGCGCGGTCGAAACTGTGGGAACAAAGCCGCCGACTTGGGTGTTTGGAAGCAAACGTCCGCCGAAGGGCAGCGCTTGAACAGGGGACTTTCCGCCGATGGCGTCGAAATACCCTGCCGGGCCACACCGTCGGCCAGAATGAAGGGCTTGCAATTGACCTACCTGCCGCGCGTTTCGGTGATCCTTCCCACATTCAATCGCCAGAAGTACCTCGCCGAAGCAATCCGCTCCGTTCTTGGTCAAAGCGTCCCGGTGCACGACTTCGTGGTCGTCGACGATGGCTCTACCGATGGAACAGCCGAAGTGGTTGCCGAGTTCGGGGATGCCGTCACCTATTTCCGCCAGGACAACGCCGGCAAGCTTGCAGCGATAGCCACCGGGCTCGACCGGACGCAGGGCGAGCTGGTCTGGATCATGGACGATGACGACATTGCCACTCCCGATGCGGTCGAAAAACTGGCCCAGCCCTTTGCGCAGAACCCGGCCCTCGTCCTCAGCTATGGCCGGATGACCCGGTTCAGCGATGCAAACCCCGGAGGTATGGATCAGGCCGTGGCTTACCCGGTCGATGCGCGGCCTTTCCTAGTCCAGATGATGGAGGATTGCTTCGTAACCGGTCATCCCTGCGTGCTGGTGCGGCGCGATGCGCTGAACACGATGCGGCCGTTCGATCGTGCGGTGATCGCGTCGGTGGACTACTACCTGCATCTCGGCGTGGCGAGGCTTGGCCCGGCGGCTCTTGTCGACAGTGTGGTGCTGCGCCAGCGTCAGCATCCCGGTCTGCGCGGTCCGGCCCACAGCCGCTATAGCGAAGCGGAACGCAACGCAAAGTGGATGGCCCATGACACCTATCTGTTGCGCAAGATGCTGCGGGACCTGCCGCCGCAGGCCTATCTTGACGCTCCGCCCTGGTTCGACCGGAAGCTGGGCCTAAGGGAACAACGCAAGGCGCTCATCCAGAAAGCTGTCATTGCGGCGCGCAAGGTGCTGTGGCCCCAAGCCGTCACCACCTTCCGGACTGCAATGGAAATGCTTCCCAGTGTCGCATTGAGCGACGAGGAACTTCGGCTTCTGGAGCGCATGCTCGGCTCGCGCTACGGGATCGATGAGGTCTATGCCGCGCCCAACATCCTTGTGGCCTTGCGCATGGCCTGCGCCCTTCGGCGCGATCAGGCGGCCATTCTGACTGCCGTTTCACGACCCTTGCTGCACGAGGTCAAGATTGCCTGGCGGCAGCTTGATGCGCAACGTGCGCTGCACGCCATCCAAAGCTGGGGCCGGCTTATGGACCGCCGCGCAACCCGGGTTGCGCTGCGCCGCGTCATCGAGCGCCAGGTGCAGAGGGCAACGCTGAACAACACCGCAACCTAGACCTCGGTCACAGCTCTTCGGTCCGCAACGTGCTGGCACGGTCCGCCAGCGCATTTTCCCGGGCGACATGACGGGCTGTACGGCGCAGATCGAAGGTCGCCAGAATACTTGCCCAGCGGTGCGCCCAGTCGTGCCGCAGCAGGGACTGGCGCAGGTTGTCGTGCCGGATGCGGGCCATGCGTTCTGGATCAGCTTCCAGGGCCCCGATCACCTGCGCCGGCGATTGGTCCAGTGGCACAAGCGCATCCGGCCAATCGAAGGCCGCGTGATATTCCGGGCAGTCGGGCGCCGAGCCCAGCAGGATTGCGCCCCCTGCCGCTCCCTCGAAATAGCGTGTCGAAAGTGCCTGGGTCTTGCCTACGTCCGGACGGCCACCCTGCCGGGCCGGGTCCCATGCGATGTAAAAGCGGCTGCGCCGGATCAGGTCCGCGTTCCAGCGCCGCACCGCCTCCCAGCCCCGCGCGACATTCTGGTTCTTCCAGACATCGTAGCTGTAGAACAATCCCCGCTCGGTCGCGAACTTCAGCAGAGCTTCATGCACCTCGGGATCATTCCGCCCGATGCAGCAGAAATCCACCACCCGGCGCGGATGGTCGGGTGCCGCACTGGTGCGCATCAGATCGGTGGCGGTCGACAACTGGCTGATCGGGGTCGAAGTATAGCGTGACAGCTCCGCAATGCTTGAGCCATTCAGCACGAACACATGGTCGAACCGGTCAAGCAGCGCCAGAGTGCGGGACCGGGCGGCAAAGGTTGCGGGCCACCCTTCGAACAAGAACAGCGCGGATTTCTTCGCGCGGCTGTGAAAGTCGCGCACCTGGACGATCTCTTCGATCTCGTAGATGAACTGGCAGACATAAAGGGCCAGGTCATAGTCGCGCGTCAACTGCACGACAGGCATCCGTGGGACGTGGCGGCCCCGGGCGCGCAGCCACCGCGCCTCCAGCCGGTCACGCAGCGGCGCTATCGCCGTGGGGTTGTCCTTGTCATAGAACCGGTCGCGCGGAGCCACCACATCAAGGCTTTCGATCTGCCCCAGCACCTGTGCGAATTCCCAAGGCACGCCGCTCCAGGCGCGCGCGTCCATATTGAACGTGGCGATCAGCAGACAGTGGCGGTCGGTCATTCCGGTCCCTCTTGCACTGCTAAACAGCACCACAACCACGCAAGTTCCCTGCCGCGCGAAATCTTTGCCGGGAACCTTGGCGGCCCACGCCGGTTGATCCCCAAGTACGGGGGATTCATATGAAAATTTTGTTGACCGGTTCGGACGGCTACATCGGGGCGGTTGCGGGGCCGCATCTCATGGCTGCCGGGCATGACGTGGTGGGGCTGGACACCGGATACTACCGGCAGGGCTGGCTGTACGAGCCCGGCTCTCCCCGACCCGCGACGCTGACGATGGACATCCGGGATCTGACACCACGCGATCTGCAGGGGTTCGAAGCCGTGGTCCACATGGCCGAACTGTCCAACGATCCCCTGGCGCAGCGGTCCCCCAGACTGACCCGCGACATCAACCATCAAGGCTCACTCATCCTCGCCCGCGCGGCAAGACAAGCCGGGGTCGGGCGGTTCGTCTACATGTCGTCCTGCTCGGTCTACGGTGTTGCCGATGGCGACGCGGTCCTGTCCGAGGACAGCCCGGTCAACCCCCAGACCGCCTACGCCGAGTGCAAGGTAGAGGTCGAGCGCGACCTAAGCGCCATGGCATCGCCCAGCTTCACCCCCTGCTTCCTGCGCAACGCCACCGTCTTCGGGGCCAGCCCGCGCCAGCGCTTCGACCTTGTGCTGAACGATCTTTGCGGCCTTGCCTTCACCACCGGAAAGATCACCCTTCTGTCCGACGGCACGCCCTGGCGGCCGCTTGTCCATGTCCAGGACGTGTGCGAGGCCGTCCGCCTTGCACTTGAGGCCCCGGCCGACCGCATATCCGGCCTCGCCCTGAACGTCGGTGCCGATGACCAGTGCTACCGCGTCATCGACATCGCCCGCATCGTCGCCGCCGGCTTCCCAGGATGCGCGATCGACGTAGGGCCCCCCAGCGCCGACAACCGGTCCTACCGCGTGAACTTTGCCCGGATCCGCAGCGTCCTCCCCCAGTTCACCTGCCACTTCACTGCCGAGCGTGGGGTGCAGGAGCTTCGGCAGCTCTTCTCTCGCATCGGGCTCGATATGGCCGAATTCCGCGCCCCCGCCTACACGCGCCTCAAGATGGTCAGCGCGTTGCAGGAACGCGGCCTCCTGGACGACCAACTGCGCTGGACCAATCCTGCGCTGGCGGATGCGACCGCAGCATGATCATCGTTGACACCGCACTGGCCCGTCGCGCGGCCGAGGGGCGGCCGATCCGTGTGGGCATGGTCGGCGCCGGGTTCATGGGATCGGGCATCGCCCTGCAGATCGCGCAATCCGTCCCCGGAATGGACCTTTGCGCCATCGCCGCCCGCCGCAGCGATCAGGCCCGCGCCGTGTTCGAGGCCAGCCGTCCGGGTGAGACCATCCGCCATGCCGAAACCCCGCAGGACATCGCCCGCGCCATCCGTGACGGTGTGCCTGTCGTGACTGAAGACCCTGGCGCAATGGCCGCCGCCGAAGGGCTCGACGCCATCATCGAGGTCACCGGCTCGATGGACTACGCCCTGCGCGCGGTCGAAGCGGCAATCGACACGGGCAAGCATGTTGTCCTGATGAACGCCGAGCTTGACGGCACCATCGGCCCACTTCTGGCCGACCGCGCCCGCAAGGCCGGAGTGGTCTTCACCAACGCTGACGGTGACCAGCCCGGCGTGCAGATGAACCTTATCCGCTTCGTGCGCGGCATTGGCGTGAAGCCGGTCCTTGCCGGCAACATCAAGGGCCTGCAGGACACCTCCCGCACCCCCGACACCCAGCGTGGCTTTGCCGAGAAGTGGGGCCAGAACGTCGCCATGGTCACCTCCTTTGCCGATGGCACCAAGATCGCCTTCGAACAGGCCGTGGTGGCGAACGGCACCGGAATGCGCGTCGCCCGCCGGGGGATGATCGGCCCTGATCCCACCAACATGGACCCGACGGCCCCCCTCCGCCCGCTGGAGGATTTCGTGCCGATGCTTGCCCCCCACATCGACCCAGACGGCCCCGGCATCGTCGATTTCGTCGTTGGCGCCCGCCCCGGCCCTGGCGTCTTCGTGCTGGGAACCCATGACGACCCACGCCAGCAGCACTATCTTGCGCTCTACAAACTTGGCTCCGGTCCCTTCTACCTCTTCTACACCCCCTGCCACCTGTGCCATTTCGAGGTCCCGATGACGGTGGCCCGCGCGGTGCTGTTTCAGGATGCGGTCCTGACACCGGTTGCCGGGCCGCAGGTCGGCGTCATCACCACCGCCAAGCGTGACCTCGCCCTGGGTGAACGAATCGACGGGATCGGCGGCTTTGCCACCTACGGGCAGGCCGAAAACTTCGACATCATCGCCCGCGACAGGCTCTTGCCGATGGGCCTCGCGGAAGGGGCCACGCTGCGCCGCCCGGTCACGCAAGGTACGGTGCTCCGCTTTGACGACGTCGATCTGCCCGCCGGACGCCGGATCGACACGCTCTATCGCGAGATGGAACAGCACTTCGGTCTGGTGCGCGAACAGCAGGGAGCATTCGCATGAAAGTCGTGATCTTCGCCGGCGGACTTGGCACCCGCTTGTCCGAAGAAACCGGACGCCGCCCGAAGCCGATGGTCGAGATCGGCGGCAAGCCGATCATCCACCACATCATGTCGGTCTATGCCGCCCACGGCCTGACCGATTTCGTGGTCCTGGGCGGCTACCGCGTCGATGTCATCAAGGACTACTTCCTGAACTACTACCAGCGCAGCGGGAACTTCACCGTCGATCTCTCGACCGGGCAGGTGACCCGCGCCGAGGGGCGGTCCGAGCCGTGGCGCGTCACGGTGATGGACACCGGCGTTGACACGATGACCGGCGGTCGCCTGAAGCGCGCGCGTCAGGTGATCGGAAACGACACCTTCTGCCTGACCTATGGCGACGGCCTCTCCGATGTCAACATCACCGCGCTCATCGCCCATCACCGGGCCGTGGGCGCGGTTGCCACCGTTACGGCGGTCCAGCCTCCGGGCCGGTTCGGCGTCTTGTCGTCGGGGCAGGGCGACATGGTCGAAGGCTTCCGCGAAAAGTCGGCCTCGGATGTCGGGCTGATCAACGGCGGGTTCTTCGTGTGCGAAACGGGCGTGTTCGACCTGATCGACAATGACGCGACGGTCTGGGAACAGGAACCAATGGCCCGGCTGGTGGACAATGGGCAGTTGGCCCTCTACCGGCACGACGGTTTCTGGCAAAGCATGGACACGCTGCGTGACAAGCAGATTCTGGAACAGGCCCATGCCGCGGGCGCACCCTGGCTGCGCTCTGCGCCAAGCGCCCCACGGCTCGTGGCGGCAAGGGACGGACGGGCATGATCTTTCACCAGACGCTGTTCGATACCGCCCGGCTGATCGAACTGGACCGCCGCGGTGACGCGCGGGGCTTTTTCGGACGGCTCTACTGTGCTGATGAATTTGCCGCCCAAGGCCTGCCGACCGGTTTCGTGCAACAGAACGTGTCCGTCTCGGCCAAACGCGGTACCTTGCGGGGAATGCACTACCAGACTGCCCCAAATGGCGAAGCCAAGCTGGTCCGCTGCGTGCGTGGCGCGATCGTCGACATCATCGTGGACCTTCGGCCCGACGCGCCGACATACCGGCGCTGGGCGAGCTTTGCCCTCAGCGCTGAAAACATGACGCAGCTTCTGGTGCCGGTCGGTTTCGCGCACGGGTTCCAGACGCTTGCGAATGATACCGAGGTCACCTACCTCGTCAGCCACGCCTACACCCCGGCGGCCGAGCGTGGCCTGCGTTGGAACGACCCGGCCATTGGCATCGAATGGCCGCTCCCGCCCTCGGAGATGTCCGAGAAGGATCAGACCTGGCCGGACTTCGCCACTGCCGCCTGACGGCTACTCCGCCGGTTGCTTCCGGCGCGCCGCACTACGCAGTTCTTCCTGCAGACGCTCGGTTTCCGCCGCTCGGGACCGCGACAGACCAGCCAGTAGCAGATAGGCGACGGGGGTGATGTAAAGTGTCGCCAGCGTCGCAAGGCCCAGGCCGCCAACGATGATCCAGCCAAGCACCTCGCGGGCCTCGGCTCCGGCCCCTTGCGCCAGCACCAGCGGCAGACCGCCCAGCACGGTGGCGACCATGGTCATCATCACCGGCCGCAGGCGCACCACCGACGCCTCCTCGATCGCCTCGCGCACCGTCGCCCCCCGTTCGCGCAACTGGTCGGCGAATTCGACGATCAGGATGCCGTTCTTGGCCATGATCCCCACCAGCAGCACCAGCCCGATCTGCGAGTAGACGTTAAGGCTCCCCCCCGTCAAAAGCAGTGCAAAGACCGCGCAGGCAAGGCCCAGCGGAACGGTCGCCATGACGATGACGGCCGAAACGAAGCTTTCGAACTGAGCCGACAGAACCAGGAAGACCACCGCCAGTGCGATCCCGAAGGTCCAGAGCAACCCCGATGAGGTTTCGCCCAGCGTCGCCGCTTCGGCAAGCGGCACAAGTCGCATCTCGTCGGTCAGCACGTCCTCCCCCATCGCCTGAAGCTCGGCCAGGGCATCGCCAAGCGCGATCTCCGGCGTAAGGCCGGCGGTCAGCGGAACCGACCGGCGCTGCGCCTCGCGGCCAAGCTCCGGCGCCACGGCGCGTTCGGTCAAGGTCACGAAGGACGACACCGGCACCATCTGCCCATCGCGCGACGGCACGAAGATCCTCTCCAGATCGCCGGGATCGTTCACCGGGTCCGAGGTGGAGACGAGGCGGATGTCGAAGCTGTCATCGTCCAGAAACAGCGTGCCTACGGTCCGTCCGTCCAGCACCGCCTGGAACGCCTCGCCCAGCCCGTCGATCTCCACACCCAGATCCTCGGCCCGCGTGCGGTCGATCTCGACGAAAAGCTGCGGCTGCGTGGTGTCATAGCCGAGGCGGACCTGCCCAAACCGGGGGTCCGCTTCCATCCGCTCCACCAGGATGCGGGCCACATCGGCCAGACGGGCGTAGTCATCACCGACCAGCGCGACCGACAAGCCCTGGCCCGCCCCCCGTATCCCCAGCGAGTTCGGCTGGATCGCAAAGGTCCGCACCCCGATGACACCGCGCAATTTGCCGTTCAGCTCTGCCGCAATCTCCTGCTGGCTCCGGCTGCGCTCGGCCCAGTCGGCCAGCGTCACCACGATGAACCCCCGGTTGTCGCTGCCCTGTCCCGCAATCGCGAACACACTCGTCACCTCGCCCGACGCCCGCAGCGGTTCGACCAGCGCCTCGATCTCGCGCATCTTGCCGTCGGTATAGTCCAGCGACACCCCCTGCGGCGCCTGCACCGACAAAAGGATCGCCGCCCGATCTTCTGGCGGCGTCAGCTCCTGGCGCAGCCCGGCCGCACTTGCCACCGCCAGCGCCGCGAACAGAGCCGCCCCCGCCACCGCCACCAGCGGCGCCCCAAGGCACAGGTGCAACGTGCGGGCATAGGTCCGCGAGAGCGCCTCGCCCACCCGGGTCATCGCGCCGCGCCTTTCCTCATGCGGACGCAGCAGCCGGGCGGCAAGGACCGGACACAGTGTCAGCGCAGTGATCGACGACAAGAGGACGGCGATGGCCAGGGTGAACCCGAACTCGCGGAACAACCCCCCGGTCTGCCCCGGCAGGAAGGACAGCGGGATGAAGACCGCCGCCAGCGTCGTCGTGGTCGCAAGGACCGCAAAGAACACCTGCCGCGTCCCCAGGACCGCCGCCGCCCGCGCGCCCATCCCTTCGGACCGCCGCCTGACGATGTTTTCCAGCACCACGATCGCGTCGTCGACCACAAGCCCGGTTGCCAGCACCAGTGCCAGCAGGGTCATGATGTTGATGGAAAATCCAACCAGCCAAATCGCGGCAAGCGTGCCGATGAGCGATACCGGCATGGCAATGATCGGGATCAGCGTCGCCCGCGCATCCCGCAGGAACAGATAGATCACCGCCGTGACGATCAGCACCGACAGGCCAAGGGCAATTTCCACCTCGTGGATCGCGCCCTCAATGAAATCGGCGCTGTCCGAGGTGATGTACATGTCCACATCCTCGGGCAGAAGCGGCTGCAGATCCTCCACCACCTGCCGCACCGCCTGCGAGATGGCGAGGGTGTTGCCATTGGCCTGCCTGATGATCCCCAGGCCGATGCCGGTCTGCCCGTTCGCCCGCAGAACCGAAGCCCCCGGCTCCGGCCCCAATGTCACCTGTGCCACGTCGCCCAGAGTGACGTCGCCCGCGATGGTCAGCGCCTCGATCTGCTC
>JANPJZ010000339.1:0-8333 GCA_031425795.1 Rhodobacter sp. | reverse complement strand
TCGGTGATGAGGCCAGGAATTGCCGGGAGGGTCGTCGCGCCGACGAGGAAGAGCATGCGCCAGGGGGTGGGGCGGATCTCGTGGTTCAGGGCGGCGAGTTGGAGGAGCGTTTCGGCGCGCATCTGGCCGAAGGCGAGGGCGACGAGGGCGCCTTCAAGGTGGAGGCCGGGGGGTGGGGGCGGGAGGGGTGTGGCGGGGGCCAGGGTGCATCCCGGCGGGAAGATCCCGCGGGCGATGAGCGCGGCCATGCGGCCGCGGCCGTTGGCGATGCCTCCGCTGGCGACGAACCATTGCGCTAGGGCGAGAGCATCCTGGGCGAGGTCGGTGACGGGTTGGCCGAAGGGGTGGCCGTCGGGGCGGAGGATCATTTGGCCGCATTGGGCACGCTCCACGCGGATGTCGGCGGAGGTGGTGGAGAGGACCGGGCGCGGGCCGGTGTCGATGGCGAAGCCGAACTTGGCCGGGAGGTGGGGCATATTTGCGAGGGCTGCCGTCAGGGTTGCGGCGAGGCTGTGGACCTCGGTCGGGTGCGGCCGTCCTTCGTGCGGGTGCCCCCCACCCCCGGCCCCTCCCCACAAGGGGGAGGGGAGGTGCTTGGGGTTGGCGTCGGGTGTGGGGCCGAGCGTGGTTGGCTCCGTCCTCCCGGCGGGGGGGAGGGATCGGGCGGGGGGGCGTGTCGGGCTGGTGGGGGGGCTGGCTCGGAAGGGTGTGACGATGAGGTTGCGGAGCGACTCGGTTTCGATGTCGGGGTCGATGAGGTCTTGGGCGCGAAGGTCCTTGATCAGTTTTGGGTGCGAGGCTTCGGTCACGCCGCGCAGTTGCAGGTTGGCGCGGGCGGAAAGGTCGATGATTCCGTTGCCGTGGGTTTCGGCGGCTGTGGCGATGGCGGCGGCCTGCGCGGGAGTCAGGCGGCCCATCGAGGGGCGGATGCGGACGACGAGACCATCGCCGGACTGCATCGGGCGCAACGCGCCGGGGCACCAGCCCTTGATTTCAGGCGCGATGGTCAAGCGCTGCGCCCTCGGGTTCGGCCGGTTTCTGAATGAGCGCGTTCCGCGCAAGCCTTTTGTCTCGCCTTTTGCGCGTGAAGGACGCGCAAAAGCCTCGGGACATGCCTCCGGCGGGGATATTTGGGCAAAAGTGAAAGGTGCTTTGGTCCGTCATGCGGCACCGTCCAGCGTGGCGGCGATGGAGTTGCGGCGCGTGAGCCAGAGGCCGGCGTCGCGGAGGCGGCGGAAGAGGTCTTCCATGGCGGCGAGGGCCTGCGGGTTTTCACGGGCCAGGAAATCGCGGACCTCGTCTCGGCCAAGGGTGGCGTCGTGGTAAAGGTCGAAGAGATGCGGCGGAACCACCTGGGCCAGATGGGCGAAGGCGGCCATGTGGTCGAGGGTGGCGGCGATTTCGGCGGCGCCCCGGTAGCCGTGGTGCATCATGCCCTCGGCCCATTGGGGATTGGCGGCGCGGGCGCGGACGGTGCGGGCGATTTCCTCGGTCAGGGTTCTTGCGCGGGGGTCATCCGGGCGGGTGGCGTCAAGGTGGTAGAGCGTGGGGGTCTGGCCGCCAAGCCGGGCGACGGCGGCGGCGAAGCCAGCTTCATGCGCGGCGTAGTCGGCGGCGATCAGGACGTCGGTTTCCGGCAGGTCTTGCGCGTGGACGAAGGCGTCGGCTTGCAGGACGCGGGTTTCTAGGGTGGCGCGATTTTCGGTGGATTGGCCGTCGGGGCCGATGGCCCAACTGGAGGCGGTGAGCCAGGCTTCGCCTGCTGCGGCGCGCGCCTCGTCCGTGAAGTTGTCGGCGGCTGTGCCCATGCCGAGGCCGTAGAGGCCGGGTTTGGGGCCGAACACGCGGGCGGAGCGGGTGGTGTAGGGGTTGTCTTCGGGGGTCTCTTCGCGATGGGAGAGGGCCTCGGACCCGGCCTCGAACAGTTGGGCGAGGGTAGGGAACACGTCGCGAAAGAGGCCCGAGACGCGGAGGGTGACGTCGATCCTCGGGCGTCCGAGGATGGCGAGGGGCAGGATTTCGAAGCCGGACACGCGGGCGGAGCCGTCGTCCCAGTTCGGGGCGAGGCCGGCGAGATGGAGGGCCATCGCGAATTCCTCGCCCGCCGTCCGCATGGTGGCAGAGCCCCAGAGGTCCACCACCAGCCCGCGCGGGTAGTCGCCGTGGTCCTGCAGGTGGCGGCGGATCAGCTCTTCGGCCAGCTTCACGCCCTGGGCATGGGCATTGCGCGAGGGCACGGCGCGGGGGTCGACGGAGAAAAGGTTGCGCCCGGTCGGCAGCACATCCGTGCGGCCCCGGTTCGGAGAACCTGCCGGGCCGGGGGCGACGCGGCGGCCGGAGAGGGCGGTGAGAAGGCCTTCACGTTCGCCCTGCCCCTGGCCGAAGATGTGCAGGCCGTGGCCGAACTGGCTTTCCTTGATGTCGCAAACGAAGCGGTCGATCCGGGTGATCGTTTCGGCGGGGGTCGCGTCCCGGGCCAGACCAAGGTCATCGGCGACGCCCGATGCCAGTGCCTCATCCCGGATGCTGGCGATCAGGCGGGTGCGGCGGGCGGGGTCAAGGCCATCGGCGGTGGAGTATTCGTCGAGGAGACGCTCCAGCCGGTTCAGGGCCGGGGGCAGCGCGCTGGCAACCATCGGGGGCGGAAGATGGCCAAGGGTGACGGCCCCGATCCGGCGCTTGGCCTGGGCGGCCTCGCCCGGGTCGTTGACGATGAAGGGGTAGATGACCGGAAGGGCGCCGATCAGCGCCTCGGGCCAGCAGGTGTCGGAGAGGGCGACGGACTTGCCCGGCAGCCATTCGAGCGTGCCATGCGCACCCATGTGGACCAGCGCATGCGGGTCCTGGGCGCGCAGCCAGAGGTAGAAGGCGACATAGGCGTGGCGTGGGGTGCGGGAGAGGTCGTGATAGTCGGCATCGCGGGCGGTTGTGTCGCCGCGTTCGGGTTGCAGGGCGACAAGGGTATTGCCGCGTCGGGTGGCGGGGAAATGGAAGGCGCCATCGCGTGCGGAGGGGTCGGTGTCGGGCGCCCCCCAGGCGGCGGCAAGGTCTGCGCGCAAGGGTTGCGGGAGGGTTGCAAGGGCAGTTTCGTATTGGGCCAGTGGCCAGGAGACGGTCTCGCTCAGGGCCTGCGGCAGGGGTTGGCCCGGTGTGACGCTGTAACCTGCCATGGACAGGTCGGTGAGCAGCGCCTCGGTCGAGGCGAGGGCATCGAGCCCAACGGCATGGGCCATCTGATGCGCGCGGCCGGGATAGGTGGAGAGGATGATCGCCAGCTGCCGCTTTGCCGCAGGGGTGGCGGCGAGGCGATGCCAAGCGCGGACCCGGTCAATCACGGCGGCAATGCGGGCCTGGTCGGCGCGGTGGGCGAAGCGGGAGAATTGCAGGTCGGGGTGGCGTTTTCCGGGGGACTTGTGGCTGATGAGCCCGGCGAAAAGGCGGCCGTCCACTTCGGGCAGGACGACATGCATCGCGAGATCAGCAGGCGACAGGCCCCGGTCCGATGCCAGCCAGTCCCGACGGCGGGCAGTGGAAAGAGCCACCTGAAAGGCCGGGCAATCGGCCCCGTCAAAGGGGGTGGAGCCGTCCGCGCCCTGGGCCGAAAAGGCGGTGGCGTTGATGATGGCGACCGGGGGGTGAGCGGCGAGATGCGCACGCAGCCATTCGCCGACGCCAGAAGCCTTCAGGCTTGGAGCGAAGGCACCATAGGCGGAAAAGCCTGCAGCGCGAAGGGCCTGGATCAGGGCGTCGATGGGGCTCGTGTCACCGGCGGTCAGGTAACTGCGGTAGAAGGTGACGAGGACGGAGCCTTTGGCTGTCGTCCCCGCCTCCCCCTCCCTTCCCCCCGCAGGGGGGAGGGCGGCGCGGGCGGCGGTGTCGCACGGGTGCTGCGGCGTGGAGGCAAGGGGACCCGGTCCCGGGTCAAGCACGGGACGGGTTTGGACTGTTTCAGGCGCTGGGATCACGCCGCGTTCGGGATCGTAGAACCCCATCTGCGGCACGGTCTTGTCGCCCGCGACCGGCCCGGCATAGAGCCCCGCCGCGAGGGCCAGTTGCGCCAAGGCGGCCTGCGCGGCAACGGCCCCACCTTCGTCGCACAGCGCCTGAAGGCGGCGGAGGGTGGAGACGGGCAGCGTGGAAAGTTCATCCAGCCGGGGGTCACGGCGGCCGTCGGCGGGCAGGATGGCAAGCGCCAGCCCTTTCCGGCGGGCGAGGTCCTGGATCGTGGCAAGGCCGTAGGGCCAGTAGGCCTCGCCCCCGATCAGGCGGATCAGGATCGCCTTGGCGCCGGAGAGCGTCCGCTCGACGTAGGTATCGACGGAAACGGGGTGCTTCAGCGCGATGATGTTCGCCAGCCGCACGGTGGGATGGCCGTTCCCTTGCTTCAGCGCCCGCTCATAGCCTGCGATGAAGGCTCCAAGGTCGCTGTCGGAGAAAGAGAGAACCACCATGTCGGCCGGGTCCTGCCCCGGGTCGAAGGGGGTTTCGGTTTCCTCAAGCCCGTGGTTCTCGCGGAAGACGACGTGCATGTCAGGCCCCCCTGCCGAGGGTCGGGTGGCCCCCCCACCCCACCCCTCCCCCACGGAGGGGGGAGGGAGGTGCTGGGCGGAGGTGGCGCGACAGGGTGATATCGGTCGGTGATCGGCGCACGGCGCGGGTCAGGCGCCTCCCCTCCCCCGCGTGGGGAGGGGACGGGGGTGGGGGGCAACCGGCCACGATCCGTTTGGCAACCGGACAAGTCCCCCGGCCATCTCCCACGGGGGGAGAGGGAGGTGCCAGTCCTGCCGAAGGGAGGAAGCGGATCACGGGTTCAGGCCCCCAGAACCTGGCGGATGGCGTCCAGGTTGATGTCGTCGTGTTCCGCGATCACCACCAGCTGCGACCGGCGAGGCGCGCTGCCCCAGGGTTTGTCGAACTGCATCCGGACCCGCGCGCCTACGGCCTGGACCAACAGGCGCATCGGTTTGCCCGCAACGGCGACATGGCCCTTCACGCGGAGGATCTTCTGCTCTTCTGCCAGCCGGGTGATGGCGGCGGCGAGGACCTCGGGGTCGCTCACCTCGGGCAGGTCGATGACCACGGTGTCGAAATCGTCATGCTCGTGACCATCCTCACCGTCGTGATGCGAGGGGCGGGCGGCAAGGTCATCCTCGGCCGCAGCACGAAGCCCAAGGATCACGCGCGGGTCGATCACGCCTTCGGTCATGTCCAGCATCGGGACGGGGCGGGTCATCTCGGCGCTGATCACCACGCGGGCGGCGGCAAGACCCTCTGCACCGGCAAGGTCCGCCTTGGAGAGCAGGATCAGGTCGGCGCAGAGGATCTGATCTTCGAAAACCTCGCTGAGGGGCGTCTCATGGTCAAGGCTCGGGTCGGCGGCGCGTTGGGCGTCGACGGCGGCCACGTCGGGGGCGAAACGGCCAGCGGCCACCGCCTCGGCATCCGCCAGGGTGATGACGCCGTCCACGGTGATGCGGGAGCGGATCGCGGGCCAGTCGAAGGCTTTCAGCAGCGGCTTCGGCAGAGCGAGGCCGGAGGTCTCGATGATGATGTGATCGGGGCGGGTGGGCATCGCCATCAGCGCCTCGATCGTCGGGATGAAGTCGTCGGCGACCGTGCAGCAGATGCAGCCGTTGGCAAGCTCGACGATGTTCTCCACCGGGCAATTTTCATCGGCGCAGGATTTCAGGATGTCACCGTCCACACCGACGGTGCCGAATTCATTGACCAGGATCGCCAGGCGCTTGCCCTGCGGGTTCTGCATGAGGTGCCGGATCAACGTGGTTTTCCCTGCGCCCAGAAAGCCGGTGATCACGGTGACGGGGATCTTGGTCAGGTCGGTCATGGGGCCTCCAGGGGCGGGATTCTTGCGATGCTTTGCTTGCGGAAGACAGTGGGCCGGTCCCGCCACGGCACGATGCCATCGGTCGTTGCGGCATACTTCGCGGCGCCTTCAAGGATCGCCGGGGCGTCCTCCAGCGTCAGGCGGCCATAGACGTAGGACCAGCCGCCTGGCATCGACAGCGCCACGGCGCAGCCGGTGTTGCAGGCCGACAGACACTCCACCGGCACGATCCGCACGCCGTCAGGAGCGGCCGAGGCCGTAAGGGCGGCATGGAGAAGCGCGCCCGGGCGGATTGCGTCCTCGGGGACCGGTTCCCCGGCCTTGCAGGTGGTGCAGACATGCAGAGTGGCGGCCATGGCGTCCTTCCAGAGGACGAACGGGGATCGGCCAGAGAGGGCGGTTCCCCGCCTTCACCGGTCGCGGAACACCCCGTCCGCCGGTTTTCCGTCGCGCTGGCAGGTCTCCCGGCTTGCGGATCCGGGGGCTGGCCCCCACGGCCCCCCGCCTTCCCGCACCTTTCGGCCAGTGGCTTGTGGGACCTCTCCGGTCACGGTCGCGGGGGCGGCTGCGCTTCCGGCCTTGCGGCCCTGTCGCATTCCCTCTTCGCCTGTCATAAACAGGAACCAGCGCCGCCCCACCTGAGGCAGAAGGGCGCTTATTGTCAAGGACACGACCGACCATGACCGAGACTGATGCGACACCCGCCCCCGCCCCTGATGCCGATGCCGACCTCGCCCGCCACGCCTCGAAGATGGCGAAGAAGAAGGCCGCGCGGGACAAGATCATGGCGCGGAAGGAAGGCGAGAAGGGCCTGATCATCGTCCACACCGGGGCGGGGAAGGGGAAAAGCTCCGCCGGGTTCGGAATGATCCTGCGCTGCGTGGCGCATGGGATGCCCTGCGCGGTGGTGCAGTTCATCAAGGGCGCTTGGGACACCGGAGAGCGGCGGCTCTTGACGACGCATTTCAGCGACCTCTGCCAGTTCCATGCGATGGGTGAGGGCTTCACCTGGGAAACGCAGGACAAGACCCGCGACATCGCGGCGGCGAAGGCGGGATGGGAGAAGGCAAAGGAGCTGATCCGCGATCCGAGGGTCCGGATGGTGCTGCTGGACGAGATCAACATCGCGCTGCGCTATGATTATCTGGATCTGGCCGAGGTGCTGGCGTTCCTGGCCGAGGAAAAACCCCCCTTGACCCATGTCGTCCTGACCGGTCGGAATGCGGCGGAGGGCTTGATCGAGGCGGCGGATCTGGTGACCGAGATGACGCTGGTGAAGCATCCCTTCCGATCCGGGATCAAGGCGCAGATCGGGGTCGAATTCTGATGTCCCGGGCAGGGACATTGTCTGGTGACAATGATATCAAGCGCTTGCCTTCGCAAATTAACGGTTTGGCAGGACATTTCAGGGAGTCGGATATGCGGAAACTGGGGTTAACGGTGGTTCTCCTGGGCTTTGCGCTGACGCTGGGCGGCTGCGCGCCGCTGGTCGTCGGCGGTGCGGTGGCGGTCGTCGCGGATGAGGCGATCGAGCAGGATCGGGGCGGCGACGGGTTGTTCTGAGGGGGCGCTTTGCCGAAACGGGGTGCCGCCCTCGGGGGCATCGAGCCCCGCTCGGGCGGCGCTGCCGGGGGATGTGCGGGTGAGGTGGTGCCTTGCCCTAACGTCGGAGCGGGGGTTTCACACCCCCGCACCCCCGTGGGATATTTCTGCAGAAAGAAAGACCAAGGAAAGGAACCCTGCCACCGGACGGACCGGTGACAGGGTGACTTTCCATCTGGCGGTCATCGGCGTCCCCGCCTGTACCGCCCCTTGATCCTGAGAGATTCGGGTAAAAAAGCCATTAACGTCAATGGCTTTCTTTCTGCTCAAATATCCTCAGGGGGTGAGGAGCGTGAGCTCCGAGGGGGGCGGAAGCCCCCCGCGCCCGTGGACGCAGGGGTTGCCTTCGGCCCGATCATCGCGCCGTATGATCCTGCCCGCGGATGGAAGATTCCGAGGAATGCGCTTAGGTGCACCAGGCCTTCGGGCCAGAGGCCTAGGTTGGCCGGATTGGCCATGTCGATATCGGGGCGAGGCCACGGTCGGACGGCGCGACCTTGGACGCTCCGGCGATACGGGAGGTGTCGGCGGTGGCCGCCAGTGCGTGTTGGATCGCACACCGCTTCGCCCCCTGGGCCGCGCGGCTGAACGACTATGTTGCCCGCGCATCACACCCGGCGAGCCGCGCCGGGGTCACGGGGATGGGCGCTGGTTTTCCCGCGCCGTGGGGGTTTGCGCAAGGGCCAGCAGCCTGTCGCAATCCACGTGCCGCCCGAGGTGGTCAGCGAGAGCGTCGAGCGTGTCTTCCACCGTCTGGTCGTAGCTTTGGTTGCCGGGGGTCGCGCCCAGGCCCGCAAGGAAGGCGCGGCGGAAGGCGTCTTCGGTGAACATGCCGTGGAGGTAGCTGCCCATCACCCGGCCATCGGGGCGCTGTGCGCCTTCGGGT
>JANPJZ010000338.1:0-4326 GCA_031425795.1 Rhodobacter sp. | reverse complement strand
TGCGGGCCAAGCTGCGCATCCGCGATGCGGGCCTTCGGTTCGCCGTGCCCGAGCCGGAGGAGATGGCCGACCGGTTGGGGGCGGTGCTGGACGCGATCTATGCGGCCTTCGGGCAGGGTTGGGACGGGCTGGACCACCCGGAGGCAGAGGACTCGCTGACCGGGGAGGCGATCTGGCTGGCGCGGCTTTTGGTGCAGCTGATGCCCAGGGAGCCGGAGCCGAAGGGGCTGCTTGCGCTGATGCTCTATTGCTCCTCCCGGCGGGGGGCGCGCCGCGATGCGGCCGGGGCTTTTGTGCCCTTGGCCGAGCAGGACGCGCGGCTGTGGGACCGGACCATGGTGATCGAGGCCGAGGGCCTGCTGACGGCGGCAGCGCAGGCCGGGCAATTCGGGCGGTATCAGTGTGAGGCGGCGATCCAGTCGGTGCATGTGCAACGCCCGGTGACGGGACAGCTGAACCTGGATGTGCTGCGGGTTCTGTATGATCTTCTGGTGCGGCAGACCGACAGCATCGGGGCGCGGATCGGCCGGGCGGTGGTGCTTGCCGAGGCGGGCGAGCCCCTGGCCGGGCTCGCGGAACTTGAGGCCCTGGCGGAGCGGGTGGCCGGGCATCAGCCCTGGTGGGTGGCACGGGCCCATGTGGCCCGGCTGGCCGGACAGCCCGAGGTGGCCGCGCAGGCGTTGGTCCGGGCGATTGCATTGACCGGGGATGCCGCCGTGCGCGAGTGGCTGGCGCGGCAAGTCTAGTCGGCGCCGTCATCGGGGATGTTGATGATGCTGCCGCAGGCCTTGCAGTGCACGGCGTCATGGTCATGCCGGCGCAGGCCACAGGTCGGGCAGGGAAAGTAGGCCTTTGGCGGGCGCAGGACCACCTGGACGAGGCGCAGGAACAGCGAGATGCCGAAGATCATGATCCCGACGGAGAGGATCTTGCCCCAGGGCCCGATCAGGGTGATGTCGCCAAAGCCGGTGGTCGTCAGGGTGCTGACGGTGAAGTAGACCGCATCGAGGTAAGTCGTGATCTCCTCGTTGATCTTGCTTTGCGTCTCGTAGACGAGGCCGGTGGTCAGGAAGACGAAGATCAACAGGTTGAGGCTTGCGCGAATGGCTGTCTGGCTGGTGCGAAACAGTGGCCAGTCCTGCCGCAGCTGCCGCAGCGTCTGCGGGGAGTGGAACACCCGGTAAAGCCGCAGGACGCGGAGGAAGGCCAGACCTTCGCCCAGGATCGGGGCGATGAGCGAGAGAATCACCGCCAGGTCGGCGACGCCGTAGACGCTGAAGACCTCACGTCTGGGGTTGTGGGAGGACCAGACGCGGGCGACCACCTCGGTCAGGAGGAGGAGGCCGATGACGGTGTCGGCAAGCTCGATTTCCGGCGTGCGGTCGAAGAAGGAGGTGGCGATGAGGAAGGTGATGGTCAGCAGGTCGAAGGCAAGGAGACCATAGCGGAAGCGGTCAGCCGCATCGCTTGACCCCTCATACAGCGCGCGGAGGCGGGTGCGAAGCGATTGGCTGGGCATTGCGGGCCTTGCTGTTGGGTGGCCGAGAGTGGTTGGCCCCGGCAGTCGCGTCAAGGGTGTGGCGGGGGTGTGGCGGCGGAAAGGCGCGGGTTCGTGCAAGTGGCTGGCTATTTACCAAAAAAGGGTGCATAGAGGGGTGGCGAAAACACCTGCTGTCGACTTCTCTGTTTCCATCTCGGCTTCAGACACTCGATCTAACGGATGAAAGCCAGGCCATCGCATGCTGCGGATGGCGACTTGAGAAGGAATAACACGATGGCTAAGGGCACCGTGAAATGGTTCAACGCTACCAAGGGTTTCGGCTTCATTGCTCCGGAATCCGGCGGCAAGGACGTGTTCGTCCACGTGACCGCGCTTGAGCGTGCGGGCATCCGTGGTCTGGACGATGGCCAGGCTGTGACGTTCGACGTGGAATCCGGCCGTGATGGCCGCGAATCGGCGATCAACCTCGCGCTGGCATAAGCCTTACGCATCAGAGATAGCGAAGGGGGCGGCCTGATGGCCGCCCCCTTTGTCATTGGCGGGGCCTAGTGATCGGCCATCGCGGCAGTGGCCTTGGCGTCGTCAACCGACCCGCGGGCACCGTTGAAGAAGGCATTCAGCGCCACCGCGGTAATCGAGGCGAGGAGGATGCCGCTTTCGATCAGCGGGTGAATCTCGTGCGGCATCCACTGCTTGAAATTGGGCGCGACCAGCGGGATCATGCCCATCCCGATCGACACCGCGACGACAAACAGGTTGTTGCGGTTCCGCGCGAAGTCCACCCCCGCAAGGATGCGGATGCCGGTGGCTGCGACCATGCCGAACATGACGAGGCCCGCGCCGCCCAGAACCATGGTCGGCACGGATTCGACCAGCGCGCCCATCTTTGGCACAAGGCCGAGGACGATCATGATCAGCCCGCCCGCGACGCAGACGAAACGGCTCTTGATGCCGGTCACGCCGACGAGGCCGACGTTCTGGCTGAAGGAGGTGTAGGGGAAGGTGTTGAAGATCCCGCCGATCAGGGTGCCAAGGCCATCGGTCCGGAGGCCGGCTGACAGCATCGGGCGGGTGACGGGCTTGCCGGTGATGTCGCCCAGGGCGAGGAACATGCCGGTGCTTTCGATCATCACGACGATCATCACCAGAACCATGGTCACGATCATCACGAGGTCAAAGGTCGGCGTGCCGAAGTGGAAGGGCGTGATCAGGCCGAACCAGTCGGCCTCGGCCACCTTGGAGAAGCCCATCTTGCCAAGGGCCACGGCGATGACGGCGCCGATGACGATGCCGAGCAGCACCGAGATGTTGGCGACAAACCCCTTGCCAAAGCGCGCGATCAGCAGGATCGCCACCAGCACGACGGCCGAGATGGCGATGTTGCCCAGGGGAGCGTAGCCGGGGTTCATCTGGGTGGCGGCGAGGCCGAGTTTGGGCGGAAGTTCCGGCACCCCGGTGATGGTTCCGGCGGCGACGCCCTCGGTCACGGCGCGCAGCCAGTCGGCATGGGCGGGATCGACGACCATGGGTGCTGTCGGGCCGACCGGGTTGCCAAAGATCCAGTTGATGCCGATCCGCATGAGGCTGACCCCGATCACCAGGATGATCGTCCCCGTTACCACCGGCGGGAAGAAGCGCAGCATCCGGCTTACCAGCGGCGCGATGAGGATCGAGATGATCCCGGCCGCGATGATGGCGCCGAAGATCGCGCGGGCGCCTTCGGCCCCCGGGGTGGCGTTGGCCATGGCAACCATCGGGCCGACGGCGGCGAAGGTCACGCCCATCATCACCGGCAGCTTGATGCCGAACCACTGGGTGGCCCCCATCGACTGGATCAGTGTGACGATGCCGCAGACAAAGAGGTCGGCCGAGATCAGGAAGGCGACGTCGGCGGGATCAAGTTTCAGCGCGCGGCCGACGATCAGCGGCACGGCGACGGCACCGGCATACATCACCAGCACATGTTGCAGGCCCAGCGTGAAGAGCTTGGGCGGCGCAAGGATTTCGTCCACCGGATGGGTGGTTGGCATGGGTCTGTCCTTTCCCTCGGGGCGTTTATGTTCGCGCCGTCTTCGCACTGCCCCAGGGGTGCGATCCGGTTAAGGGCCCCGATCAGGGGGCCAGAACCGTCCACGGCTGGGTGTAACGGTGTTCCTCAAGGTTCGGTGTGGTGCCGATCCGGTCGATCACGGCAAAGAGGCCGGGTGCGTGCAGCGGGGTCAGCACGCCATGCCAGGTGCCGCGATGAAGGTTGATGCCCTGCGCGCCATTGGTCAGAAAAGCGCGGGGGGTATGGCCTGGGCTTGTCGCCACGATCACCAGGAACGGGTGTTCGGTCATCGGCAGGAAAGCCTGGGAGCCGTCGGGGTGACGTTCGATAAGGTCGAACGCGTAGGGCAGCGCGCGGGCTTCGGCGTGGAAGACGGACAGACCGGGGCGGGCATCGGGGCCGAAGTCCAGCCGGGCGCGGTCATGGTGGCGATGGCAGAGGCCGTCGTTGATCAGGCGGAAATCGCCGGTCGCGTCCAGCACATCACCGAAGGGGACGAAGGCGGCGGCGGTCAGGGGTTCGAGGTTCAGCGTCTGCATGGGTCGGCGCCTTTCGCGGGCGGCGGAAGCGAGGGGTTTCAAACCCCTCGCGCTCCCCGTGGGATATTTGGAGACATAGAATGCTAGCGAGAGAAGGGGCCGCGCAAGGCCGCGTGGCGGTTCACGTCCTTGTAGAGGAGGTAGCGGAACGGGCCGGGGCCGGCGGCGATGCAGGCCTGCGGGCAATAGGCGCGAAGCCACATGAAATCACCGGCCTCGACCTCGACCCAGTCCTG
>JANPJZ010000337.1:0-4520 GCA_031425795.1 Rhodobacter sp. | reverse complement strand
CCGATTCCGCCGCGCAGCTTCATGGGCTACCACCGCCCCGATGGCACGGTCGGCACGCGCAACTACCTCGGCATCCTCACTTCGGTGAACTGCTCCGGCTCGGTCGCCCGCTTCATCGCCGAAGCCGCCGAGAAGGACCCGGTGCTTGGGTCGATGCCGGGGATCGACGGGATCGTCCCCATCGTCCACCAGACCGGCTGCGGCATGTCCGGCACGAACGAGGGCTACCTGACCCTGATGCGCACCCTGAAGGGCTACGCGCGCAACCCCAACTTCGGCGGCATCCTCCTCGTGGGTCTGGGGTGCGAGGTGATGCAGGTCCCCGACCTCGTCGGCCAGGGCCGCCTGCGCCCCGACGGCAACTTCCGCTACATGACCATCCAGGGCGAAGGCGGCACCCGCGCCACCATCGACCGCGCCCTCGGGGTGCTGCGCGAGATGGGCGAAGTCGCCTCCCGTACCCCCCGCGCCCCCGCCCCGGTGTCAAAGCTGATGGTCGGCCTGCAATGCGGCGGCTCGGACGGCTATTCCGGCATCACCGCCAACCCCGCCCTCGGCCACGCCTCCGATCTTCTGGTCCAGATGGGCGGCACCACGATCCTCTCCGAAACGCCTGAGATCTACGGCGCCGAACACCTCCTCACCCGCCGCGCCGTCAGCCGCGAGGTGGGCGAGACCCTCCTCGAGCGCATCCGTTGGTGGGAAGACTACACCGCCCGCAACGAGGGCGAGATGGACAACAACCCCTCCCCCGGCAACAAGCGCGGCGGCCTGACGACGATCCTGGAAAAATCCCTCGGCGCGGTTGCCAAGGGCGGCACCGCCCCCCTCTCCGGCGTTTACAAATTCGCCGAACCCATCACCACGCCCGGCTTCACCTACATGGACAGCCCCGGTTACGACCCCTGCTCCGTCACCGGCCAGATCGCATCCGGGGCCACGCTGATCGTCTTCACCACGGGCCGGGGGTCGGTCTCCGGCTACAAGCCTTCCCCTTGCATCAAGCTCGCGACCAACTCCGAGATGTATGCCCGGATGAAGGAAGACATGGACATCAACTGCGGCGACATCCTCGACGGGGTCACCATCGAGGCGAAAGGACAGGAGATCCTAGACAAGATCATCGCCACCGCCTCCGGTCAGCAGACCCTGTCCGAGGAGCTGGGCTTTGGCGGCGCGGAATTCGTGCCGTGGCAGATCGGGGCGGTGATGTGACCCCGGTCGCCTACCACTGGCCCGACCCCGACCGCGACTACATGAACGGGGCCTTCATTCCCGGCGCGGCTGACTATCCAGCCCGCTGGGGCCGCGCCGCCGCCGCTTTCCGCAGCAGCCTTGGCCCGAGGGCCGACCTTGACCTTTCCTACGGCCCGCAGCCCCGGCAACGGCTGGACCTGTTCCTGCCCGACACCGCCCCGAAGGGGGTCGTCGTTTTCGTCCACGGCGGCTACTGGCATCTCTTCGCCAAATCCGACTGGTCCCACCTTGCCGCCGGGGCCCTGGCGCGGGGGTTTGCGGTGGCAATGCCCGGCTATACCCTCGCCCCGGCCGCCCGCATTGCCGACATCACCGCCGAGATCGCCCGCGCCTGCTGGTTCGTCGCCACCCGCGTCTCCGGCCCGATGGTAGTGACCGGCCATTCCGCAGGCGGCCACCTCGCCGCCCGGATGGGCTGCGCCGACCTTGCCGTCCCGGTCACCCGGGTCGTCCCGATCTCGCCCCTGACCGAGCTTGGGCCGCTGATGGCCACCGGGATGAACGAAACGCTTCGGATCGATCCCCTCGAAGCCGCCGCCGAAAGCCCCGCGCGCCATGGGCTGCGAGAGGACGTCTCGGCCCATGTCTGGGTTGGCGCTGCAGAGCGGCCCGCGTTCCTGTGGCAGGCCCGAACCCTGGCCGAGGAATGGGCCTGCCCCTGGACCGCCGATGCCGGGCGGCACCATTTCGACGTGATCGACGGGCTGGAGGACCCTACCTCCCCCCTGATCGGCACCCTGATCGGTGGGCTGTGAAGCCCCAACGGTATCAGGCCTCTGCGGCTTCCGCCCGGCGCGCTTCGGCCTGGCGGGCGGATTCCACCCGTGCCAGACGGCGGCGGTTGACCTCGTAGATCACGGCCAGAACCAGCGTCACGCAGATCAAAAGGAACGCCAGCGCGTTGATCGTCGGGGTGATCCCGGACCGCACCTTCGAGAAGACGTAGACCGTCAGCGTATCGGCCCCGCCGCGGGTGAATTGCGTCACGTTGAAGTTCTCGATCGACTGGAAGAAGGCCACCGCCCCGCCGGCCCCGATGGCGGGGTAGAGATGGGGCAGAAGGATGCGACGCATCACCTGCGAATGGCTCGCGCCCAGATCCAGCGCCGCCTCCTCAAGCCCCGCGTCAAACGACTGCAGCCGCGCCAGCACCAGCAACATCACCATCGCCGCGATATAGCTGACCTGCCCCAGCACGCTCAGGTGCAGACCCGGGTTGAAGAGAAAGAACTCCGTCCCCATGGCATTGCCCATCTTGGTCCAGAGGATCATCGTCGAAATGCCGATCACCACGCCGGGGATCAGGATGGTCGAGATCATCAGCCCGTAAAGCACCGTCCGCGTCCGACCCCCGACCGAGTTGATCACGATGGCACTGGCCGTTCCGATCAGGACCGAGATCAGCGCCACTGCGGCAGCAACCCAGAGCGTGTTGGCAAAGGCCCACATCATCCGTTCGTCGGCGATCATCTCGCTGAACCACATCGTCGTCCAGCCGCGCCACGGCACGATGGACGGCAGTTTGCTGTCGTTGAACGCGGCACCCGACATGACGATCAGCGGGGCCAGCATGAAGATCAGGAACAGCACCATGTAGACATGGGCAAGGGTCTGACGGGCCTTGTGCATGATGGACCCCTACTTCGCGATGTCGGAAAGCTTGACCCGGAACAGCCACATCGCGACGGACACGAACAGGGTGCAAAGGATCAAAAGGAGGAAGGCATAGGCACTCGCGGTGTTCCAGTCGAGCGCATCGTTGAACGTCTCGTTGATGGTCTGGGTGAACCACTGCGAGGTGGTGGAGCCAAGGATCGACGGCACCAGCAAGGACCCCGCCGACAGCATGAAGACCATGACCGATCCGCTGGCGATGCCGGGCTTGGAATGGGGGATCACGATCCGCCAGTGGATCTTCCACCAGGGCGCCCCAAGGTCCTCGGCCGCCTCGATCTGGTTGGTGTCAAGCGACTGGATCGCGTTGTAGATCGGAAACAGCATGAAAAGGACGTAAGTGTAGATCAGCCCGATGACGACGCCGGTATAGCCCATGTTGGTCCAGCGGATCGGGTCGTCAATCAGCCCCACCGCCAGAAGCAGCGCGTTTAGCGGCCCCTTGAAGGCCAGGATGATCCACCAGGCAAAGGCGCGCAGCACCTCCGACACCCAGAGCGGGATGAAAAGGAGGAGGATCAGCGTCGGCAGCGACTTCGGGTTGACGATCTTGGCCATGTAATAGGCCAAGGGATAGGCCAGCATCAGGCAAAGGGTCGCCACGACGACAGAATACCAGATCGTCAGAAGGAAGGTGCGGACACGGACCGGGATCTCGAACTCGATCCCGAACAGGCTGGAGGTGACCTGCCCCTCGAAGACCTTGAGGTAGTTGTTCGCGGAATAGCTGTCGAGCGGGCCGCCGACGTCGACCACAGGCAGGTAGGGGCGGAAACTTTGCTCGAAGAGGGTGAGGTTCGGGACGATGACCAGCATCAGCAGCCAGAAGGCCACCATCAGGCACATGAGGAGGGTAAGGCCCGATCCGTAGCGGCGCAGAAGCTCGGTCATCTCAGCCCCTTACGTTGGCGTCGGGCAGGATCGCGGCCCGCGCGGCATCGAAGGACATGAACATCTTCGCCCCAAGCGCCGGCACCGTGGAGGAGCCGTCGTTGCGCAGTTCCGACGTGAGCATGGCGCCCGAGTCGCTCGTGGCATGGACGGTGATGAAGTTGCCCTCGAAGGACACGTCGCCCACCGTCACGGGGATGGCGTTTTCCGGGCCGGCGGTCGCGGTCAGCAGGGTGTGCTCGGGACGGACGTATAGCTTGCCCGCCTTGCCGCCAAGATCGCCCAGCCGGGCCCGGAACGTCCCGTGCGCTGTGCCAAAACCAGCCATGCCAGAGGCTGCGTTCTGCACGTCGCCGGTGAAGATGTTGTTTTCGCCGACGAAACTGGCGACGAAGCCGTTGACCGGGTTGTTGTAGATCTCGCGCGGGTCGGCGATCTGCTGGATGCGGCCCTGGGACATGACGCCCACACGGTCCGACATCGCCAAAGCCTCACCCTGGTCGTGTGTGATGTAGATGAACGTCACGCCCGTCCGCTTCTGGATCGCCCGCAATTCGGCCCGCATGTGCTGGCGCAGCTTCAGGTCCAGGGCCGAGAGCGGCTCGTCCAGGAGCATGACCGAAGGTTCCACGGCCAGGGCGCGGGCAATGGCGACGCGCTGCTTCTGGCCGCCAGACAACTGGCTGACCATCTTGTCG
>JANPJZ010000336.1:0-5825 GCA_031425795.1 Rhodobacter sp. | reverse complement strand
ATCATCCAACCCGTTTTTGCGCGCGGCCTCGGCCATCATGGAATTTGGCGTGGCCTTGTCGGTCAAGGCGCGGGTCGGCCCCGGGCTTGCCGCACCGGATGGCGGTCTGGCCCATCCCAAGGCCTCGCTTTACGCTGACTTGCTGTCAGCCGTTGAAACGGGCAACGCCGAAATTGCACGGGGTCGGATGTCAGCAATTGTGGCTGTGGATGAGACGGCCATCATGGCCGCCTTCGGATAGCGCCTGCCCCGGTCTGAGTTGTCCAAGGCAGGCGCAGGCTTTCACCCCAACAGGTACGTGTCGGGCATGCCGTAGACTGGGGTTTCAATACCCTCCATCCGGGCTTTCAGTTGCAGCGAAAGGAACTGTGAATAGTGCCGCGACTGGTGCAGATTGCCGCCATGAAACCACAGAGCCGCCTGCTTGGTCGGCTTCCACATGTTGCGCTGCTCGCCGACCCAAGGGCCGGGATCTTTGGTGGTGTCAGACCCCAGCCCCCAGCATTTTCCCACCTTATCGGCCACATCGCGCCCGATCAAATCGGCCGCCCAGCCATTCATTGACCCGTATCCGGTGGCATAGATGATCACATCCGCGGGCAGCACGGTGCCATTCTCCAACACCACCGAATCTTCGGTGATTTCCTTGACCTGCCCATGCGCAAGTTTGATTTTGCCGTCGATGATCAACTGGCTGGCCCCAACGTCGATGTAATAGCCCGACCCGCGCCGCAGATACTTCATGAACAGACCCGACCCGTCATCGCCCCAATCCAGCCGGAACCCGGCTTTTTCCAATCCGGCGTAAAACTCGGCGTCCTGTTCGCGCATCTGGTCGTATAGCGGGATCTGGAATTGGTGCAGGATACGGTAGGGCAGACTTGCAAAGATCATGTCGGCCTTGTTGGTGGTCATGCCGCCCTGCACGGCCTTTTCCGAGTAGAGCCCGGCCAGGCCAATTTCCATCAGGCTTTCCGACCGCACGATATGGGTGGTGGACCGCTGCACCATGGTTACATCCACATCGTTTTCCCACAGGGCAGCGCAGATATCGTGTGCCGAATTGTTGGACCCGATCACCACAGCCCGCTTGCCCTTATAGGCATCCGGGCCGGGGTGTTTCGACGAATGGTGCTGGTCGCCCTTGAACCGCTCCATCCCCTTGTAGGTCGGCATGTTCGCCTTGGCCGACATGCCGGTGGCCAGCACCAGTTGCTTGGGCTTCAGCGTGACCTCCTGCCCGTCACGGTCCACCAAGACGGTCCATTCCTTCTTGGCCTCGTCATAGGACGCGTGCTTGCAGGTCGTCTTCGTCCAGTAGTTCAGCTCCATGATCTTCGTGTACATCTCCAGCCAGTCGCCGATCTTGTCCTTCGGTGCGAAGACCGGCCAGTTCGGCGGGAAGGGCAGATAGGGCAGATGGTCGTACCAGACCGGATCATGCAGGCAGAGCGACTTGTAGCGGTTGCGCCAGCTGTCGCCAGGCTTTGCATTCTTTTCCACAATGATCGTGGGCACGCCAAGCTGCCGCAACCGCGCACCCAGGGCGATGCCGCCCTGACCACCGCCGATGATCAGGACATAGGGTTGCTTGGTGTAGCCCAACTCGCGCGCCTCGGCCTCGCGCTCTTCCGCCCAGGTCGGGCGGTGCTTGTCCGCGCCGTGCCTGGCCCCCAAGGGGCGGTCGAAGCCCAGCGGTTCCTCATGGCCCTTCAGCTCCACCATAGTGGTCAGAAGCGTCCAGATCTTGCCGTCCTTCAACCGGATCAGGCCGTAGCCGCGCGCAACGGCGGTCTCGAAGCTGATCCATGCGGTTGTCACGCCGCCGTCTTCGGATGCCGTCTCGCCCTCGGCAATGCGCCAGTTCGACGGCTTGGTCGTCGCCAGCTGATGGCGCAGCATGTCAGCGACCTCGGCCCGGCCTTCGACGGTCTTGATGTTCCAGGTGAAGGTGACGAGGTCACGCCAATAGCAATCGTCCTGAAACATTGCTGCGGCGCGATCGATGTCGCCCGCCGCAAGTGCCGCACCAAAGTCCGACAGGAACGCCGAGACCTGATCTCTTGTTGTGGAATCCAGCATGGGTGTCCTCCCTCAAGTTCTCCCGCCTGCAAGGTGCCGCAGTTCGACCGCAACACCAAAGGATATTGCATAGCGGGGTCGTTTGGTCGGCAATCGCGGCCTTGTGGAGAAGCTGTTTGGACAGGGGGGCGCAGGCAAATCCGGTGGCGAAGGGGACGGGGGCTGCCGTCCGTGCATCTGCAAGAACGACAAGGTTCGCTTCGACGGCGGATAGGTTTCGGATTTAGTGCTTACCTTTAGCCTACTTGCGGGAACTGTCAGGGTTTCCTGGGGATTGCCGGGGTTTTGAAATCTTAACGATTGGCTTGACCTAGGGTTGTATGTGCAATATCAAACTCTCCATTGGGATGTAGTGAAAAACATCGCTGTCCTGGCGTCCGCGATCATTCACCCTTTGAGCTGCCAAATCCGCGGCAAGTCGCGCAACGGCCAGCCTTGCCAGTTTTAGCCTTCGCATGTTGCGACGTTCGGCTCTTCTGATGTCCCTAGTTCCTTCGTTTCATGGAAGTGCAAGGCTACTCTGAGAGAGCTTCTTTCTCAGGTTTTTCGTCTGCTCACCAGCGCCGGCTAATCAGGCTACAGAACGGAAAATTCATGCGCCCTATGAGAAAAGCGATCTTTCCTGTTGCAGGTTTGGGAACGCGATTTCTGCCAGCGACCAAAGCGCAGCCAAAGGAAATGCTCACCGTCATCGATAAGCCTCTCATCCAGTTTGCGGTAGAAGAGGCGATCGATGCTGGTTTCACACAGCTGATTTTCGTGATCGGCCGGACAAAACGGTCCATTGCGGATCATTTCGACTCAAACCCCGAACTGGACACCTTGCTTCGTTCGAAGGGCAACGGCGAGATGGCGGATTATCTGAACTCCATCGTGCCGCCACATGTCACGTGCATCTACTTTCGACAGGCCGAGGCGCTTGGTCTTGGTCATGCCGTAGCCTGTGCTGCACCGATCATCGAGCCAGACGAGCATTTCGCGGTGCTCCTGGCCGATGACCTGATGGACGGTCAGGTGCCCATACTCACGCAGATGGCTGATCTGCATGCAAAAACCGGGCGCAGCCTCATTGCTGTGGAGCATGTCAAGCAGGAAGACGTCAGCAGCTACGGCATCGTGGATGCCGAGTTTCCGGCGGAAGGTGAAGCGAGCAGCATTCGCGACATCATCGAGAAACCTGCGATCAAGGATGCGCCGTCCACCCTCGCTGTAGCCGGGCGCTACATCCTCGACGGCCGAATCATGCAGGCGTTGCGGACCCAGAAGGCGGGGCGCGGCGGGGAGATCCAGCTGACCGACGCAATCCGTGGCCTGATCCCGCTGAACGGCGTGGATGCGTTCCGGTTCGCAGGGCATCGATACGATTGCGGCTCCAAGATCGGCTACATCGAAGCCACCATGGCGCATGCGCTGGCTCATCCGGAATTCGGTCCCGAAGTGCGGCGGATGATGAACGAGCTTCTGGAGGGTGGGGAAGGTCGCGTGGCGCAGCACAAGGACCGGACCTGGGCGTGACCTGCGCCCCATTGCCCGGACCATCGCAGTCCAGGCTCCATGCAAACATGAAAGAGTAGTCACGGAAATGCTTCCGATCGAGTTCCTGCGTGGCGGGAGAGACCCAGGCGTTTCCCGGGCCTTCTTGCTTTGTCTGTTGGCACTGGGCGGTTGCGTGGGGATTCCCTTTCCGGGTGGGCCCGGCGTGGAGGAGTTGCAAGCCTCGACCCAGTTCAGCACCGGACCGCTGGATGGTGCCTGGGTAGCCCCGCAGGGCGGGCTGGTGGCGATCGATCGGAAGCTGGGCACGGAAAGCGAACAGGTGGTCGGGCTGGTCAACAATACGACGCTGCCGGGGGACAACTTTCTGCGGATCCGGGCGCGCGGTACCGGCGGCACCAATCCGGGACGGTTCCAACTCGACGATTTCATCAAGCGCTTCGGTGGTGTGCCTGCGCCGTTTGCCGAGCTGAGCGACAGCGATTTGCGCAGCGGCGCGGACTCTCTGGGGCCGTTCTTCTGGCTGGAGTACCAGGCGGGGTCGCAAACCAACTGCGTGCTGGCCATCCGCCGGATCGACGCCAGCCGCCGCATCCTGCCGCCAGGCACGACCGTGTTGGAAGTGATGCTGCGCAACTGCGTGCAAGGCAGCGTGGAAGAGGCGCTGAACCCGATTCGCGACAGTCAGATCGGCGTGGGCGCGGTTCCGGGCGGCGGGCCCGTCACCGGCGGGACGCGCATGCTGTCACCTCTTGCCGCGCCGCTGCCATGATGGATTGGAACCTCTGCCAGATGTGTGAAGCATGAGTGGTTCGGCGTCCAAAGAGCGGGGCACGCGCAATGCACCGTTCTTCATCCTCTGGTGCCTGAGCGCCATTCCAATCGTCGTCCTGGTTAGCGTGCCGACGTCAACCACGGCGCAGGCGTTCCTGGGCATCGTCGCGGTCGCCGCGGTGGTCCTGTTGAAGCCGTTCTCGCGGTCCCTCGTGCCGCGTTTCCTGCTTCTGGCCATCGCCACCGTTGTGGTGCTGCGCTATTGGTTCTGGCGCGTGCTGGAGACGGTTCCCGCGCCGTCCTTGTCCATCGCCTTCGTCGTCGCGCTTTTGCTGCTGCTGGTCGAGACGTACTCGATCCTCGTGTTCTTCCTGAACGCCTTCGTTTCTGCCGATCCGACCCAACGATCGTTTCCGCCGCAAGTTTCGCCTGACCGTCTTCCTACCGTCGACATTCTGGTGCCGTCCTACAACGAGCCGGCAGAGATGCTCAGCGTCACGCTCGCCGCGGCGAAGAACATGATCTATCCGCGGGAAAAACGGACTGTGGTGCTGTGCGATGACGGGGGCACCGATCAGCGGTGCAATTCGGATAATCCGGAGACCGCCGCAGCGGCCCGGAAGCGCCGGGCGGAGCTTCAGGCGCTGTGTGCGGAACTCGGGGTCAGTTACTCCACCCGCGCGCGCAATGAACGCGCCAAGGCCGGGAACATGAGCGCCGCGCTGGAGACGCTGAACGGCGATCTGGTCGTGGTGTTCGATGCCGATCACGTCCCGTCACGCGACTTTCTGGCGCGGACGGTTGGCTACTTCGTCGATGACCCGAAGCTTTACCTGGTTCAGACGCCGCACTTCTTCATCAATCAGGACCCGATCCAGCGCAATCTACAGTTGAGCCCAAAATGCCCGCCGGAAAACGAGATGTTCTACAGTCAGATCCACCGGGGCCTGGATCGTTGGGGCGGGGCGTTCTTCTGTGGATCTGCCGCCGTGCTGCGCCGGGCGGCGCTTGACAGCGTCGGCGGTTTCGCAGGCGAGACGATCACCGAGGATGCGGAAACGGCGCTGGAGATCCACTCGGCGGGGTGGAAAAGCCTTTACCTTGACCGCGCGATGATCGCCGGGTTGCAGCCTGAAACCTTCGCCTCGTTCATCCAGCAGCGCGGGCGCTGGGCGTCGGGCATGATGCAGATGCTGATGCTGAAGAACCCGCTGTTCCGCAAGGGACTGCGGCTGCCGCAACGGCTGTGCTACATCAACTCGATGAGCTTCTGGGTTTTTCCGCTGATCCGGATGGCCTATCTGCTGGTGCCGCTGATCTATCTGTTCTTCGGGGTCCAGATCTTCGTGGCGACGATGCCGGACGTGATGGCCTACATGCTCAGCTATCTGGGGGTGAGCTATCTGGTCCAGTCGGCGCTGTTTTCGCGCTGCCGCTGGCCGCTGATCTCGGAAATCTACGAAACCGCGCAGGCG
>JANPJZ010000335.1:0-1810 GCA_031425795.1 Rhodobacter sp. | reverse complement strand
GGTCGCGGTCCTGGTCACTGTGGTCGCTGTCCTGATCGGCGTCGTCCTTGGTGCCATCGCGGGCTTTTACGGTGGCCGTTTCGACAAGGCGCTGATGTGGGTGACAGACATGACCATGTCGGTACCGCAACTGCTGCTGGTCGTCGTCATCAATGCCTCGCTGAAGCAACCGATCTCGCTGTGGATGGAGACGCGCTACATGGAGACGCTGAACCCCATCTACCGCAACTCGGCCATCATCGACTTTGTGCTGGTCTTCGGGTCGATGGCGCTGATCTCGTGGCCGCCCTATGCGCGTCTGGTGCGGGCGCAGGTCCTGTCGATCCGCAACCAGCCCTATGTGACGGCAGCCCGGGCGCTGGGGCTGACGAACCGGATCATCCTGACCCGCTATGTGATGCCCAACGCCGTCGGTCCGCTGATCGTCGCCATCTCGGCCGGGCTGGGGACCGCGATGGTGCTGGAAAGCGCCTTCTCGTTCCTTGGCATCGGGGTGAACCCGCCGACGCCCAGCTGGGGCAACATGATCTCGGACGGGTTGAGGGTCTGGACCAACTATCCCCACCTCCTCCTGGCCCCCGCCGCCGTGCTGGCGGTGGTGACGGTGGCCTTCAACTTCCTGGGCGACGGGTTGAACGACGCACTGAACCCGAAGGGCCAGAAATGACCGCGCTTCTGGAGATCCGCGGCCTGACCATCGACATCGACCGCGACAGCGGCCCTGCCCGCGTGGTGGACGGGATCGACCTGACCGTGGCCGAAGGGGAATCCCTGTGCATCGTCGGCGAATCCGGCTGCGGCAAAAGCCTGACGATGCTGTCGCTGGTGGGCCTGCTGCCCAACCGCATCCGTGCGACCCAAGGTGTCGCGGATTTCGCGGGCAAGGACCTGCTTGCCATGTCGTCCGAAGACCTGCGCCGCCTGCGGGGTTCGCAGATCGGTTTCATCTTCCAGGATCCGATGACCAGCCTGAACCCGGTGATGCGGGTCGGGGCGCAGATTGCCGAGGCGCTGGTCTATCAAAGCGGCATGGCCAAACCCGCGGCGATGGAACGGGCCGCCGAACTGCTGGAGTTGGTCGGCATCCCCTCGCCACGCGACCGGCTGATGGCCTATCCGCACGAATTGTCGGGCGGCATGCGCCAGCGGGTGATGATCGCCATCGGACTTGCAGGCTCGCCGCGCCTCCTGATTGCGGACGAACCCACCACAGCGCTGGACGTGACCATCCAGGCGCAGATCGTGGACCTGGTCCGCGACCTGAAGGACCGCTTCGGGATGTCGGTGGTCTGGATCACCCATGACCTTGCGCTGATCGCGGGCCTCGCCGACCGGATCGCCGTGCTTTATGCCGGAACGGTGGTCGAGGATGCTCCGGTTGACGTGATCTTCGACCGCCCGACGCATCCCTATACGCGTGGATTGCTGGCCTCGCTGCCCACGCTGACCGACACGCCGATGTCGCGGCTGCCGTCGATCGCCGGCACCCCGCCCGAACCGGGCCGTCGCCCGCCGGGCTGCCCCTTCGCGCCGCGTTGCGGGCTGGTGACCGCGGTCTGTACCACGTCCGTCCCCCGGCTTGCCCCGGTGGCTGGCAGTGACCCGGCCCATCGCGCGGCCTGTTTCGTCACGGCCGGAGGCGTCGGATCATGACCGGGGCGCTTCTGTCGATCCGCAACCTGACCAAAGAGTTCCCCGTGCGCCTTGGCGCGTTTGGCGAACGGGCCGCGACGGTCCATGCGCTTGATTCCCTGACCATCGACGTCGCCGAGGGCGAGACGCTGTCCCTGGTCGGTGAATCCGGCTGCGG
>JANPJZ010000334.1:0-17918 GCA_031425795.1 Rhodobacter sp. | reverse complement strand
GGCCTTGGCCTCCGCCTCACGCCGCTTTTCGATGCGGCGGATCAGGAAGATCGACACCTCATAAAGCGGATAGACCGCGAAGAAGAGGATCAGCTGGCTCATCACATCCGGCGGGGTGACGACGGCCGCAACGATCAGGATAACGACGATGGCATATCTCCGCATCCCCGCAAGCCCGGCCGAGGTGGCGATCCCGGCCTTGCCCATCAGCGTCAGAAGCACGGGCAACTGGAAGCACAGCCCGAAGGCCATGATCAGCTTCAGGCTGATGTCCAGCGTCTCGTTCACCTTGCCCTGGAAGACGATGTCGATGCCCGCATCGGTGACCGGCACCGCCGGGTCGGTGACAACCACATCCGACAGGCTCGGCAGCAGGGCCGCGATCACCGAATAGGCGTCGGCAAAGCCCAGAAAGAAGGTCATGGCGATCGGCGTCACCACATAATGCGCAAAGGCCGCGCCCACGAAGAACAGGATCGGCGAGGCCAGGAGGAACGGCAGGAACGCGTTTCTCTCGTTGCGGTAAAGGCCAGGCGCCACAAAGCGCCACAGCTGGTAGGCGATGACCGGAAAGCTGACCATCAGCCCGGCCACGACGGAAATCTGGACCAGCGTGAAAAAGTATTCCTGCGGCGCGGTGTATTGCATCACCGGGTTAGGATCGCCCAGCGACCGCATCGCCTGCTCAATCGGCGCAAGAAGGAAGTCCAGGATCGGCTCGGCCACGATGAAGCACAGGATCATCGCGATCAGAAAGGCGGAGACCGACCAGATCAGCCGGTTGCGCAACTCGGCCAGGTGTTCCACCAGCGGGGCTGCGCTGTCGTCAATGTCGTCCTTGGTGGTCATGCGTCCTTACCTGCATCCGCAGCGGGCTTCTTGCGCACCCGTCCACCGCGCTTTGCGGCGGGGGGTTCGGGGCTGGCTTCTGTCGGGGCGGGTGCTGCCTTCGCCGCACGCAGCCTGGCGACCGTGTCAGCCGAGGCTACCTTCTTCGCGGCCACCTTCTCCGCCAGCGCGGCCGTCGCGGAGCCTGCTGCCACAACCGGCGGCGCGACTGTGGCAGTGACCGCAGCCGGAACCGAAGGCGGCATCGGAGGCGGCGTCAGCGGTGCCTTGCTGCCAGCCGCAGTGGCCGGTTTCATAGGATCCCACTTCTCGAACTTGTCCGCGGCACTGCGCACCGCATCCAGCCCCATCGCCTTGGGATTGGAGATCTTGCGCAGATCATCCGCCACGTCCTTGACGCCCGACTCCTTGGCCGCCGTTTCCATCGCCCGCGAAAACTCTCGCCCCATGGAGCGGACCTTGGCCATGAAGCGGCCAAGCTCGCGGAACATTCCGGGCAGGTCCTTGGGGCCAATGACCACAAGCGCCACAATGCCCACGACCATAAGTTCGGACCAGCTGAGATCCATCTTGCGCCCTCCGAACGCCGGTCAGACGCTCAGACCCGGGTCTTTTCAGCGGCGTCTTTCTCGGCCGGGGTCACGTCGCGGGCAGTCTCGGCCTTGGCCGCGTCGATCTCTGCCGTGCCGTCGTTGACACCCCTCTTGAAGGCTGTGATGCCCTTGCCGACTTCACCCATCAGGGTGCTGACCTTGCCGCGTCCGAACAGGACCAGGACGACGACGGCGATCAAGAGAAGGCCAGGCAAACCGATATTGTTGAACATGGAAACTCTCCGTTCCTCGGCCCCACAACCGGGGCGTTCTGACTCACTGCCCCCAGATACGCCTCGCCATACAGGCTTTCCAAGGGCAAAGCCGCTTGCCCTTTGCATTCTACTGACAGTATTTTGTCAGTAGCCCCCCGCACGCCTCCCTTCCCGCCTTCGTTCCGTTCCCCGCCTGCCTTACCCTTCGGAGTGCCATGAAACGCGATGCCCGGCTTTATGACCTCGTCCAGTCCCTGCGCGATGGGCGGCTACACACGGCGGCTGACCTTGCCCGCGCGCTCGGGGTCTCCACCCGCACGATCTGGCGCGACATGGAGATGCTGGCGGCGACGGGCATCCCGGTGACGGGCGAAAGGGGGCTGGGCTACATCCTGCGCTCGCCCCTGATGCTGCCGCCCACCATGCTGACGCCGGAAGAGCTTGAGGCGCTCGTCGAAGGGTTGCGGCATGTGGGCCAAGAGGGAAACCCCCGCGCCAAGGCAGCGAAAAGCCTGCTTTACAAGGTTGCGACGCTGTTGCCCCAATCGGGCGTCGTGACCGAAGACTGAGCGCAGGTCGATATGCCCGGGCGCCCGGGTGTGGCCGAGGACCTTGCAGGCGAAAAGCCCCACGCCGTGCGCGCGAACCGATCATTGCTGACAGGGTGTTGTCAGTTGCCCTCTGCCATGACCCGACCATCACAACCGATGGAGATGACGCTGCACCTGCTTCCCGCCCTTGCCCTGACAATCCTGCTGGCCCCCGCTGAAGCTGCCCGCGCCCAGGCCCCTGAGCCCGGAGGTCCGGTGCTGGAAGTTGTCACCTTCAGACTCCTTGCCGAAGCCAAGGACGCAGCCTTCCTCACCGCAGCTGAGGCCACCGCCTCGCCACTGCGCAGTCAGCCGGGGTTTCTCAGCCGCAGCCTGACCCGCACACCAGACGGAGTTTGGACGGACCATGTCCTTTGGTCCTCGCAGGCGACGGCAGACGCGGGGGCTGTGGCGATGATGGCAGAACCCGCCTTCGCACCATTCATGGCGCTGATCGACGGACCAAGTGTCACGATGCGGCATGATCCGGTGGTGCTGCGGATGGATTGACCCCGGCCCGCGCCCCCGCCACGCTTGCCCCATGCGCCGCACCGACCGCCTCTTCGACCTGATCCAGATCCTGCGCGACGGGCGGCTTCACACCGCCCGCGCCATGGCCGAAACGCTGGAGGTCTCTACCCGCACGATCTGGCGCGACATGGCCACCCTCATCGCCTCCGGCCTGCCGGTCGAGGGTGAGCGTGGCGTGGGCTACGCCCTGCGTGAGCCGATCACCCTGCCGCCCCTGACCCTGACCCCCGACGAGGTGCAGGTCCTGACCCTCGGTCTGCAACTGGTGACGGCAGGGGCCGACCCGTCGCTTTCCGGGGCGGCGGCTTCGTTGCGCGGCAAGATCGCCGCTGTCCTGCCCCTGCATCTGATGGCCAAGGCCGGGGATGAGACCTGGGTCTTCCCCGGGGCCGAGGCACTTGCGGCGGCCGCCCACCTGCCCCAGCTCCGCCGCGCGATCCGGCTGCGCGAACGGATTGAGATCGGCTATTGCGACCTGGATGGCGTGCTCTCCACGCGCCGCGTGCGACCCCTGGTGCTGGAATTCTGGGGGCGGGTCTGGACCCTCGCCACATGGTGCGAAACACGCGGCGATTTCCGCAGCTTTCGGGTAGACCGGATCGAGCGGTTGCTATTGACCGGAGAGCCCTTTCCGGACGCCCCGGGCACCACGCTCGCCGACTGGCGGCTCCTCCACGTCGGGCCTGGCAGCGCCTAGAACCGCGGTTTGGTTACCGTCCGCCCGGTCAGCCAGGTGCCATACCCCTGCCATACACTTTGCAGACAGAAAGCAGCAGGCGCTTTTCTCGACCAACCAACAGGTTACCGCCGCGAACGCCTAGACCGCGAACACAAAGCACCGGTCACGCCGGATCATCAGCCACAGCACCGTTCCGGGTTTGGGCAGGAACACCCCAGGCACGCTGGCGGTCAGCCTCGCACCCTCGAAGTCCATCGCGAAGTCCACCAGGCTTTCCCGCCCGAGATAGCGGCTCCGCAGTACCGTCCCACGCGCCGGGGTGCCGTCCAGCGGCGTCGGGTTCGGCCCCTTCCCGGCGCGGTCGAAGTCGATCCGCAGATGCTGCGGCCGGATCACGATGTCCACCGCCGCGCCATCGGCATGGCCCGGCGTCAGAAAGGCGCCGAAGGGAGTGTCGGTCAATGCCCCGCGCGAGATGCCGCGGATCACGTTGATATCACTGAAGAACGCCGCCGCTGCCTTGTCGACGGGCGCGTTGTAGACGTTGTAGGGCGCCCCCCGCTGCACGATCCGCCCGGCGCGCATCAGGGCGATCTCGTCCGCCATCCGCATCGCCTCATCCGGTTCATGCGTGACCAGCAAGACGCCGGTGCCCTCTTCCTTCAACAGCTCCAGCGTGCGGTCGCGGATGCCGTCGCGCAAGCGGTTGTCGAGGCCCGAAAACGGCTCGTCCATCAGCATCACCCGCGGCTTCGGCGCAAGCGCCCGTGCCAAGGCCACGCGCTGCTGTTCGCCCCCCGAAAGCTGGTGCGGATGCTTGGCTCCGAACCCCGAAAGGTCAACCTTTTCCATCAGTTCCCCGACACGCCGCGCCTTCTCGGCCTTGTCGATCCGCAAACCGAAGCCCACGTTTTCCGCCACCGTAAGATGCGGAAACAAGGCGAAATCCTGGAACATCAACCCGACCGAGCGTTGCTCCGGCGGCAGATGAACCCCCTGCCCCGCCACCACACGACCGTCGATCCGGACAACCCCGGTATCCGCCCGTTCCACCCCCGCAATCATCCGCAAGGTGGTGGACTTGCCACATCCAGAGGGGCCAAGAAGGCAGGTGACCTGCCCCGGTGCCACCGCCAGCGACACGTCCTCCACCACCGCCCGCCCGGTAAAGCTGCGGCCAAGGTGCATGACCTCAAGGCGAAGGGGTGGCGTGTCCGGCATGAAAACCTGGGTGATTTGGTCAGGCATTCTCTAACAGCGCGCCCCCGACGCTTCAAGCGGCCCCAGGCACCCCCGCCGATGGTTCCAGTTGGTCGGCGTCAGGCGACAGCGGCGCGTAGAAGTCGATGATCGCCCGCCGGACATGACCAAGCAACCGGTCCGACCAGATCAGCGTGCGACCGCGCCGGTCGGTAAGGCGCCCGTCCTCGGGCAGGGCAAGCAGCGCTTCCGGCTTGGCGGTCGTTCCGCAAAGGGTGACAGCCACCAGCCCCCGCCGCCGTGCCCGCACCCAGGGAAGAGCGGCCCAGAGGTAACTCAGCGCCACGATCCGCGACATGAACTCGGTCGGGAACTTGACGGCAAAGGACGACGGCACCGCCTCAACTACATCCTGGGCGGCCCAGCTCATGAACCGCTCATCCGCGTGCATCGGCCGGAAGTCCAGCGTCGGGTGGCTTTGCAGAAGCGACTGAAATCGCTCGGCAATATAGGTGCATCGAGCCGGGTGATAGAGCACGACCGAGGAGTTGCCCCGCGCATACCGCCGCCCGCGCGTGAGCCGATACACAAGCCGTCCCGGCCAGCCAAGCGGGACAATCGCACTTTGCAGCAAGAGGAGCCCATCCGGACGGCGCAGATGACGCAAGCCTGCCCCCACGTCGCCCAGGATCACGGTATCAAGGTCAAGATAGACGGCCGGCAGGTCATCGGGCACCACGCCGCGCCCAAACATTGCCAGCTTGGCCTGGCAGCCCCCGAAGAGAAGCCTGGGGTCCAGCCACTCAGCCGGGATCGCACGCGGGGTCACCCTGGGGTCAAGGCCGGGCCGCTCGCGGTCGGTAAGCAGCACAAAGCGCGGCAGATCGCGGGCATGGGCGGTAACGGCCGCGACCATGCGGTTGACGACATGGACCCCGTACTTGTCACCCCAGAGGATCATCACGCATTGCCACCTTGGCGGCGCAGCGGCGTCAGAGGGTGGCATTCGTCGCACCACCGTCCAGCAGGATGTTCTGCCCGACGATGAAGCCGGCAAACTGCGAACAAAGGAACGCACAGGCAGCCCCGAATTCGGCCGGGGTGCCATAGCGCCCGGCAGGGATCGTGGCGCTGCGTTCGGCAATCGCCTCTTCGATGCTGATGCCCCGCGCCTTGACGACCGCACCGTCAAGCGCGATGGCGCGGTCCGTGGCATGGATGCCCGGAAGGAGGTTGTTGATCGTGACCCCCTTTCCCGCCACCTGACGCGAGGTTCCGCCGACAAAGCCGGTCAGCCCGGCCCTTGCGCTGTTGGACAGCCCAAGCACCGGCACCGGGGCCTTGACCGAGACCGATGTGATGTTGACCACCCGGCCCCAACCTTGCGCCATCATCCCCGGCAGACAGGCCTGCATCAGCGCGATCGGCGTCAGCATGTTGGCGTCCAGCGCCTTGATGAAATCCTCGCGAGTCCAGTCCGACCACATCCCCGGCGGCGGCCCGCCGGCATTGGTCACCAGAATGTCGAACGGCCCGTGGGCCAGCACGGCCGCCCGGCCAGCCTCCGTCGTGATGTCGCCGGCAACCGTCACCACGGCAACCTGATGCCGCGCCCTGATGCCGGCCGCCGTCGCCTCAAGCGCCTCGGCCCCCCGGGCATTCATCACCAGGTCGACGCCCGCCTCTGCCAATGCCTCGGCGCAGCCGCGCCCCAGCCCCTTGGACGACGCACAAACCAGCGCCCGCTTTCCCCTGATCCCGAGATCCATCTGATGCCTCCGCTGTTCGCGCGAAGCCTAGCAGCCTGCGGCGCAGCGACAAGCCCCGCGCCGCAGTGGGATCAGCTGCCGTAGAAAAACTCCTCCCGGGTGATCTTGCCGTCCTTGACATGGTAGATGCCGACCTCGGCCATCGAGAAGGGCTTGTCGTCCGGTTTGGAGGTGCCTTCGGCGGTGAAGAACACGGCAAAGCGGTTTTCGCCGTCCATAAAGGGACCTTGCACAGACCCCGTGGTGACGGTGTTGTTGTCTTCCCACCACTGATGCTTGCCGTCGATCCCGGCCAGCCCGTGGGTTTCACGTCCGTTGCCCATGTCCATCGCTTCAACGGAAATGGCATCCTCGGCATAAAGTTTCTTCAGGTTCGCGCGGGCGCGACCCTCGCGGCAGCCAGCAACCAGTTCTTCCGCAATCTCTTTCAGGGTCATCCGAAGCCTCCATGTTCTGTTAATGTTCTCATGCTGCGCCTTTAGCCCGAGTCGCACAACCCCTCGCTTTTCGTTGCGGCGGGCGGCAGCGCAGCCTATAGCAACGCCCATGTCGAACCGCGCCCCCCTTCCGCCCGAAATCGCCCGCCGCCGGACCTTTGCGATCATCTCGCACCCGGACGCCGGGAAAACCACTCTGACCGAGAAGTTCCTGTTGTTCGGGGGCGCCATCCAGATGGCGGGACAGGTGCGGGCCAAGGGTGACGCGCGGCGCACGCGGTCGGACTTCATGAAGATCGAGGCGGACCGGGGCATTTCGGTTTCAGCCTCCGCAATGTCATTCGACTTCCGGCACTACCGGTTCAATCTGGTGGACACCCCCGGCCACAGCGATTTCTCCGAGGACACCTACCGCACCCTGACCGCCGTGGATGCCGCGATCATGGTGATCGACGGGGCGAAGGGCGTGGAAAGCCAGACGCGCAAGCTGTTCGAGGTCTGCCGGTTGCGTGACCTGCCGATCCTGACATTCTGCAACAAGATGGACCGCGAATCCCGCGACGTGTTCGAGATCATCGACGAGATCCAGGAAAACCTGGCGATTGACGTGACGCCAGCCAGCTGGCCGATCGGCGTGGGGCGGGAGTTCGTGGGGGCCTATGACCTCCTCCACGACCGGCTGGAGATCATGGACCGCGCCGACCGCAACAAGGTGGCGGAATCGATCAAGATCAGCGGTATCGACGACCCGAAGCTGGCCGAGCATATCCCGGCCGAGCTGCTGGCGAAGTTCCACGAAGAGCTGGAGATGGCGCGGGAGCTGCTGCCGGCCTTCGACCGGGCGGCCTTCCTCAACGGCTCGATGACGCCGATCTGGTTCGGCTCCGCGATCAACTCCTTCGGCGTGAAAGAGCTGATGGACGGGATCGGCGAATACGGGCCCGAACCCCAGCCGCAAAAGGCGGCGGAGCGGCAGGTTGATGCTTCGGAAGCGCCGGTCACCGGCTTTGTCTTCAAGGTTCAGGCCAACATGGACCCCAAGCACCGCGACCGCGTGGCCTTTGTCCGCCTCGCCTCCGGGCATTTCGAGCGTGGCATGAAGCTGCACCATGTGCGGACGAAGAAGCCGATAACCATCGCGAGCCCCGTCCTGTTCCTCGCCGCCGACCGTGAGCTGGCCGAGGAGGCCTGGGCTGGCGACATCATCGGCATTCCGAACCACGGGCAGTTGCGGATCGGCGACGCGCTTACCGAGGGGGAAGCGCTGCGCTTTACCGGCATCCCCTCCTTCGCGCCGGAACTTCTGCAATCCATCCGCGCGATGGACCCGATGAAGGCCAAGCATCTGGAAAAGGCGCTGACCCAGTTCGCCGAAGAGGGGGCCGCCAAGGTCTTCAAGCCGATGATCGGCTCGGGCTATATCGTCGGCGTCGTGGGGGCCCTGCAATTCGAGGTGCTGGCCAGCCGGATCGAGCAGGAATATTCGCTTCCCGTCCGGTTCGAGGGCTCGAACTTCACATCGGCCCGCTGGATTTCCGGCGACAAGGCGGAGATCGAGAAGTTGACCCAGGTGAACAAGGGCCATGTCGCGCATGACAGTGACGGGGACCTGGTGTTCCTGACCCGGCTGCAATGGGACATCGACCGGGTGGTGCGGGACTATCCGGGGGTGAAGCTGACGGCGACGAAGGAAATGATGGTCTGAGACGGGCCGCTGTCCCGGGTTGGGCATCGCTTGCACACGGTGCAATATCAAGGGCTTGCGGTTGACGTTTGCGAAGGCTTAACCCTTGCGGCCTTCGCCGCTGCGGCCTAGGCTGACAGCGCAAGACCGGCAGACCTGACCTGCGCCTATCCCGGAGAGGGCCATGACGTCACCGCCTGATTCCGCTGCCCTGCCGCCGAATGGGTCCGATCCGGAGAAACCCGCCGAGGTCTCTGCCGAGACCGGCGAGGGGGGCGACCCCGTCCTGACCTACTACGACGCCCCGGACAGCCTGATCGAGCTTTGGATGGCGCGGCGCAAGCGGATGGCGCTGGAGGACGGCGAACGCCTGCCGCCGCCGGACATGCCCCTGCAACCGCTGCTGGAGGCGCGGATCCCGGCCAACGAACCCGCGCCCGAGGCCAAGCTGTCGCTGCACCGGCAGAAGCTGCGGGCAATCCGGGCCGAGCTTGCGGGAAAGTCGGAACTTGCCGGGCTGAACTGCATCCTGATCCCTCATCTGCGCAAGCGGGAATGGCCGCGCAACGCGCCGATCCTGTTTCGCCGGATCTGGACCGAGGCCGGACCGCAGATGACGCGGGAATTGCCGACGCGGTGGCTGATCTCCTCGCTCATCACCTTCGGCGACCATGGCGAGACCGAGGCGCAGCGGCGGATCGGACTGGCGATGAACGTGCTCTTCTCGACGATGAAGCTTTATGAATTCGAGCGGTTCCATTCCGGGACCTGGCCGGGGACTGCCTTCCCGATGCGGCGGGTGGGGCGGATGCGGCTGCCGCTGGGCATGCCCAACTTCTCGCTGCTGACCGGAGGACTGGACGTCAACCTTCTGGCGCAGCTCTGGCACGAGGCCAGGGCAGAGCCGGTGGCGGGGGCCCTGGCCTGCTACCTGCTGGAGCAGCTGAACGCCGACCCGCGCAACCTCTTTCGCCGGATCGGGCTGATGCGGGCGGCAAGGCAAGCCGAGGAGGACAGCCTTGCCAGCCCCCCGGAGCCTGGGGAGGACAGGGCCTCTGACCCGGTGCCGGAAGCACCCGCGGCCGATCAGGTATCCGGCGACTAGAGCGCCGTCGCCGGCATGACGGCGGCCGCCTTGACCGCTTCGCCGTTTTCCTCTATGCGCAAGGCGCGGCCATTGGGGCCGAGACGCCGGGGCGCCCGGAAACATGCGTCCCATCATCCATGCGGTCCGATACCGCATCCATAGGACGCTTATGACCAAATTTTCCGATCTCGCGCTGGACCCGCGCGTACTTCAGGCCGTTCTCGAAGCCGGCTATGAGACCCCCACCCCGATCCAGGAACAGGCCATCCCGCACGCGCTGCAAGGCCGCGACGTGCTGGGGATTGCCCAGACCGGCACCGGCAAGACCGCAAGCTTCGTGCTGCCGATGATCACGCTTCTGGGTCAGGGCCGCGCCCGCGCCCGGATGCCGCGGTCGCTGGTCCTGGCCCCGACGCGCGAACTCGCCGCCCAGGTGGCCGAGAATTTCGAGACCTATGCCAAACACACCAAGCTGACCAAGGCGCTGCTGATCGGCGGCGTTTCCTTTGGCGAGCAGGACAAGCTGATCGACCGGGGCGTCGACGTGCTGATCGCGACGCCTGGCCGGCTGCTCGACCATTTCGAACGTGGCAAACTCTTGCTCACCGGCGTGCAGATCATGGTGGTGGACGAGGCGGACCGGATGCTCGACATGGGCTTCATCCCCGACATCGAGCGTATCTTCCAGCTGACGCCGTTTACCCGCCAGACGATGTTCTACAGCGCCACTATGGCGCCCGAGATCGAGCGGATCACGAACACCTTCCTGACCAATCCCGCCAAGATCGAGGTTGCGCGGCAGGCGACGGCGTCGCTGACCATCACGCAGGCGCTGATCGAGGTGAAGCCAGCGCGCAAGGACCTGAACTTTGCTGAAAAGCGGTCTGTCCTGCGCGCGCTGATCCGCGCCGAGGGCGAGGCTTGCACCAACGCGATCATCTTCTGCAACCGCAAGATGGATGTGGACGTGGTCGCCAAATCGCTGAAGGCGCATGGTTTCAATGCTGCCCCGATCCATGGCGATCTGGAGCAATCGCAGCGGATGAAGACATTGGACGCCTTCCGCGACGGGACGCTGCACTTGCTGGTCGCCTCGGACGTGGCGGCGCGGGGTCTCGACATTCCGGCAGTCAGCCATGTGTTCAACTTCGACGTGCCCTCGCACCCGGAGGACTATGTTCACCGCATTGGCCGCACCGGCCGGGCGGGACGTCTGGGCAAGGCCTATACCATTTCGGTCCCCTCGGACGTGAAGTATCTGGCTGCGATCGAAAGCCTGGTGAAGATGGAAATCCCGAAGGGCAGCCTGCCCGAGGGCTATGTCCCCGACACCAGCGAGGCCGGGCCAGAGCGCCCGCGTGAGGACCGCAGCCCGCGTGGCCGCGAACGTGAGCGTAGCGGTCGGGGTCGCGACCGTGACCGCGCGCCGAAGCCGCATGACGAGGTGGCCTCGATGGCCCCGGTCGCGGCCCCTGTCGCGGTTTCAGCAAAGCCGGTGCCGGTTGTTGAAGACGTGCCGGCCGAAGTGCGGGCAGAGGCACGCCCCGAGCCACGGGCAGAGGTGCGGGCAGAGGCGCGTCCGGAGCGTTCGGATGGCCGCCGCGAGGGCCGGGACCGCAGGGAGCCACGGGAAGAGCGCCGGGATGCCCCCCGCGACGAGCGCAGGGACGCGCCGCGCGAGGATCGTCGTGAGGCTGCCCCCCGCGAAGAACGCCGCGATGATCGGCGAGACTATCGCCGCGACCGGGACCTTGGGCCTGCCGTGGTCGGCATGGGGGACCATGTGCCGGACTTCATCCTGCGCAGCTTTGCGATCAAGACCGTCACGCTGGATGACGTCGAAGAGCCAGCAACGGGTACCGAAGGCTGAGGTTCCGGCCGACCTTCTGGCCGACCTTCTGGCGGAATGACAAAAGGCCCCGACACCGTCGGGGCCTTCGTCGTTTCGGGGGCTGGATCACTCCGCCGTCAGGCGGCTGATCACCACGGTAACTTCGGGCTTCTTGCCGATTTCCTCCATCGAGACCTGGCGAAGGACCTTGCGGATCTCTTCCTCGAGCTTGGTGTCGTCCTTCAGAAGCTTGCGGCTGGCGCGGTCGATGAAGTCGGCGAGATCGGCCTCGATCGTCTCGGCCAGCGGACGCTCGCCCCGGCCGTTCGGAGCAAGGCCCATCAGTTCCACCCAGGGCTCGCCCATCGGCTGGTCGTTCTCGTCCAGGATCAGGGTCACCAGCGCATGGCCGTTCAACGCCATGCGGATCCTGTCGCGCACGACGCCGTCCATGGCGCCAAAGAGGGCGGTGCCGTCCAGGTAGACGCGGCCGGTCTCGATATATTCGGCCACTTCCGGCACGTCACCGGTCAGGTCGATCATCATCCCGTTGGTCGCAACTTCCGAGGCGATCCCGGCTTCGGTCGCGATGCGGGCGTGTTCGCGCAGGTGGCGGTGTTCGCCGTGCATCGGGATCAGCATGTCGGGCAGGACAAGGCGGTGGACATGCTCCAGATCCGGGCGGTTGGCGTGGCCCGAGACGTGGTACTTGCCCGAGGTGTCGTCAATGACGTTGACGCCGGCCTCGGAGAAGGCGTTCCAGACGCGCAGGACTTCGCGTTCGTTGCCGGGTATGGTCTTGGAGGAGAAGAGGAAGGTATCCCCCTCCTTCATCTCGATCCCGAGGTATTTGCCGCGGCTGAGCTGCGCGCTGGCGGCGCGGCGTTCACCCTGGCTGCCGGTGACGAGGAGCATCAGGTTCTTGCGCGGAACCTCCAGCGCCTCTTCGGGCGAGACCGTGCGGGGGAAGCCGGAGAGGACGCCGGTCTCTTCCCCGGCGGCGATCATCTTCTTCATCGACCGGCCAAGGACGCAGATCGTGCGGTCCGCCGCGCGGGCGGCTTCGGCGAGGGTCTTCAGACGGGCGACGTTCGAGCCGAAGGTGGTGGCGGCGACCATGCCGCCGCAGCCCCTGATCAGCTCGGTCAGGGCCGGGCCTAGGGTGCTTTCCGACCGGCCTTCATGGGTGGAAAAGACGTTCGTGCTGTCGCACATCATCGCCTTGACCGGACGTTCGCGGACGATTTCCTGGATGCGGGCGTCGTCCCAGGCTTCGCCGACCACCGGGTTGTGGTCGATCTTGAAATCGGCGGTGTGGAAGATGCGGCCTGCGGGTGTGTCGATCACCAGGGCAGAGCTTTCCGGGATGGAGTGCGACACCGGCACGAACTGCACCTTGAACGGTCCGGCTTCGATCGTGTGCGGGCGCGGCTCGACCGTCACGATCTGGTCGACCGGAAGGCCGGCCTCCTCGAACTTCAGCCGGCCGATGGTGGCGGTGAACCGGCGGCAGTAGATCTTCTTCTGCAACCTGGGCCAAAGGCGGCCGATCGCGCCGATGTGGTCCTCATGCGCGTGGGTGATGAAGATCGCCTCCAGCCGGTCGACCCGCGCCTCAAGCCAGCTTACATCCGGCATGATCAGGTCAACCCCGGGCGATGTGTCCATGTCCGGGAAGGTCACGCCCAGATCCACGAGAATCAGCCGCTCCTTGCCAGCGGGTCCATAGCCGTAGACATAGGCGTTCATGCCGATTTCGCCGGCGCCGCCGAGGGGCAGATAGATCAGGCGGTTTACAGTCATGCGGTTTCCTTGTTGTAGTCGCTGATCAGGACGAGGCCATGCATCGTCAGGTCATCCTCGATGGAATGAAATAGCGCGGTTCCTTGGGCGAACAGGGACGCCAGGCCCCCGGTCGCGATAACTTTCATGGGTCGGTCGCGTTCGCGGCGCACTTCGCGCACGATGCCTTCGACCAGCCCGACATAGCCCCAATACACGCCCGACTGCATGCAGGCCACCGTATTCGTGCCGATCACCCGGTCAGGTTTCGCCACGTCGATATGCGGCAGGGCGGCCGCGGCATTGTGCAGCGCCTCCAGCGAAAGATTGACACCCGGGGCGATGACGCCCCCGACATAGGCACCGTCAGCATCGACGACGTCGAAGGTCGTGGCGGTGCCGAAGTCGACGATGATGAGGTTGCCGCCGTGCCGGTCAAACCCCGCCACGGTGTTGACCAGACGGTCCGGCCCGACCGTGGTTCCCTGGTCAACCCGGGGCGGCACGGGAAGGCGGCAGTCCGGTTTGCCGACGACGAGGGGGCGGCAGTCGAAGTAGCGGTTGCACAGGACACGCAGGTTGAAGACCACACGCGGCACGGTGGAGGAGATGATCGCCTCGGTCACCCTTGCGTCGGTCCTGGTCAGCATCAGAAGGCTGGAGAGCCAGACGAAGTATTCATCCGCCGTGCGGGTATGGTCGGTCGCGATGCGCCAGGTGCCGAGGAAGCGCGTGTCGTCCCAGATGGAGAACACGGTGTTGGTGTTGCCGCAGTCGATGGCGAGAAGCATGGGCGCGCCCCTGATTGCCGGCGGACCGGGGGTTTCACACCCCCGGACCCCCGTGGGATACTTTTGCAGAAAGAAAGCCTTGGCCGTTCAAAAGAACACCTCGGCGGCGGGGATGGCAAGCGTTCCGGCGGTCGTCCGGAGGATGAGGCTGCCGCGGCTGTCGATGGTCTCGAAGACGCCATCATGGGTCTCTGTTCCTGTCCGGGCGCGGATCGACTCGCCAAGTCGGGCGGCGTGGGCCAGCCAGGCGGTGCGGAGCGGGCCAAACCCTTCGGTCTGGAAGAGGGACTCCCATCCCGCATAGGCGGGAGCGAGGGCATCAAGGAAGGCGTCGGGCGTGATGCGGTGGCCGGTTTCGTGTAGAAGGGACACGGGGGGGGTGGCGGCAGGCTCCACCAGATTTGCGGGCGGTGCGGCGATCAGGTTGACGCCGATCCCGATGCAAAGGACCGGGCTTGCGGTGCAAAGGCCCGCGCTTTCCAGCAGGATGCCGGCCAGCTTGCCACCGTTCAGCAGCACATCGTTCGGCCATTTCAGCGCAAGGCTGCCGGGCAGTCCGGTCAGCGCCACGCAGGCGTCGCGCAGGGCCAGAGCTGCGGCGAAGGAGCGGAGGGCGACCCTCTCGGGCGGTTCCTGCGGCTTCAGGACCAGTGTGGCGTAGAGGTTGCCGGGGGGGCTCGACCACGGCCGCGCGCGGCGGCCGCGGCCCGCAGTCTGCAGCCCCGCAACGATCCAGGTCGGACCGGTCAGCCCGGGCGCGCGGCGAAAGCCTTCGGAGTTGGTGCTGTCGATCTCGGGCAGGGAGATGCGCCCTGCCCGCACTGTGGCCTCAACGGACAAGCGCTTCGGCCGCGATGGCGGCGGCTGGTTCGATCCCGAAGAGGTTGATGATCCCCACCAGCATCATCGCGGCGACGGCCATCAGCATGACCCATTGCACCGGGGCCATGCGGCTGGTGACCGGATCCTGTTCGGCGCCGAAATAAATGAAGTAGACGATGCGCAGGTAGTAGAACGCGCCGATCACGCTGGTGACCGCACCTATCACGGCAAGCCAGACCCAGCCCGCATCAACCGCTGCCTTCAGGACATAGAACTTGCCGAAGAAGCCCAGCATCGGCGGCACGCCCGCTAGGCTGAACAGGAGGACCAGCATGGCGATGGCCTTCAGCGGCTCGGATTTGGCGAACTGGTTCAGGCTGGCGATGTCGGACACCGGGCGACCGTCCCGCTCCATCGACAGGATGAAGGCGAAGGTGCCGACGTTCATGGTGACGTAGATCGCCATGTAGATCAGCATGGCCTGGACCCCGTAGGCCGTGCCGACAGTAAGGCCGATCAGCGCATAGCCCATGTGAGCGATGGAGGAATAGGCCATCAGGCGCTTGATGTCGCGCTGGCCGATGGCTGCGACCGAGCCCAGGAGCATCGAGGCGACGGCAAGGCCGGCAAGGACCTGGCCCCACTGACCGGGCACGCCGCCAAAGGCGTCATGCACCAGCCGCGCGATCAGGGCCATGGCGGCCACCTTGGGTGCCGTGGCGAAGAAGGCGGTGACCGGGGTGGGCGAGCCTTCGTAGACGTCGGGCGTCCACATGTGGAACGGGGCGGCGCTGACCTTGAAGGCAAGGCCCGCCAGCATGAAGACAAGGCCGAAGAGGAGGCCCAGCGGCACACCGTCCTGCACGGTGGACAGGATGCCGGAGAACTGGGTGGTGCCCGCGTAGCCGTAGACCAGCGATGCACCGTAGAGCAGCAACCCCGACGAGAGCGCGCCGAGGGTGAAATACTTCAGTCCCGCTTCGGAAGACTTGGCACTGTCCCGCCGCAGACTGGCGACCACGTAAAGGGCAAGCGATTGCAACTCCAGCCCCATGTAGAGGGTCATCAGGTCGGCCGACGAGACCATGACCATCATGCCCACCACCGAAAGCGCCACGAGGATCGGGTATTCGAAACGCAAGAGGTCGCGGCGGGCCATGTAATCCTGGCTCATCACCAGGACCGCCGCGGCGGAGAGCAGGATCGTCACCTTGGCGAAGCGGGCGAAGGGGTCATCGATGAAGAGCCCATGGAACACCGTCCGCTCTCCCGCGCCACCAGCGCCGATGTAAAGCGCAAGTGCCACGAAGAGGCCCGCCGTGGCCCAGACCAGCGGCACGGCCATCTTGTCCTTCGTCGTGTAGACGCCGAACATCAGCGCGGCGAGGGCGTAACCGCTCAGCACGATTTCGGGCAGGAGGGTCTGGAAGTCTGCGGACGTCATCGGGGCAACCTTCAGTTCAGGGCGAGTGCTGCGCCATCGGCGGGCTGGGCGGCAGTGTAGTCGGCAACAAGGGCAGAGACCGAGGGCCCGATGATGTCGGTCACCAGGCTGGGATAGACGCCCAGGATCAGCGTCATCGCGATGAGCGGGGCGAAGACCACCTTCTCGCGCCGGTCCATGTCGGTGATGGATTTCAGCGCCTCTTTGATGAGGTCGCCAAAGACGACCCGGCGATACAGCCAGAGCGCATAGGCGGCGGACAGGATCACCCCGGTTGCGGCCACGGCGGCAACCCAGGTGTTGACCTGGAACACCCCCATCAGGGTAAGAAACTCGCCCACGAAGCCCGAGGTGCCGGGCAGGCCCACGTTGGCCATTGTGAAGAACATGAAGACCAGCGCATAGGCGGGCATCCGGTTCACGAGACCGCCGTAGGCCGCGATCTCACGCGTGTGCATCCGGTCGTAGATCACGCCGACGCAGAGAAACAGCGCCCCCGAGATGAAGCCGTGGCTGATCATCTGGAAGATTGCGCCGTCCACCCCCTGCTGGTTGGCCGAGAAGATGCCCATGGTCACAAAGCCCATGTGCGCGACCGAGGAATAGGCGATCAGCTTCTTCATGTCGGTCTGCGCCAGCGCCACCAGCGAGGTGTAGACGATGGCGATGGCGCTCATCCACAGGACGAGCGGGGCCATGACGTCCGACCCCACCGGGAACATCGGCAGGCTGAAGCGCAGGAAGCCGTAGCCGCCCATCTTCAGCAGGATTGCCGCCAGCACCACGGAGCCCGCCGTGGGGGCCTGGACGTGGGCATCGGGCAGCCAGGTGTGGACCGGCCACATCGGCATCTTCACCGCGAAGCTGGCGAAGAAGGCGAGGAACAGCATCGTCTGCAAGCCGCCCACGACCTGGATGCCAAGGACGCTGAACGTCTCGGACCCGAAGTCATGCGCCAGAAGGTCGACGATGTCGGTGGTGCCTGCATCGAAATACATCGCGATCATCGCGACCAGCATCAGGACCGAGCCGAGGAAGGTATAAAGGAAGAACTTGAAGGCCGCGTAGATGCGTTCCTTGCCACCCCAGATGCCGATGATGAGGAACATCGGGATCAGCCCAGCCTCGAAAAAGAGGTAGAAGAGCACGAGGTCCAGCGCGCAGAACACGCCCAGCATCAGGCTTTCCAGCACGAGGAAGGCGATCATGTATTCCTTCACCCGCGTTTCCACGTTCCAGCAGGAATAGATCGTGATCGGCATCAGGAACGTCGTCAGCATCACGAACAGGATCGAGATGCCATCCACGCCCATCTTGTAGGTCAGACCCAGGATCCAGGGCCGCTCTTCCACGAACTGAAAGCCGGTGTTGGCCGGGTCGAACTGCAAGAGGATGAACAGCGAGACCACGAAGGTCGCCAGGGTGGTGAAGAGGGCAAGCCACTTCGCCCCCTGCCGCGCCGCCGCATCGTCTCCGCGCATGAACAGCGCAAGGATCAGTGCCGCGACAAGCGGCAGGAAGGTTATGATCGAGAGAAGCTGATTTTCCATTGTGCGCGCCCCTTACTTCGCGCCGCCGAAGAGCGTCATCCAGGTGACAAGGATCACGATCCCC
>JANPJZ010000333.1:0-1970 GCA_031425795.1 Rhodobacter sp. | reverse complement strand
TGGACCAGTTCATGTCGCCCTTCACCAACGCGCTGCCCGCACCCTATGGCGGGTCACTGGAGAACCGGGCGCGCTTCTCGATGGAGGTGCTGGCCGCCTGCCGGAAACGCGTGGGGCCGGACTTCCTGCTGGGCGTGCGCTACACGGCGGATGAGGATGACCCCGGCGGCATCGAAGCGGATGAAGGCATCGCCATCGGAAAGCTGTTCCGCGACAGCGGGTTGGTCGATTTCCTTAACATCATAAAGGGTCGCATCCACACCGATCCGGCAATGACCGACGTGATCCCGATCCAGGGCATGCGATCGGCCCCCCACCTCGACTTCGCCGGTCGGGTCCGGGCTGAGGTCGGCCTGCCCACCTTCCACGCCGCCCGCATCCCCGATGTGGCCACCGCGCGGCATGCCGTGGCGACCGGGCAGCTGGACATGGTCGGCATGACCCGCGCCCATATGGCCGACCCCCATATCGTCCGCAAGATCATCGAGGGGCGCGAAGAGGACATCCGCCCTTGCGTGGGCGCTACCTACTGCCTCGACCGGATTTATCAGGGCGGCATGGCGCTTTGCATCCACAACCCCTCCACAGGGCGGGAAGAGACGATGCCGCACGAGATCGCTCCGGCCCCGGTGCGGAAGAAGGTGGTAATTGTCGGGGCCGGTCCTGCGGGGCTTGAAGCGGCGCGGGTGGCCGCCGAGCGGGGCCATCAGGTCGTGGTCTATGAGGCAGCGGGAGCACCCGGGGGACAGATCCTTCTCACCACCCGCACTGCGCGCCGGCGAGAAATGATCGGCATCATCGATTGGCGCATAGCGCAATGCGCGGCCAAGGGAGTGACTTTCCACTTCAACACCTGGGCGGAAGCTGCTGACATTACTTCGGAAAGCCCGGATGTGGTCATCATCGCCACAGGTGGCTTGCCAACGACCGATGTCCTTTCCACTGGCAACGATCTGGTGGTCTCCACCTGGGATATCCTGTCTGGCGACGTCAAACCCGGCTCGAACGTCCTTCTTTACGACGACGCGGGCGACCATGCAGCGATGCAGGCGGCGCAGGCGATTGCCGATGTGGGAGCCAGGGTCGAGGTGATGACCCCCGACCGGACCTTCGCGCCGGATGTGATGGCGATGAACCTCGTGCCCTACATGCGTGCGCTGCAGGACAAGGACGTGACTTTCACCGTAACCTACCGCCTTCTTGCAGTGGAACGGGCCGGCAACCAGCTGCAAGCGACCATCGGGTCGGACTACCTGAAGCTGGCCAGGACGGCGCTGTACGATCAGGTGGTGGTGAACCATGGAACGCAGCCGAACGCCGATATCTATTTCGATCTCAAGCCCTTGTCGGCCAATCTTGGAGCGGTGGACTACGACGCCCTGATCGAGGGCCGCCCTCAGGCCACAGGTGACGGCCCGCCGGGCTTTGCCCTCTATCGCATCGGCGACGCCGTCGAGGCGCGCAACACCCATGCCGCGATCTACGACGCGATGCGGTTGGTGCGAACCCTTTGATACGAAAAGGTTGAATGTCGCGCCGGACGCAATATCTTCTGCGGGCAACCAAGGAGCGGCCATGCCGGACGGGACCCAGATGATCGAGGCGGCCGATACTAGGCTTCTGCGCGACGCCTTCAGCCGTTTTGCGACCGGGGTCTGCCTGATCACCACCACAGGTCCGGAAGGGCCGCTGGGCTTTGTGGCCAACAGCTTTTCCTCGGTCTCGCTGGACCCGCCGCTGGTGCTGTGGTCCCCCGCCCGCGCCTCGCGCCGCTTTGGGGTCTTTGCTGCAGCGTCGCATTACGCGATCCATGTCCTTGGTGAGGATCATGCCGCCTGGATTTCCCGCTTCGGCCGCGACGGCTCCGGGTTTGCGGGGCTCGATCATGCCATGACACCTGAGGGCATACCCACCCTGCCCGACGCCCTCGCCCGCTTCGACTGCGCGGCCCACGCCACGCATGATGGGGG
>JANPJZ010000332.1:0-8197 GCA_031425795.1 Rhodobacter sp. | reverse complement strand
GATAAGCAGATTAGCCGAAGAAGCTGCCAGAAACATGGACCTTGACGCCACAGACCGACGCATCCTGACCGTGCTGCAAAAGCAGGGCCGGATTACAAACGCCGAACTCAGCGAGGTGGTGAACCTTTCCCCCTCGGCCTGCCATCGCCGCGTGCAAAGGCTGGAGGAGGACGGCTTCATCGCCGCCTACGTCGCCCTTCTTGACACCCGGAAGATGGGCCGCCTGACGACGGTCTTTGTGGAAATCACCCTGCAAAGCCAGGCCGAAGACCTGCTTGACGCATTCGAGCGCGAGGTGGCCCGCGTGCCCGACCTTCTGGAATGTCACCTGATGGCCGGGACGGCGGATTATCTACTCAAGATCATGGCCGAGGATACCGAGGATTTCGCCCGTATCCACCGCCAGTTCCTGTCCCGCCTTCCCGGAGTACGGCAGATGCAGTCGTCTTTCGCGCTGCGGACAGTAGTCAAGACCACGGCCCTCGCGGTTTAGGCCTCGCGGTTTAGGCCCGGTAATAGTCGCGATACCAGGCCACGAAGGCCGTTACCCCGTCGCGCACCGTCGTTTCCGGCTGATACCCGGTCAACCGCTTCAGCAGGGTGCAGTCGGCCCAGGTCTCCGGCACGTCTCCCATCTGCATTTCCATGAAGTTCTTCCGCACCTCGACCCCCAGGGCGCGCTCGATCTCGGTGATGAACTCCAGCAGCGGCACGCGAGTGCTGTTACCAATGTTGACGCTGCGGAACGGGGCGGCTGGGCTCAGGCTGTCGCCAGGAAGAATGTCCTCCGGGCTGTCGGGCTGAACCGGGGGCTGGTCGACCAGCAGACGGATCCCGCGCACCAGATCGGTGACATAGGTGAAATCCCGCGCCATCCGGCCATGGTTGTAGACGTCGATTGCCTCCCCCTCCAGTGCCGCCTTCACGAACTTGAACAGCGCCATGTCCGGCCGCCCCCAAGGGCCGTAGACGGTGAAGAACCGGAACATCGTCACCGGCAGCTTCCACAGATGCGCATAGGAATGCGCCATCCCCTCATTCGCCTTCTTCGTCGCGGCATAAAGCGTCAGCGGCGTCTCGGTCTTTTGCACCTCGGCAAAGGGCATCTCGGTATTGGCGCCGTACACCGACGACGTCGAGGCCATCAACAAATGCTCCACCCCCAGAGTCCGCGCACATTCCATCACGTTGAATGTGCCGATCAGGTTCGATTCCACATAGGACCGCGGGTTCTCGAGCGAATAGCGAACCCCCGCCTGCGCGGCCAGATGGATGATGACCTCCGGCCGCTCCCTCTCGCACAGGGCCTGCAGCCGGGGCATGTCTTCCAGCATCCCCTCCTCGCAGGTAAAGCCAGGCGATTGCATCAGGATCTGGTGCCGGTGCCGCTTCAGCGCCACGTCGTAATAGGGGGTCATTCCGTCATAGCCGATGACGCGGAAGCCCTCCTTCAGCATCAACTGTGCCAGATGAAATCCGATGAACCCGGCGGTTCCCGTGATCAGAACGCTGCGCATCCGCCTATCCTTTCCAAAGATGAAAAACCCCCGGCCTTCGCAGGACGGGGGTTGATCGGGTGGGTATCGCTACCCCAGTGTCGCTGACGCCTTAAAGGCCGCCTTCACGCTGAAGCTTCTTCCGGGCGAGTTTCCTCGCGCGGCGTACGGCTTCGGCCTGTTCGCGTGCTTTCTTGACGGAGGGCTTCTCGAAATGTTGCTTGAGCTTCATTTCCCGAAACACTCCTTCGCGCTGAAGTTTCTTCTTCAGGGCACGGAGAGCCTGTTCGACGTTGTTGTCGCGGACGCTGACCTGCATGTGGTTGTCACCACCTTCCTAAGTTAGAGTTGCACTATGATGTGCAGGCCCGCGCCCTATAACAAAGGGGGGGTGGCTTGTCCACCAAAGCCGGAACGGAGGCGAGGATGACCGAAGATACCAAAACCCGCGTGCTGGATGCAGCCCTGATGCATGTGCCCTTCGACGGCTGGTCCGACCGTAGCCTGCGCGCTGCCATGGCCGATGCCGGGGTTGCGCCGGGCCTCGGCAAGGCCCTCTTCCCGCGTGGCGGCGTTGATCTGGCACTCGCCTACCACGCCCGGGGGGATGCGCAGATGCTGGCCCAACTGGGCGAAACCGACCTGACCGCCCTGCGCTTTCGCGACCGCATCGCCAAGGCCGTCCGCATCCGGCTTGAGCTTGCAGATCAGGAACTTGTGCGTCGTGGCAGCACCTTGTTCTCGCTTCCCAACCACGCAGGCGACGGGGCCAAGGCCGTATGGGGCACTGCCGACAAGATCTGGACCGCTCTGGGAGACACCTCGACTGACGTGAACTGGTACACCAAGCGCGCCACCCTCTCGGCCGTCTACGGCTCGACCGTTCTTTATTGGCTCGGCGATACCTCGCCGGGCAATCAGGCAACCTGGGAGTTTCTGGATCGCCGCATCGACGGCGTCATGCAGATCGAGAAGCTCAAGGCACAGGTGAAGGAAAATCGGCTCGGCAAGATGATTCTTGCAGGCCCCGGAAAGCTTATGGAAAGCATTCGCCGGCCAAAGTTGCGCGACGACCTGCCCGGCCGCTTCGAAGGCTAAGCGTTGACGACCCCAGGAAAGACCAAAGCATGACCCTGTCGGACAGCATGATCGCCGTTGAAATCTCGGCCCCCGGCGGGCCGGATGTTCTGCTCCCCTGCTCGCTGCCGGTGCCCGTGCCGGGGCATGGCCAGATCATCATCCGCGTGGCCTATGCCGGGGTGAACCGGCCGGATGCGCTGCAACGCTCCGGCTCTTACGCGCCGCCACCCTCGGCCTCGCCTCTGCCCGGGCTGGAATGCTCCGGCACAGTGGTGGAGGTGGGACCGGGCGTCACCCGCTGGCAGATCGGAGACAAGGTCTGCGCCCTGCTTCCCGGCGGCGGCTATGCCGAATATGCCGCCACCCATGAGGCGCACGCCCTGCCCATCCCGACGGGTCTGTCCATGGCCGAGGCCGCCTGCCTGCCGGAAACCTGCTTCACCGTCTGGTCAAACGTGGTGATGCGTGGGGGCCTTTGTGCCGGGGAACGATTCCTCGTCCACGGCGGCGGTTCCGGCATCGGCACGACCGCCATCCAGATCGCCAACGCCCTTGGCGCGCGGGTCTTCGCAACCGCCGGCACGGATGAAAAGTGCCAGGCCTGCCTCGACCTCGGGGCCGAACAGGCGATCAACCATCGCACCGGGGATTGCGTCGCAGCACTTCAAGCTGTCGGCGGGGCAAACCTCATCCTCGACATGGTCGGGGGGCCTTACATGGAAAGGAACATCAAATCGCTCGCCGATGATGGCCGCCTCGTCCAGATCGCTTTCCTGCAGGGCCCGAAGGTCACCCTGAACTTCGCTGAACTGATGATGCGGCGGCTGACGCTGACCGGCTCAACCCTCCGCCCGCAATCCGACCTCGCCAAGGCGCTGATCGCCCGTGAAGTTGAAGCGAACGTCTGGCCGATGATCGCCCGAGGCGCATTGAAGGTGGTCATGGACAGCGAATTTGCCCTGATCGACGCTGCCGCAGCTCATTGGCGGCTGGAATCCGGCGCGCATGTCGGCAAGATCGCGCTGAAGGTCGAGGATTAGGCTCTACCGCACCGGCTCCAGCACCGCGTCCTGCATCCGGCAATCCCGGATGACATCCGCCCCGCAGCGGCGCGGCTCCAGCTCCTTGGTCAGGCAGATGCGCGCCTCCTGGATCAGCCCCTCCTTGCAGGTGATGGTGATCTGGTCGCGCATGAGGCCAGGGTTCGCTTCGACCAGCGCATCTTCGATCACGCTTGCGGGCAGGGTCAGCGGCCGGTCGACCCGCTCCAGCAGGTCAGGAACCGTCATGGCTCCAAAGGCCTTCCGCGCAGCGTCGAAGTAGGCGCTTGCGGACAGGCCGGAACAGCGCCCGTGCTTCTTCCACTGGTAGAAGGCGAGCCCCGCCCCACCCATCACGTCCGCCATCGCCGCCGTCATCGCCCGTGTCGGGTCCCGCTCTGCCGTGCGGCAATACGACGGCCAGCCCTCCTCACGCTGGGGCCACAGCCCATGGAGCACGAAGGTCAGCCCCCGCCCCGCATCGCATTGCGGATCGTCGCGCGCGTCACCCTCCAGCTTGCACCAGGCCGACGACCAGGACAGCGACAGCACATAGTAATCGAAGTCGCCCGCCCGCTCGCCCTCCGCCCGGACGGCGCCGGTCCAACACAAAGCCGCAAGCACCAAAAGCATCCGGCGCATTTCCGCTTTTCCTTCTTGCCGACAGGCCCTATAGAAGCGGGTGAATTCCCAGAAAACGTGGAACTCGCGGGCCCCGCCCGCCGCCGTTTTCCCGGCCCGGGAGAGATTTGTAAAGGAGTGATCCGATGTCGATGTCAAAGCCGCTCATGGCCAAGGCCACTGCCGTCTGGCTGGTGGACAACACGACCCTAAGCTTTGCCCAGATCGCCGACTTCTGCGGCCTGCACGAGCTAGAGGTTCAGGGCATCGCCGACGGGGACGTGGCCGGGGGGGTGAAGGGCTTTGACCCGATCGCAACCAACCAGCTTGATCCGGTCGAGATCGACCGCGCCCAGGCTGACCCGCTGTACCGGATGAAGCTCAAGTTCAACGCCGCCGCCGTGGGCGAGGAAAAGCGTCGCGGCCCGCGCTACACGCCCCTTTCCAAGCGTCAGGACCGCCCTGCTGCGATCCTCTGGCTGGTGAAGTTCCACCCGGAACTGTCCGATGGCGCCATCGGCAAGCTGGTCGGAACGACGAAGCCGACGATCCAGTCGATCCGCGAACGCAGCCACTGGAACATCTCTAACATCCAGCCGATCGACCCGGTTGCCCTGGGCCTGTGCAAGCAGTCCGAGTTGGACACCGCCGTCCAGGCCGCCGCCCGCAAGAAGGCGTCCGAAGGTGTGGTCATGTCCGATGACGAGCGCCGCAAGCTGGTATCCACCGAACAGTCTCTTGGCATGGACCCCGCACCGAAGGTTCCCACCGGGCTGGAGGTCTTTGGCGAGGACGAAAAGGACGACACCCCGGCTGGCGACTTTTCGGACGCGGAAAGCTTCTTCAACCTGCCTGCGGGCGGGGATGACGATGACGAGGAAGACGATACCCGCCGCCGCCGCTAAGGCCGCGAAGCTACTAAAAGTCATGAACCCCGGTCCCGAGTGGCCGGGGTTTTGCTTTGGGGTGTCCCGGGCGGGGACAGGCGGACTGGCCAAGAGAATCAATGGGTTGGGTGCGGACTTCAGGATTAGTTAACCTATGGCCCAGTCCAAAACAGAGCCAGGGCGAACCTTGACCTATGCGGGACGACGGAAGGTTTCCAGCGGGGCGCGGTCGTTCTGTGCCATGCGGTCGGCCAGCCGTGCTTGCTGATGACCTTTCGGGATCAACCTGGCATCCCGTCCGGGGCGCTGGGCAAACTCGGGAAACAGCAGCCGGATCTCTTCCAGCGCCTCGGCCGAGAGGGAGGACAGGGCTTCGGAGCGCAGCAGCAGGCTTTCGCTGGGCGCACCTTCGGCAAAGACCACCTCATGCTCGTCGAAAAGCAGGTGGATGTAATCAACCTCGGCTACGCCTTCATCGATGATGATCCCCGGCAGCGCCGTCAGCTTCAGGGCTGACACCAAGGTCTCTGCCTTGCCGAACATGCGCTGGCAGATCGGCGAAGAGACCAGCATCCGGTGCTGGCGCGAGACCCAGAGGTCCGCGCAGGGCAGGCCCTGGCCCAGGGCCCCGGCGGCAATCTTCACCGGACGCAGTTTGTCGTTCGCCGCCATTTCGGCGGCCGTCACGCGCCGTCGTCCGACCCAGCGCACCGGCAGTGCCCCGCGTTCGGTGGTGACCAGATCGCCCGCGTTGATGTTCCGCGCAGGGGTGCCGCCAAAGGGCGTGTCGATCAGCGTTTGCCCGGCGAAGCACACCAGCATCGAGATGTTGTCGACAATCGCCCCGAAGGAGTTGTCGGGCCCAAGTTCGGTGAAGCGCAGCGTATAGGTCCCTGCCGCGGTGAAGTTCACAGGCAGGGTATAGGTTGCGTAGACGCCCCTGATGGGTGGCAAAACCGTCATCGACGCGATCACGGCCCCGGTGCTGTTCACGATGTCGACCATGAAGCCGTCTTGACCGATGGTGGTGTTCTGGGTGCGCAACGCAGCGATGAAGGTCAGTTCGGTCTGGATCGGCCCGGTAATGTCAAATGACTGTCGCATCTGCGTGGTCTGACGGGCATTGCCGTCGATCTCTGCCACGCGGTTGGTGTTGTTGGTTCCGAAATAGGCGCTTTCGAAGAAGGTCGTCTCGATATCCGTCCCGGTCCAGAATGCGCTTTGCAGGTCAAAAGTGCCGTTCTGGATGATGTTGACCGGCGGGGGCATGGACAGCTTTCACCTGTTTCGGCTGGCGATAAGTTAACAGAGCGCGAGTCGTCTTTCAAATATTCCGCTGGGAGAGACCCGTTGCGCGGCGCCTATTTCCCCATGCCGGCCGTTTCCGACCCACCCCGGGTCAGATAATAGGCAATCAGGATCGGCACGAAGGTGGCCGCGAAGACCACGATTGCGACCACGTTGGTCACCGGGCGTTGGCGCGGGCGGACGAGTTCATTCAGCATCCAGATCGGCAGCGTGGATTGCTGGCCTGCGGTGAAGGTGGTCACGATCACCTCGTCGAACGAGAGCGCGAAGGCGAGCATCCCGCCGGCCAGCAGGGCAGAGCCGAGGTTGGGCAGCAGGACGTAGCGGAAGGTCTGGAAGGCGTTGGCGCCAAGGTCCGCCGAGGCTTCCATGATCCCGCCGGACAGGCGGCGCATCCGTGCGACGGCGTTGTTGTAGACGATGACGATGCAGAAGGTGGCGTGGCCAAGGACGATGGTCCAGGTCGAGAATGGGATGTCCATGATCCCGAAGGCCGACCGCAAGCTCATGCCGGTGATGACGCCGGGAAGTGCTATGGGCAAAAGGATCAGGAGGCTGATCTGGTCGCGCCCGAAGAACCGCGCGCCGGCCATGGCGGCAGCCACCAGAGTGCCAAGGATCATCGCCAGCGCGGTCGAGATCGCGGCCACCTTCAGGGAAAGGTAGAGCGGCGGCCAGATGTCATCACGGTTCCAGGCGACAGCGAACCATTCGGTCGTGAGGCCGGGGGGCGGGAACTGGTAGGTCCGCTCCTCGGTCGTGAAGGCGTAGAGGAAGATCAGGAGGATGGGCAGGTGCAGGAACAAGAGCCCGCCGATGGCGGCGGCCTTCAGACCCGCCGAAGCCTTGTTGTCAGAGGCTTCAGAGCGCATCGAAGGCCCCCGCGCGTTTAGCAAGCGTCAGGTAAACCAGCATGATGAGGATCGGGACCACGGCAAAGGCGGCGGCAAGGGGGATGTTCCCGGCGGTGCCTTGCAACTGGTAGACGGCGAGCCCGATGAAGCGGGAACTGTCGCCGACGATCTGGGGGATGATGTAATCGCCCAGGGTTAGCGAGAAGGTGAAGATCGACCCCGCAATGACCCCGGGCATGGCCAGGGGCAGGATCACCGTGCGGAAAGTCTGCGCGCGCGTGGCGCCGAGGTCGGCCGAGGCTTCAAGCATCGAGGTCGGAACCCGCTCCAGGGCCGCCTGCATCGGCAGGATCATGTAGGGCAGCCAGATGTAGACGAACACGAGGAAGGTGCCGAAGGGCGAGGTGGAGAGGGAGGACCCCTCCAGCCCCGGGATCTGCAGAAGGCCCGTGATGATGAAGCTGGTGCCGGTGCCTTCCGCCGCCCAGCCGATGATGCCCTCTTTCGCGAGGATCAGCTTCCAGGCGTAGACCTTGACGAGATAGCTGGACCATAGGGGCAGCATGACGCCGAGGTAGAAGGCGGCCTTCCACGGGCCCTTGGCATGGCGGGCGGCGTAATAGGCGACGGGGAAGGCCAGGATGGCGCAGGTCAGGGTGACCACGGTCGCCATGACCACGGTGCGCAGGATGATGTCGAGGTTCTGCGGCCGGAAAAGCTCGGCATAGGTCTTGAGGGTGAACTCCTCCTTCACGACGCCGGAGAACTCGTCGATCGAGTAGAAGGATTGCAGGAGAAGTGCGGCGAGGGAGCCGAGGTAGACGACGCCCAGCCAGAGGAGAGGGGGCGTGATGAGCAGGAGGAGGAGGAGGTTGGGACGACGCCAGAAGAGGCCCGTCAGACGGTCAGCG
>JANPJZ010000331.1:0-35742 GCA_031425795.1 Rhodobacter sp. | reverse complement strand
CTTCCTCAGCGAAAATGCCAGCTTTGCCCAGGCGCTGGAAGATCATGGTCTGACCTTCATCGGCCCCTCGGCCGAGCATATCCGCATCATGGGCGACAAGATCACCGCCAAGGAAACCGCCAAGGCGCTGGGGATTCCCGTCGTGCCGGGGTCGGAAGGCGGCGTGGGCGACTTCGACATTGCAATGAAGGCCGCCGAACAGATCGGCTTCCCGGTCATCATCAAGGCCACGGCTGGCGGCGGCGGCCGCGGGATGAAGGTCGCGAAGGACGCGTCCGAGCTGGAGATGGCATTCCGCACCGCGCGGAGTGAGGCGAAGAACGCCTTCGGCAACGACGAAGTCTATATCGAGAAATACCTGCAGAAGCCGCGCCACATCGAGATCCAGGTCTTCGGTGACGGCAAGGGCCGTGCCGTGCATCTGGGAGAGCGGGATTGCTCGCTCCAGCGGCGACACCAGAAGGTTTTCGAGGAAGCCCCGGGCCCCGCCATCACCCCAAAAATGCGGGCCGAGATCGGCACGATCTGCGCCGAGGCCGTGGCCAAGATCAATTACATCGGCGCGGGCACGGTGGAATTCCTGTATGAAGACGGCAAGTTCTACTTCATCGAGATGAACACCCGCCTGCAGGTCGAACATCCGGTCACCGAATACATCTTCGGCGTGGACCTTGTGCGCGAACAGATCCGGGTCGCGGCCGGTCTTGGCATGTCCTTCACCCAGGAAGAGCTTGAGATCAACGGCCACGCAATCGAGGTCCGGATCAATGCCGAGAAGCTGCCGAACTTCGCCCCCTGCCCCGGCCGCGTCCGCACGTTCCATGCGCCCGGCGGCCTTGGCGTGCGGATGGATTCAGCGCTCTACGGTGGTTATTCGATCCCGCCCTACTATGACAGCCTGATCGGCAAGCTGATTGTCCACGGTCGTGACCGGCCCGAGGCGCTTGCCCGTCTGAAGCGCGCGCTTGGAGAGTTGATCATCGACGGCGTCGACAGTTCGATCCCGCTTTTTGACATGCTGCTTGCCGAGCCTGAGATTCAAAGCGGTGACTACAACATCCACTGGCTGGAAAAGTGGCTGGAAAAACAGTTCAGTTGAGTCCGCTTTTGCTGGGCGCCCCGCTTGGGCGCCTTGCGGCAAAAGTTTTCGAAAACTTTTGCAAAATCCTTCGAAGGATTTTGTGAGTGGCACAGGTTCTCGATCCCGATACGCTGCTGCAGGCCTATGCCATGGGAATCTTTCCCATGGCCGAAGGGCGTGATGATCCTCGCATTCACTGGGTTGATCCGCGCCGTCGCGGGATCTTGCCGCTGGACGGGCTGCATATCTCACGCTCGCTTGCCCGCACGCTGCGCGGATCCCGCTTGGCAGTAACGGTTGATCAGGATTTCGATGGTGTCGTCTCGGCCTGCACAGAACGGGAAGAAACCTGGATAAGTGAGCAGATTCAAAGACTTTACAGCCAACTCCACCGCATTGGCTTTGCCCATAGCATCGAAGTGCGTGACGGTCCCACGCTGGTGGGGGGCGTTTACGGTGTCCGGTTGGGGGCAGCGTTCTTCGGGGAAAGCATGTTTTCACGAGTGACCGACGCGTCGAAGATTGCATTGGCTTTTACCGTGCATCGGCTGCGGGCCGGCGGCTTTCTGCTTTTCGACACGCAGTTCTTGACGCGGCATCTCGCCAGCCTTGGGGCGATCGAGATTACCCGTGCCGACTATCACCGCCGTCTGGCCGAGGCGCTTGCCCAACCGGCAAATTTCTACCCAGAGAACTATTCGCCCTCGGGCTCTGGCGTGGCTTCTGGCGTGGTCTCTGGCAGGACGCAGGACAGGACCCAGACATCATAGCGCGGGTGGTCCAGCGCCGATAGCGCTGGCGAGGAGGCGACCATCCAGCCGGAAAACACCTCTGTCTGTGTCGTTCCGTCCATGACGGTGAGATGCGCACTTGCGTCCGAAGCCGGGTTCTCGGCCGGATATCGGCAACTGTCCAGCCGCACCACGAGCCGCCCGAACTCTGCAGCCTGTCCCCGGCTCAGTGTGACGTCGCCTGTTTCGCTGGTCAGCCGATCAAGAAACCGGAGCATCGCACCATCAGAGTCGTCGTAGACCTGCGCGGCCGCCGGACTTGCCAGCGCCACAACCAGCGCGAGGATTGCCGCCATTTTCATGGCAGGGCTGCCTCCGGTTCAGTACTGGCATCCCCACCGACGAACTTGAGCAGCAGGGTGATCAGGCTGACCGCGCCTTGCGTATCCTCGATCTCGCCACCGGGTTCGAGGTTCTCCAACGCTCCACCTGGAAGAAGTTCCACGAAGTTTCCGCCCAGAAGCCCTTCGGAAGACACAAGAATCGTCGAATCGACCGGCAGCAGCACGTCGTTGCGCAGGCTGATCCGGGCATCGGCAAAAAAGGTGGTGGGGTTCAGCGACAGGTCGGTTACCGTGCCCACCTTGACCCCGGCAAGCCGAACGTCTGACCCGATGCTGATCCCCTCAATCGACCGGAAGCTGGCCGTCAGCGGATAGCTTTGCGGGGCATCCAGCATGCCCGAACCCTGCGCCGCGTAAACTGCAAAGCCGATGGCCACCACCAATACGGCTGCACCGGCCAGCACTTCTGCGCGTTCGTACGCCATCACTCTGGTCGCCAAGCCTCGTAATCCCGGCGTTCGACGGGATCGGCCCGGCGGATCGATCCGGGCGGGACATAGGCCGCTGCCGTTCCGGTGAGATTCTCCTGGTGCGGCTTTTGCCAAGCCTGCTGCTTCAGCGGCGCGGTTGTCGGCGGTTCGTCCCAGGTGTGGTGCAGCCAACCATGCCAGTCCGGAGAAACGCGCGAGGCTTCCATCTCGCCGTTGTAGATCACCCAACGGCGCACCCCGTCTCGGGTCTGGTAGAAGATGTTCCCGGCCGCGTCAGAGCCTACTTTCACGCCCTTGCGCGCAGTAAATATCTGCGTCCCCAGCGTCTGAGTGTTCCACCACGTCAGCATGCGTTTCAGGAAATACATCCATGGCCTCCGCTTCACTTGGCCTTGCTATGACCCAAAGCCCGAACGAGGTCCAGTGCCAGCGGGCAAGACTGCATGCCGCCGCTCACCAGATCTTGGCTGCCTGTCCACGCCTGGACTGCCTTGTGAAGAAAGCCCGGGCCTGATGGATGCCCCATCACGCCTTGACCGGCTCTTTCTTCTTGGTTTCGGTATAGACGAGCATCGGCTTGGCACCAGAATGGACGGCCTCATCCTTGACCACGACCTCTTCGACACCGTCCATGCCGGGCAGTTCGAACATCGTGTCCAGCAGGATATCTTCCATGATCGACCGCAGGCCCCGCGCGCCGGTCTTGCGCTTGATCGCGCGCTTGGCGATGGCGACCATGGCATCGGGCGTGAAGGTCAGCTTCACACCCTCGATCTCGAACAGGCGCTGGTATTGCTTGACCAAAGCGTTCTTCGGTTCGGTCAGGATGGTGACCAGCGCTGCTTCGTCAAGGTCGGTCAGCGTGGCGATCACCGGGAGACGGCCCACGAATTCCGGGATCAGGCCGAACTTGAGCAGGTCTTCCGGCTCCAATTCCTGGAAAAGCTCCCCAACGCTGCGCTCCTCGGGTCCCTTCACGTCGGCACCGAAACCGATGCCCGAACCCTTGTTGCGCTGCGCGATGATCTTCTCCAACCCTGCAAAGGCGCCACCGCAGATGAAGAGAATGTTCGTCGTGTCCACCTGCAGGAACTCCTGCTGCGGATGCTTGCGCCCGCCCTGGGGAGGAACGCTGGCCACAGTGCCTTCCATGATCTTCAGCAGCGCCTGCTGCACACCCTCGCCGCTCACATCGCGGGTGATGCTCGGGTTGTCGGACTTCCGCGTGATCTTGTCGACCTCGTCGATGTAGACGATCCCGCGCTGTGCGCGTTCGACGTTGTACTCGCTGGCCTGCAGCAGCTTGAGGATGATGTTCTCCACGTCCTCGCCCACATAGCCCGCCTCGGTCAGCGTGGTCGCATCGGCCATCGTAAAGGGCACGTCGAGGATGCGGGCCAGCGTCTGCGCCAGAAGCGTCTTGCCGCAGCCGGTGGGGCCGATCAGCAGGATGTTGGACTTCGACAGCTCGATGTCGGTCTTCGAGGTGTGGTTCAGCCGCTTGTAGTGGTTGTGCACCGCAACGCTCAACACCCGCTTGGCATGGATCTGACCGATCACGTAGTCATCCAGCACCTTGCAGATCTCGCGCGGGGTCGGCACCCCGTCAGAGGACTTCAGACCCGTGGTCTTCGTCTCCTCGCGGATGATGTCCATGCACAGCTCGACGCATTCGTCGCAGATGAAGACCGTTGGTCCCGCGATCAGCTTGCGCACCTCGTGCTGGCTTTTGCCACAGAACGAGCAGTAGAGCGTGTTCTTGCTGTCGCCGCCGGAATTGTTCGCCATCCGCAGTCCTCTTGACGCTATCCCTGACTCTGGCCGGTTGCGCCACCCGGACCCATATTTGGAAAGTCTAAGCCAAGCCCAAAGTCACCACAATCCGAAAATCCCCGCCGGTCCAACCGCCGGAGACTGCCTCACGACACCGTGTCAGACTGGGGTATCTTCCGCCTTGCCACGGCTTTCGAGAATGCTGTCGATCAGCCCCCATTCCTTCGCTTCCTCGGCCGACATGAAGTTGTCGCGCTCCAGCGCCGCCTCGACCTTGTCGTAGTCGTTGCCGGTGTGCTTGGAGTAGATCTCGTTCAGCCGACGCTTCAGCTTTTCGGTCTCGCGCGCGTGGATCATGATGTCGGTGGCCATGCCCTGGTACCCGCCGCTGGGCTGGTGGACCATAACGCGGCTGTTCGGCAGGCTGAACCGCATGCCCGGATGCCCCGCCGTCAGCAGCAAGGACCCCATCGAGGCCGCCTGCCCGATGACCAGGGTGCTCACCTTCGGCTTGATGTACTGCATGGTGTCGTAGATCGACAGACCGCTGGTCACCACGCCGCCTGGCGAGTTGATGTACATCGAGATTTCCTTGGCCGGATTTTCCGATTCAAGGAACAGAAGCTGCGCGCAGATCAGGCTCGACATGCCGTCATGGACCGGACCGCCAAGGAAAATGATTCGCTCCTTCAGCATGCGGCTGAAGATGTCATAGGCGCGTTCGCCCCGGCTCGTCTGTTCGACGACCATGGGGACAAGTGTATTCATGTAATGGTCAACGGGGTCGCGCATGGTGCCTGCCTTCGGTATCTCGCGAGGAATATCGCCGGAGTATTGCCAGAGTCTTAGTGGGGCGGGACGGGGGCTGCAAGGGTGAGAGGCCCGATTTCCGCCGGCCGCCGATCAGTGAAAGACCCTGCGCGCAAGAAGCACCCGCGCCAGCGCAGTGATCAGGCACAGCCCGCCAAAAATCCAGGCAGCCGGGGAGAAGCTGGCGGGCCACAGGGCCAGAAGCAGGAAGAAACCGATTGTTTCGCTGCCCTCCAGCAGCCCGGCGGTGAAATAGAGCGACTTTTCTCCGCGTGAAGACGTCTCCATCCCGCGCTTTGCGGCCAGGACGGCATAGCCAAGAAAGCTTGCCCCGTTGACGTAAAAGCTCAGGAGCAGGAAAGCCCCCGCTGCGCCATTTGCCGCAGGATCGTGCAGCACGAAAGCCAGCGGAATTGCGGCGTAGAAGACGAAATCGCAGACGATGTCCAGGTAGCCACCGAAATCCGTCTTGCCCCGTGCCCGAGCCACTGCCCCGTCCAGACCATCCGCCAACCGGCTCGCCAGGAGCGGCAGCACCACCACCAGGCCCGACTGTCCGAAAGCCAGCAGCGCCGCCGCCACGAGGCCCAGAACCAGCCCGATCAGCGTCACCGCGTCCGCCGAAGCGCCGCGCGCGGCGAGCCAGGTCCCTCCCCGGTTCAACGGCGGGTCAATCACCCCGCGGATCATTCCATCCAGCATTCCCGCCCGGCCTCCATTCCGGTGCCACGCACCTTTCGCCTGAACATAGGCAGGCTTTTGCCCATCCGCCTGCAGATTTCACCAGATGCACACCTTTGTGCCCAAATCAGGCCCTACTGCATTGTAGATCGTTGCCAAGAAACGATCAGCGCAGCGAAAGGATAACCCTTGGTCACTCGCATCACCCGGTGTGTCGCCGTTGGCTTGGTCATTGGCCTTGCAAGCCCTGCGCTTGCCTGCAGCGTGCCGGCCAATGCCAACTCTCTGCAAGGCGAAGTGCTGAAAAACCTCAACGCCGAGCGCGCCGCACATGGGCTTGCGTCGCTCAGACCTTCGGCCAAGCTTGATCGGGCAGCGCAAGCTCACGCCTGTGACAATGCAGCGCGCAGATCGATCAGCCACGAGTCCTCGGACGGCGGCACGCTGAAGACCCGCCTTCGCAAGGCAGGCTACGCCTTCCGGACCGCCGCAGAGAATACCGGCCGCGGCTTTGCCTCAGGCACGCGGGCCGTCCAGTGGTGGATGAACTCACCCAAGCACCGCGACAACATCCTTCTGCGCAAGGCCCGTGAGGTTGGAATCGGCATTGCCGTCAGCCCGGCACCCGACAACAAGCTGCACTGGATCCTGGTATTCGGCGCCTCGAAGTAGCTAGCGCGCGACCGTCAGGTCCGCCCGCAGCCCGCCCAACCTTTCCGAGTGCGAAAGCCGCAAGGTTCCGCCATGGCTGAGTGCAATATCAGCTGCAATCGAAAGGCCAAGACCAACGCCTCCGCCTTTGTTCGGGTCGCGTGACCGGTCCAGCCGGGTGAAGGGCCGCAGCGCTTCGTCGCGCTGGCCGGCAGGAATGCCCGGGCCGTTGTCCTCCACACTGATGCGCAGGCTACGGTCCAGATACTCAACCGCGATCTCGACCCGATCACCAAAGCGCTGCGCGTTCGACACCAGGTTCTGCACCGCGCGCGCCACCGCCTCGGGTCGCATCTCCACCAGTTCCGGCTTGCCCTGCACCCGGGACAGCACCACCCCGGCACCTGCCCGCGCGACAATGCCCTCCACAAGGGCCATGGCATCCGCCCGGACCGATCCCTCCATCGCGTCGCCGCGCACGAAGGCGAGAAACTCGTCCACCATCCGCTCCATCTGGCTTACGTCGGCTTGCAGTGCGGCCACTTCCGGATCCTCGGGTATCAGCGACAGGCCAAGCCGCAGCCGGGTCAGGGGCGTGCGCAAGTCGTGGCTGACGCCTGACAACATAAGCGTCCGCTGCTCGATCTGCCGGTCGATGCGCGCGCGCATGTCCAGGAATGCCCGCCCCGCCGCCCGTACCTCCTGCGCACCGCGCGGCCGGTAGGCAACTGTGCGGCCCTTGCCGAAATCCTCCGCAGCCCGCGCCAACTTGGTGATGGGCCGCAACTGGTTGCGCAGGAACATGTAGGCGATGACCGTCATCAGGACCGAGGTAAAGATCATCAGGACAAGCAACTGATGCGGATTGGTTGCCGACATCCGCCGCCGGCTGAGCTCGGCCTGCACTGGTCCCAGCGTGGTCTGGAACAGCAGATTGACCACCCTGTCTTCATCCGTCACATCCGCGGCCACTAGCTCCGGCAGCTGAGCGCGCAGCGTGTCTACGATTGCACGCCCTGACAGGTCAAACACCTGCAACCGATCTTCCTGTGGTGCGTCGGAACCAGCCGGAATGGTCAGCGTGATCTCAAGGGCTTCAGCCAAAGGCGCGACCCTTGACTGGGCAGCAACCGCGGATCCGGACGCCTCGACCTCTGCCAGAAGAAACGCAAGGTCGATTGCAACCCCTTGCGTCATCTGCCGCGTCACGCCTTCATAGTGGCGCTGGATGAAGGCAGTGGACACGACAAGCTGGATCGCGACCACGGGCACGATCAGGATCAATGCGGCGCGGCCGTAAAGACTGCGGGGAAGAAGACGTTGCAAAACCGACATCACGGATCAGCCTACCCGCCTGCGTCCTGCATGGGAAGGGCGGCACGGAGGCCTGGCGCATGACGACAGAAATCCGGTGTCTGACCGCCGCAAACCCATCTCCTCTCACGGGTGCCGGGACCAACACTTACCTGATCGGCAGCACCGACATCGCCTTGATCGACCCAGGCCCGGACCTGCCCGGACACCTCGCAGCCATCCTGGAATGCCTTGGCCCCCGCCAGCGCATCTCGCACATCGTGGTGACGCATGCTCATTCCGATCATTCCGCCCTTGCTCCCTGTCTGGCCGCACTGACGGGCGCGCCGGTCTGGGCTTACGGCGGGGCGCTTGACGGACGCAGCGCCGGAATGGCCGCTCTGGCCACCCACCTGCCCGAAGGCGGAGAGGGGTTGGACCTGTCATTTCGTCCTAGCCACCTTTTGGCTGAAGGCGACTGCCTCACATCGCCAGAATGGGAACTTGCGGTCCTGCACACCCCAGGTCACCTTGGCAGCCATATCTGCCTGTCGCTTGGTGACACGCTTATCTCCGGCGACCACGTCATGGGCTGGTCGACCACCATCGTTTCGCCACCAGATGGTGACATGGCAAACTACATGACCTCGCTTCGGCGGTTGTTAGGAGGTGGATGGCAGCGCTTTCTGCCGGGCCACGGTCCAGCCATCGCGGACCCCGAAGCCCGCGTCCGCGACCTCCTTGCCCACCGCCTCGCCCGAGAGGCCGCCATCCTCGAGCATCTTCGCACCGGCCCGGCAAGGATCGACGAGATCACCGCCCGCGTCTACCACGGCCTGGCTCCGAACCTCCTGCCCGCAGCGCGTCGCAACGTGTTGGCCCATCTCATTGATCTTGCGTCAAGAAATGAGGTGACGGCTCGACCTGCTCTCCACCCAGACGCCCAATTCATGCGCAACTGACCACAGCCAAGCTTTCCCGCCATTTGCCCCTTTACGCCCAAGAAGGGGCTTGCTATACGCGCCTCGTGTTCCGGCGTAGCTCAGCGGTAGAGCAGTTGACTGTTAATCAATTGGTCGTAGGTTCGATCCCTACCGCCGGAGCCATAAAATCAACGGGTTAGCTGGAAACAGCTGGCCTTTTTGCTTTTATGGGGAACGCCGGGGGAACGGCCTTGGGAAAGGCTCCAGGCAGCGTCAAAACTTGACTGGCGAATGCGAACAAAGCTTAAGTCCCGCGTTGCTAACTGATAATCAATTAAGAGGAACCTCCCAGTATGACAGACCGCGTAACCGTTGATCTACAAGAAAGCGTCGCAGCAACCGCTGCCAGCCTCGCTCGTGACCTATGGATTCAAACCCATGACAAGAGCCCGAAAATCGAGAACAGGAATGATTTCTTGGCCTTGGTTGCTGATTGCGCGCGGGCGCTGCGTGGCATCAAGCCATAACGAATTGGGCCGGAGCAGCGTCCCGCTTGCCCAGGCCGGCCCCTGACTATCCCCGGCGGTCCGAACCGTGACAGTCGGCACCGCGCCCGGGGAGTATATCCAGGCCGCGCCGTGAAGGGGTTATCGGCATGTCTCACCGGGCACTTTCCGTCTGATCCCAGAAGCTTTGGGGGCACTACTCCGCAGGGCGCCTCCTGGCCCTATTCCTCGGCCCAATCGATGAAGGACAGCGCGTCCTGCAGCGTGGCTCCCTCGATCCCGGCTTCCTTTGCTTGCGCTAGGGCTTGCACCATCGTTGCAAGCGCGGGGGCCTTGCCGCCGGCGTCGAAAGCCTGCATCGGTCGGACGCAATCGATCTGCACCGCCGTGCCCAGCTTGGCCGTCAGTTCCTCGGCCATGAGCATCGCCATGGGCTGCAGCACCAGCTGCGCAAGGTGCCTCTGGGCTTCCCGAACCATCGGCCTCTGATAGCGCTTCCAATCTTCACTTGCGCCAACGACGAAGCCGGCTACCACCTTACGCAGGCCGTGCGATCACCGGCTGGCTGGAGATTGTCCCTCGCGGGGTGCGCTGTCGCCTGCCGCCGTCTTTGCGCGCAGTCGGGTCAGGGCCAGGACTGTGTCGATCGTTGGGGTCGGCGTGTCGGTCAGTCGGCCAAGCTCTGCGACCGAGCCCACAAGTGCCTCGGTTTCCAGTGGACGACCGGCGAGGAGGTCTTGCAGCATCGATGTCCGGTGCGCCCCGACGGCCGCACCGCCATTGATCCTGCGGTCGACGTCGATGGGAAACGTCACCCCCAGCTTTTCACCAATGATCTGCGCCTCGACCATCATGTCGCGGGCGACAGCGCGGGTGCCGGGGTCGGTACAAAGGACATCAAGCGTGGCATGGGTCAGGGCGGAAATCGGGTTGAACGACAGGTTCCCCCATAGCTTGACCCAGATTTCGTCGCGCAAGCGCGGTCGGACAGGTGCCTTCAGGCCCGCGGCAGTCAGGGCCTTTGACAATGCTTCGGCCCGGGCGGATTTCTCGCCCGAGGGTTCGCCAAGGGAAAAACGGTTGCCCTCGACATGGGTAATGGTGCCGGGCTCGCTGACCTCTGCCGCCGGGTAGACGACGCAGCCCAGCACACGGTCTGGGCCAAAGCCATCCCATTGCAGGTTGCCGGGATCGACAGATTGCAGGCGCGTGCCGTCAAGCGGGCCCCCCAGCTTGTGGAAATACCACCAGGGCACGCCGTTCACGCCGCTGACAAGCGTGCTGTCGGGGCCAAGAAGCGGGGTGATCTGCCCGACGACCGAGGGCACCGAATGGGCCTTGAGCGTGAGGACCACGAAATCCTGGGGGCCAAGTGTGCGGGCATCGGCGGTCGCGCGGACCTTGTGGGTTGTGGCCTGGCCGTCCTCGATCAGCGTCAGGCCCTTGGCTTGCAGCGCCGCCAGATGCGGGCCGCGTGCGACAAGGGAAACATCGGCCCCAACGGCGGCCAGTTTTGCGCCCATGTAGCCACCGATGGCACCCGCGCCGAAGATGCAGATTTTCATGGGCCCTCCATGCCGCATTGTGCCTGAAAGCCGCGCCCTCGGTTCGCGGCAGAGCCCCCGGCGGGGCTGTGTTGGGACAGGTGAATGGTCAAGACCCAAGCCCCAGTTTCTGCGCAAGCCCGATGCGTTGCAGCTTGCCGGTGGCCCCCTTGGGGATTTCTTGCAGGATCACCACGCGGCGCGGGACCTTGAAGGCGGCAAGACGGGTGGCGGCGAACGTGCGGATTGCGGCCTCGTCGGCGGCCATCCCCTCGCGCAGAACCACGGCGGCGGCAACCTCTTCGCCCAGCTTGTCGTGCGGCATGGCGAAGGTCACCACCTGCTGCACCGCTGGATGGTCCATGAGGACGCCGTCCACCTCCAGGGGGCTGATCTTCTCGCCGCCGCGGTTGATGATTTCTTTCAGCCGCCCGGTCAGAGTCAGGTAGCCCTCGGCGTCCAGCGAGCCCTGGTCGCCGGTGCGGAACCAGCGCAGGCTATCGGCGGTGAAGAAGCTTTTCGCGTTGGCGTCGGGGTTTCCTTCGTAGCCGGGGGTGACGTTCGGGCCGCAGATGACTACCTCGCCGACCCCGTCCGCCAGCAGGTGGTTCTCCACCTCATGCGCGATGCGAAGCTGCGGGCCGGCGGCGATGCCAACCGCGCCGGGTTTCTGCGCGCGGGGCGGCAGCGGGTTCGAGGCCATCTGATGTGCGGCCTCGGTCATGCCATAGGCCTCGATCACCGGGGCATTGAACGTCGCGGCCAGTTCCAGCATCACCTGCCCCGGCAGGGACGCCGAGGACGAACGCAAGAACCGCAAGCGCGCGCGGGCGATGATCTCGGCGTTGCGGGGCGCGCGTTGCAGGATGGTCTGGTGCATCGTCGGCACCGCCGTGTACCAACTTGGCCGCGCGGTATCGAGCCAGCCGAAGAAGCGCACCGCATCGAACCCGGGCGCACACCAGACCGAGGCACCGGCAGCCAGACTGGCTGACACGGCGGCGATCAGACCGTGGATGTGAAAGAGCGGCATCATGTTCAGGCAGCGGTCGGCAGGGCTCAGCGCCAGCGACGCCTGGATGTGAAGCGCAGAGGCGGCCACGTTGCGCTGCAGGAGCGGCACGATCTTCGGCCGTGATGTCGTGCCGGAGGTGTGCAGGATAAGCGCGATGTCGTCAGGTCCGGCCATCGTGGTGTCTGGCCCAAGGCCGGTCCCGCCCTCTGCCGCCAGACTGAAGGCACCGGCGGGGTCCTCCGGCGCAAAACCAAGGCGCAGGATGACAAGGCCGTGCTTTGCCGCCGCCTCCAACGCTGGACCCTCGTACCCGGTAGGCAGGATGATCGCCCTTGCCTTCAGGTCGGAGAGGTAGAAGTCGAACTCCTCCAGCTTGTATGCGGGGTTGAGGGGGGCGGTCACCGCCCCTTGCGCCACGGTAACGAAGGCCGAGGCCATCTCGGGACCGTTTGGCAGCACGATGGCCACTCGGTCACCGCGCCCAATACCCGCGCCATGCAGTGCGGCCAGGGTCCGGGCCGTCTGCTCGGCAAGGCCGGCGTAGGTCAGCCAAGGGCGGTCCGGCGCGCCGATGGCCAGAGCCTCGGGCGTTGCACGTGCCAGCAGCGAATAAAGCGTGTCGGTCATTTCGGTCACCTGCCTTGGGTGAAGGGACAGTCGGGCCTAAAGGGGGGCAATGGCAAGGTCGTTTGCGATCCGGTCAAGCTCGGCATGCAAGGTCGGGTGGAGTGCGACACCCCCGGCCAGCCGCGCCGCGCGTTGGGCTTCGCGCCCGTCGCCCGGCACGCGCACGGGGGCATGGCCAGGCAACGGCTGCGAGGCGCGCATCTCGTCGAACACGCGCGACGCAGTGGCTGTAAAGGCCGCCGGCTCACCGAAAGCCGCGATGTCGATGGCCGCCACGAACTGCCCCGTGTTGGTCGGTTTGGCTGTATCTGCAGTGAAATCGACGACATCCGAACCGAAGGCTGCGCCGTTCAGGACCCCGGCCAAAAGGCCGATCGCCATCGCCAGCCCATAGCCCTTGGCGCCGCCAATCGGCAGAAGAAAGCCTTCATCCCGGCGGTTCGGGTCGGTCAGCGGCTTGCCGTCGCGCCCGACCATCCAGCCCTCGGGCATCGGCTCACCCCGCTGGGCGAGGGACTTGATCTTGCCGACAGCGGCAACCGTGGTCGCCATGTCCAGCACGAAGGGATCAGACCCGCCCGGAGTGGCGATGGCGATGGGGTTGGTGCCAAGAAGGAGGTCCGTGCCCCCATAAGGTGCGACATGGTTCGCGCTTCCAACAGCGGCACAGAGGCCGATCATCCCCGCTGCGGCCTGAGGCCGGACGTAAAGAGCCGCAGGCCCGGCGTGGTTGCTTCCGCGCACTCCGACCCAAGCCATCCCAGCCAGCCGGGCCTTCTTCATCGCGAGGTCACAGGCCATTGCCATCGCCAGATGCCCCAGGCCGTTGTCCCCGTCGATGAGCGCGATGGCAGCGGTCTCCCGCAGGATGCGCGGCGTTGCTTTCGGGTTGCAGCCCCCGCCGCGAAGGCGGTTCACATACTGGCGCAGGCGGAAAACGCCGTGTGTGTCATAGCCCAGCAGGTCCGTCTCGACCATGAGGCCCGCCGCCGCCCTGGCGTCCCCCTCGGGAACACCAAGGCATTCGAACGCCCGTGCCGCAAAGGCGATCATCCGCTCTGCCGCAACCGGCTCTGCCATCGGCTACTCGCTGGCCGCCGAGACGCGGTCCTTCTGCCAGAACACCACGCGCCGCTGAAGCCAGGACACGAAGGAGAAGAGCCCCATCCCGACCACTGAAAGATACAGGATCAGCGCAAAAACTCGGGGCGTGTCGAGTTGTGATGCCGCGACACGGATCAGCTCACCAAAGCCCTTGCCGCCGCCAAGAAACTCGCCGGTGATGGCGCCGGCCATGACGCCGACCGACGCGATCTTGAGCCCGGTGGATATCTGCGGCAGGGCCATCGGCAGCTTCATCTTGACCAGCGTCTGCCAGCGGCTTGCGCCCATGGTCTTGAAGAGGTTTCGGCTGTTTGTGTCGGCGGCGTGAAGGCCGGCGGCGGTGCCAACCACGATGGGAAAGGTCGCGATGAAGGCCGCAAGGGCAACCTTGCTGTCGATGTCAAAGCCCAGCCAGGCCACGAAGAGTGGGGCGAAAGCCACCTTCGGCATCGTGTCGATCGCGACGAGGTAGGGCATGATAGCCTCTTCCCCGAAGGCGGTTTCGCCGACGATCACGCCCAGCGAAAAGCCGATCGCGATGGCCAGAAGGAAGCCGTAGAACACTTCCAGCAGGGTGATCCAAAGCGCCTGAAGCATGTAGCCGCCGCTTAGGAGATTTTGCCCTACGAAGATCAGGTCGAGGAATGTCTCGACCGGGGTGGGCAGGATGATCGGACTGACAAAGCGGAAACGCGTGACGAGATCCCACAAAAGCACGAAGATCACGAAGACCAGCAGCATCTTAACCCAGCGTGGCACCCGGTCCATCCAGCCGGTCTTTTCCGCCCAGACGGTATCGCCCTCGTTCGCGGCCGTGTCGGCAATGCGTTCCAGGTTGCTCATATGAACGCCTCCTTGTCGAGCCGGCCGCGGATATGCGCCACGATCTCGCCGAACTTCGGCGTCGTCATCATTTCAAGCGTGCGTGGGCGTGGCAGGTCGATTTCGACCACCTCGGCAATACGGCCCGGGCGGGGTTTCATCACATAGACCACGTCCGACAGAATGACCGCCTCGGGGATCGAGTGGGTGACGAGGAAGGCCGTGGCATTGCGAGAAGAACAGATGCGTTGCAATTCCATGTTCATGAAATCACGGGTCAGTTCGTCCAGCGCGCTGAAGGGCTCGTCCAACAGCAGCACCGCAGGCTCAGTGATCAGCATCCGGCAGATCGAAGCGCGCTGCGCCATGCCGCCCGAAAGCTCGGTCGGGTAGGTATCCTCGAACCCTTTCAAACCGACCAGCTCCAGAAGCGCGCGGGCCTGGGTCTTGGCGGCCTTGGCGGCAGCCTTGCCATCGCGGATCTCGATCGGAAGGACGATGTTCTCCAGCGTCGTGCGCCAGGGAAAGAGAGTGGCCTGCTGGAACATCATCCCGATGTCACGACGCGGACCGGTCACCGGCTTGCCCTGCAGAACGACCCGTCCGGTCGACGGCGGGATCAACCCCGACATGATCTTCAACAAGGTGGATTTGCCGCAGCCGCTTGACCCGATGACAGAGGAAAAACTTCCCTGCGTCAGGGTAATGCCCACCCCCTCAAGCGCCTTGATCGCGTTGCGGGCATAGGTCTTGCCCACATTGCTAAGCTGATAGACGGGCGCCCCTTGCAGGGCGTCCGACCGAGTCGAGGCTGCGGCAGCAGTCATCAGTTCGCGCTCCCGTTTATCTTGAGCGTGAAGTCGTTCGTGTAGGCGGCGGTAAGGTCCGGCAGCGGTCCGGCCAGTTCGCCGCCGGCGATTTGCGTCGCTTGCCACTCTTCCCAGACTTCGGGCGGCTGGTAGCCAAGGCCGTTCGTCATGTCGACGGGGATGGTCTTGTCCTTGACAGCATCGAAGAGCGCTGCTGCAAAGGCCTGATCTTCGCTTTCCTGCGGGATGCCTGCCGCCATATGGGCCAGCACCTTGTCCCGGTTGGCCGGGTCAAGCGCGAACTCATGGCCGCGGTGGATGGCGCGGACAAACTTTTCGACCAGTGCAGGATCGTTGCGGATGAGGTCACCCGTCGTGACAAAGCCATTGCCGAAGAAACGCATGTATTCGGGCGGGGTGATTTCCCGGACCGCCACGCCGCGCTGGTTCAGGATGGCCGCATCGGCAGTCGAAGCCGAGTAGGCGTCGATTTCGCCCGACGAGAATGCAGCCGTCGCCGGGCCGCCATCGCCCACGGTCAGGAAGGTATAGTCGGTACCATCCTTCAGGCCGGAGCCGGACATGACATTGCGCGCAAAGCCCACCTCCGCGCCATCAGCCGTGCCGGTGCCGATGATCTTGCCCTTCAGATCGGCCGGAGACTGGATCGGGCTGTCGACCGGGACGATCACGCCAAAGTTCGATTTGGCCGCGAAGTTGTAGATGAAGACCACATCTACATCCCGCCCGCGCGCAGCCAACACTGGTCCCGGGCCGGGACGGCCAAACTGGGCCTGTCCAGAAGACAGCGCCTGCAAGACAGCGCTGGAGCCGTTGATCGCCTCGACAGAGACCTCAAGCCCTTCTTCGGCGAAATAGCCTTCGCCGATCGCCACAAACACGTTGAACGAGTTGATGGCCGAGGGGCTGGGCTGCACGAAGGTGACCTTGGTCATCTCCTGCGACATGGCGGTGCCGGTAAGCGCGACTGTCAGGGCACTGGCAGCAATGGCATTGAAGATCCGTCTGTTCAGCATTTCGTTTCCTCCCTTTTTCTTCGTGAAGACAAAACCTTGATCCGGTTCTTGCGACCGTTTCCCTTGTTCAGGCAGTTCGGACTGGATTGGTCAGCCGTCCGATACCCTCGATTTCACAGGTCACCTCGTCGCCATCCTTCAGAAAGTTTGGCGGGGTCATGGCATAGCCCACGCCGGAGGGCGTGCCGGTGGCCAGGATATCCCCTGGCTCCAGCGTCAGCCCTTCGGAAAGCGAGGCGATCAGCATGGGAATGTCGAAGATCATCTGCGCCGTCGTGCTGTTCTGGCGCACCTCGCCGTTCACCATGCAGCGCAAGCGCAGCGCCTGTGGATTGGAAACCTCGTCCCGCGTCACGATCACCGGTCCCATCGGGCAGGATCCGTCCAGGCCCTTGCCCTTGAAATACTGCCCGCCGTGCCGCCGCTGGACGTCGCGCGCGGTAACGTCGTTCACGATGGTGTAGCCCCAGACATGGTCAAGCGCCCGGTCCTTTGGGATGTCGCGCCCGGCGGTGCCGATGATGATGGCAAGCTCGACTTCATAGTCGATCTGGGTCGAGACATGGGAAAAGATCGGAACCGTGGCACCCGGGCCGATCACCGCGGTGCATGGCTTGGTGAAAAAGACCGGAACCTCGGTGACAGCGACGTTGGTGTTCTGTGCCCGCGCGCCTTCGGCGATATGTTCGGCATAGTTGCGCCCGACGCAGAAGACATTCTTGCGCGGAGCCGGCAAGGGCGCCAGCATCACCGGGTCGCCAAGCGCCAGCGCGGCAAGGCCAAGGTCACCGGCATTCGCCCGCCCGACCACCCCGGCCAGTTCGGCCAACGCCACAGCCCCGCCTTCGATCACGGCCTGCAGATTGCCCTGCAAGAGGCCGCCATGGGCGACCCCGGCCGCCTCGCAAGCAGCCGCAACCGGCAAGAAGCGCCCGTCGGTCAATTGAACGGCAGCAAGCGGTCCGGTCGGGGTGGATATTGTGGCAAACCGCATGGGACAGACGTTCCTCCTGTGCAGATTGAATACATCCGACCCTCGTGAGAGGCCCTCCCCCTCGAAGGACTTCGCTTGCCTTGAAGCGATGGCAGCGTCGGATTCACAGCAACATCGATTGATGCTAGCCACGTTTATCCGGAATGCATAGAATTTTGGCATAACCAATATGGAGATTGGTCAAGGATGGGTGCCACAGATCCACTGCTGCTTGCCGACACGATCAAGCAGTTCATTGCGGCCCAGCGGTTCAACCACAACGACCGCCTGCCGCCCGAAAGAGTGCTGAGCCAGCTTTTCGCCGTGACGCGCGGCGAGTTGCGCAAGGCCCTGGCCGAGCTGGAGGCCGACGGGTTGATCTGGCGCCATGTCGGGCGCGGCACCTTCATCGGCGCCCGCCCCGTGCTGAACCTTGCTGACGCAGCCTACCTGGGAGAACTGGCGAGCCCTGCCCAGGTCATCGCGGCGCGACTGGTGATCGAGCCGGAATTGGCCCGCCTGGCCGCGTCACATGGCACGAGGGCCGATTTTGAGGAAATCCTGTCCTGCAGCAGCCGCTGCCGCTCAGCAGCCGATTGGCGCAGCTATGAGGCTTGGGACAACAATCTGCATTACGCCATAGCCAAAGCGACCCACAACAAGTTGCTGGTCTATCTCTTTGATATTCTTAATGTCGTAAGGAGGTCCACCGTCTGGGGCCAGCCCAGGACAAGCAAGATGCCCCCGCGTGACCATGTCAGTTTTGTCGAGCATGACGCAATCTGCGCCGCGATCACCGAGCGCGATGGCGCAACCGCTTCGCAGCGGATGCGGGACCATCTGGTGTCGGTGCGCGAGAGGGTGCTGCCAGCCCTCTCGGGCTGACAGGCGGCCGGTTCAGACGACCTTGACCTTCAGGTCGCCGACGCCCTCGACATGGCACTGCATCACATCGCCGCGCACGACCGGGCCCACGCCCGAGGGCGTTCCGGTCATGATCACGTCGCCGGCTGCAAGTTCAAAGAAATCAGACAGATAGGAAATCATCTCGGGCACTTTCCAGATCATCTGGTTCAGATCGCCGGTTTGCTTTGCCGCGCCGTTCACCTTGAGTTGCACCAGACCGGACGCGGGATGGCCAACGTCCGATACCGGGCGCAGTGCGCTTACCGGAGCCGAGTCCTCAAACGCCTTGCCGATTTCCCACGGACGGCTCATTTCCTTGGCTTGGCCCTGCAGATCCCGTCGCGTCATGTCCAGACCGACCCCATAGCCCCAGACATGATCGAGCGCCTTGTCGATCGGGATGTTCTTGCCACCGGATTTCAGCGCCACGACCATCTCGATCTCGTGGTGAACGTCCTGGGTCTGCGGCGGGTAGGGGAAACTGTCGCCTGTGACAAGATTGTTGGGGTTCTTCTGGAAGAAGAAAGGGGGCTCGCGATTCGGATCATGCCCCATTTCGATTGCATGGGCGGCATAGTTGCGTCCGATGCAATAGACGCGCCGGACGGGGAAAAGCGCGTCGGACCCCTCGATGGGCAGGGTAACGACGGGCGGGGGGCTGATCACATAATCGGGCATTGCCAGGGCTCTCCTCGGTCTTGGGCAGACCTCCATCCCAGACTTCCCGTACCAGATCAATTCAAATCATTCTGGACGCATCAAACCAATCCGGGTATTGAATAATGATGCCGAACGACATGAACACCACCGCTGGCACACCCTTGCCCACCGCCGGCGCGGAACATGGCGTTTCGGGCAGTGCAGCGCTTGCACAACTGCGCGCCTACATCGCCGACCGCGCCTTCAAGCCGGGCGAACGACTCCCGCCAGAGCGTGTGCTGTGCACCGACCTCGGCCTGAACCGGGCCGAGCTTCGGCGTGCGTTGCAGGTTCTGGAAAGTGAAAACCGGCTGTGGCGCCATGTCGGCAAGGGCACATTCCTGACCGAGGTTGACCCTTCCACCGCACCAACGGATGGTTTCGGAAAGCTGGCCCAGCAGGTCAGTCCTGCCGATGTCCTGCGCGCCCGCGCGGCGCTGGAGCCGGCAATTGCGCGTGAGGCGGCGCTGCATGCCTCTGCTTCGGCCATCGCCAAGCTGCGGTTGAACGTCGACCGCGCGATAAAGGCAGCCACCTGGCGCGAGTATGAAGCGCTCGACAACGAATTTCATCGGCAGATCGCCGAGAGCAGCGGCTCGACCACGCTTCTGGCGCTGTTCGACCAGCTCAACCTGCTGCGCCGAATGGTGTCGTGGGGGCGGATGGTCCGTAACAGCGTGCGCCCCCCGGCCGACCACACAAGCTTTGCCGAGCACGCCCGCATTGTCGATGCCATCTCGGTCCGAGACGCCGATGCTGCCCAGTCCGCCATGCGGGCCCACATCCGCACGGTCGAAAATCGCCTGCTTGGGTAGATCGCCCTTTCGGTATACATTCGGATACTGACGTCAGGCTCGTGTTATGCTACGGCCAGAACAGACAGTCACAACCACAACAGGACAGGTTTTCCGCCATGGCCAACCCGCAGGTTCCCGACATCATCTACACCAAGGTCGACGAAGCACCGCAGATCGCCTCGGCCTCGCTGCTCCCGATCATCCGTCATTTCGCCTTTGCCGCCGGGGTAACGGTGGGCACCAGGGACATCTCGCTTGCAGGCCGCATCATTGCCGCCTTTCCGGAAAATCTGAGCCCGGCGCAGCGCCAGCCCGATGACCTGGCCGAACTGGGTGAGCTGGTGAAGACCCCGGCCGCAAACGTGATCAAGCTGCCGAACATCTCTGCCTCGGTGCCGCAGCTGGTTGGTGCACTGAAAGAGCTTCAGGCGCAGGGCTATGACATCCCCGATTACCCCGAAGACCCCCAGACGGCCGAGGAGAAGGCGATCCGCGCCCGCTTTGACATGATCAAGGGTTCGGCGGTCAATCCAGTGCTCCGTGAGGGCAACTCGGACCGGCGGGCGGCGATTGCGGTCAAGAACTACGCCCGCGCGAACCCGCATTCGATGGGCAAATGGTCACCCGACAGCAAGACCTGCGTCACCACCATGACCTCGGGCGATTTCCGGTCGAACGAAACCTCGGCCACGCTGACCGCAGCACAGGCCGGTGCGGCCCGAATCGAGCATCTGGCCAAGGACGGCACCGTTACCGTGCTGAAGGACAAGCTGAGCTATCCCGAAGGCACCGTGGTTGACGCAACCTTCATGTCCGCCTCCGCGCTGCAGGCCTTCCTGGCCGATCAGATCGACGCGTCCAAACGGATGGGTGTCCTTTTCTCGATCCACCTCAAGGCCACGATGATGAAGGTCTCTGACCCGATCATCTTCGGCCATGCCGTGCGCCAGTTCCTGAAGCCGGTGTTCGACAAGCACGGGGCCGCGCTGGCCGCAGCGGGGGTGGACCCGAACTCGGGCCTCGGCGCGCTGATGGACCGCGTGGCCGAGATGCCGGACGGCGCGGCGATTGCCAGGGACATCGCCACCGTCATGGCCGACCGGCCGCCGATGTACATGGTGAACTCGGACCGCGGGCTGACCAACCTGCACGTCCCCTCCGATGTGATCATCGACGCCTCGATCCCTGCGCTGATCCGGGCGGGCGGCAAGGGCTACGGCCCCGATGGCAAGGCCGCCGACACCAACTGCGTCATCCCCGACAGCTCCTACGCCGCCGTCTATGACGAGGCGATCCGCTACTTCAAGGAAACCGGCGCACTCGACCCGTCCACCGCAGGCACGGTGCAGAACGTCGGCCTGATGGCCCAGAAGGCCGAGGAATACGGCTCGCACCCCACCACCTTCCTGATCCCGGCCGATGGCACGGTGCGCATGATTGCAGCCAACGGCGACGTGCTGCACCAACACAAGGTGCAGGCCGGTGACATCTGGCGCGCCGCCTCGACCCGGAAGGCGGCGATCGAGGATTGGGTGAAGCTCGCGATCTCGCGCCAGAAGGCCGAAGGGTGTCAGGCGATCTTCTGGCTGGACGAGACCCGCGCCCACGACGCGCAACTGATCGCCTATGTGAAACCGATGCTGGAAGCGGCCGGCGTCACCGACAGGTTCCAGATCCTCGCCCCGCGCGAGGCGACGCGCCTGTCCTTCGAGACGATCCGCAAGGGCGAAAACTCCATCGCGATCAGCGGCAACGTGCTGCGCGACTACCTGACCGACCTCTTCCCGATCCTGGAGCTGGGCACCAGCGCCAAGATGCTGTCCATCGTCAAGCTGATGCAGGGTGGGGGCATGTTCGAGACCGGAGCCGGCGGCTCGGCCCCGAAGCACGTCCAGCAGATCATGGAAGAAAACCACCTGCGCTGGGATTCGCTGGGCGAATTCTGCGCGCTGGGGGAAAGCCTGAAGTTCCTGGCCGAGGCAAAGGGCAAGCCCGCGGCCCGCGTGCTGGGCGATGCGGTCGACGTGGCGACGCAAGGGGTGCTGGACAACAACCATTCCCCCCAAGGCAAGGTCGGCCAGACCGACAACCGCCACAGCCACTTCTACTTCGCCCTCTACTGGGCAGAGGCTCTTGCCGCACAGACCGCCGACGCGGGCCTCTCCCAACACTTCGCCCCAGTAGCGCGCGCTCTGGCCGAGAACGAGGCCACCATAGTCGCCGAGCTTTCTGCGGCCGAGGGCAAGCCGGCCGACCTGGGCGGTTACTACCGCACCGACGACGCAAAGACCGAAGCCTTCATGCGCCCCTCGGCCACGTTCAACCGGATCATCGGATAAAAGCAGAAGACCCGGCGCCCCTTCCGGGCGCCGGGTCTTCAGCGTGCAAGCCTGCGGCGGCCGAACGTCCGCCAGATCGGGGCGATCAGCGCGAAGATCACCGTCACCAGCAAGACCGCCGAGATTGGACGCTCGACAAAGATCATCGGACTACCCAGCGACAGAAGCAGCGACTGGCGCAGCGACGTCTCCATCAGCGGTGCCAGCACCAGGGCCAGCACCAGGGGCGCGCGGGGGATATCCAGCTTCATCATCAGCCAGCCGAGGATCCCGAAGGCGATGCACATCCACACGGTGGCCACGCTCAACGTCGCGGCATAGGCCCCGACCAAAGAAATCACAAGAATGCCCGGCGCAAGGTAGGTGTAGGGGATACGCAGGAGGGCTGCAAACAGCGGCGCCATCGGCAGGTTCATGATCAGCAGGATCAGGTTGCCGATCACCATCGAGGCGATCAGCCCCCAGACCAGCGCGCTTTCTTGCGTCATGAGCATCGGGCCCGGCTTGATCCCGTGCAGGATCAGCGCGGCCATCAGCACCGCCGAACTCGCCGACCCCGGGATCCCCAGCGACAGCATCGGGATCAGTGCCCCGTGTGCGGCCGAGTTGTTGGCCGATTCCGCCGCCGCAAGCCCGTCGATGGCACCGTTTCCGAACCGCTCCGGATGTTTGGAAAACTTTCGTTCGGTCAGATAGGACAGCAGCGAGGCGACCGACGCCCCAGCACCCGGCATGATGCCGACAAACAGGCCGATGAACCCGCCCCGCAGAATTGAAAAGCGGCAGGTCGTCCAATCCTCCGCCGTCAGCCACATGTCCTTCAACCGGGTGCGGATCGGCTCAACCTTCTCGCTCCGCTCAAGCGAGGACAGCACTTCGGCAATCCCGAAGACGCCGATGGCGACAGGGATGAAGTCGATTCCCTGATACAGCGACGGCAATCCGAAGTTCAGCCGTGGGGTGCCGGTCAGCGGGTCCACCCCGATCAGCGCGATGGTCAGGCCAAGGACCCCGGCCAGAAGCGACCGGATCGGCACTTCGCCAAGACTGCCGACGGCAATGACGCCAAGCGCGCAGAGCAGAAAGTATTCCGGCGCGTTGAACCGCAACCCGACGCTGGCCAGCGCGGGCGTGAGTACGGCCACCGCCAGCACCGCGCCGACACCGGCACTGAAGGACCCGACCGCTGCAATCGCCAGTGCGGCCCCTGCCCTGCCATTGCGGGCCATCGCATGGCCATCCATCGCGGTCATCACGCCGGATGCCTCTCCTGGTACGTTGATCAGGACCGACGTCAGCGTCCCACCATACTGCCCGCCATACATGATGCCGGCGAGCATCATGATCGCCGTAACCGGCTCCAACCCGAAGGTCAGCGGCAGCAACAACGCCATCCCCGCCGCTGGACCGACGCCAGGAAGGGCGCCGACGATCTGTCCGACTAGAACGCCGAAGAAGATGAACAGAAGGTTCTGCGGCTCGAAAGCCAAGACAAAGCCCTGCGACAGCGCTTCGAACATCCTGCTACCCCGAGCCTAAAGGAAGAACGGCGCTGGCAGGGGCACACCCAGCCAACGCGAGAAGATAAGCTCGATCGCAGCGGTGACCAATACGGTGGTCCCGATCGACGGCAGCACCGGCGCGCGCAGCACCCACAACAGCAGATAAAGCATGAACAGCGCCAACGCTGGAACCATCCCGGCAAGAGGCACGATCAAAGCAAGGGCAATCAGGCCGGCCAGAACGGCAAGCACCCGGCCGGTTCCGCCGGGCTCGGGCAGGTCAAGCCTGGCCCCGTCCGTCCCAAGGCGTTGCGTCAAAAGCAAAAGCCCCGACAGCACGATTGCCGCCCCGGCCAGCCAGGCGGGAAAGAAGCGTGGGCCGGGGGTAAACCCGTCCCACAGCTTCAGTCCCGAGGTGCCAAGCACAACGCCCAGTGCCAGGCAGATCATGAACAGAGCCGGGGCCGCCAGAAGGAACCGCATCATGCTCTGCCCACCTTTCCTGCCTCAGTTGCCGGCAAGGCCGATCCTCTTCAGCACCTCGCGAAAGGTTTCCTGCTCGGCCGCGAAGTAGGTCCCCGCCGCATCCAGCGCGTAGAAGTTGCCAAGCTGCAGGTTTGCGGCAAGCCCGTCCTTCCAGGTTTGCGTCTCGGTCGCCTGCCGGAACTTGTCGGCCCACCAGGCCGCGACGGCAGGATCAAGGCCGGGCGGGCCACCCACTCCCCAGAACTGGGTATAGACGACATCGACGCCCTGTTCGGTCGCCGTCGGGATGTCAGCGACGCCCGCTTCGCTGCGACGTTCGGCCGAGAGAATGGCCAAGGGCTTCGCCGTTCCGGCGGCGATCTGCTCCATTCTTTCGGAAAGGGTGGCGAAGTGCAGCTCCACATTGCCCCCCAGGAAGGTCGCCCGTGCCGCGCCGCCGCTTTCATGCGGAATGCAGGTAAGAGTGATCCCCGCCGCCGTCTCGACCAGCCCGGTCGCCACGTGGTCGTTGCCACCCGAAGCCCCGCCCGCGACGCGCACCGTTCCGGGCGCTTCCTTTGCTGCAGCGATCATGTCCTGCAGGCCGCTCCACGGACTGTCTGGCGTCGTGAGCAGCATCAGTTCCGACTGGATGAACCCGGCTATCGGCGTGATCTGGTCGATGACCGAGGGCGTGCCCTGCACAATCGGCGTGGTGAACACCGGCGAGGCCAGCGTCAGCAGCGTGTTTTCGTCCCCCGGCAGGCCAAGGACGTGGTTGTAGGCATTTGAATGGCCCGCGCCACTGCGGTTCTGGATGACGATCGGGTTCTCCAAGATGCCCTCCTCGTTCATGATCTGCGCGATGGTGCGCATGATCACGTCGGGCGAGCCGCCCGCCCCAGCTCCCACCGTGAATTCGATCGGCCCTTCCGGCGCCCGCATGTCCTGCGCTGCAGCAATGCCGCAGGTCAGCCCGAAGGCCACCGCACCTAGCGTAAGTTTCAAGTTCATCTGCCATCTCCTCCCAAAGACTGCGGTTGCATCAGTTACGTCTGGCGCCTCGTCGGCGACCGGTCAGGTGTCCAGAAGCTCTGGACAGAAAAGCTCGTCGGGCCTGACCGCACGCCGGGCCAGATGCTGCTCGACCGAGTATCTGCAAACGGTCCGCAGTTCCGGCAAAGCCGCACGGTAGCCGTAGGGCCAGTAGTTTCGCCCCATGACCCCACGGGTCCGTTCCATCGCCACGTTCAGCCAGGGCAGGCTCAGCCGGTTGGCCGAGCCGAGCCAGACCTCTTCCAGCCGCTTCAGGGCTACGTCACGCGCTGTGCTGAACGCCTCGAAAAGCGCGCGCGGCAGCGTCGGGTGCTGGGCGACCAGGCTCTTGCGCACCGCCAGCAGGTGCATGATCGGGAAAAAGCCGGTGCGGCGATGATAGTCCTCCTCTGCGGCGGCGAAATCTGGCAGGACACGGACGATCCGCGGATCACCATCCAGAAACGCGCGCGGCGGATTGGGTGCAAGCAACGCATCGATCTGGCCTGCCAAAAGCAGGTCCTGCAGCGATTCCCCCGGCGCGATGGGCGTGATCGACAGCGTCGGCGGCGCATCAAGGTCCAGCCGCTCATGCCGCACGCCCTGGTCAAGTGCCCCGGTCCGCCAACTCATTTCAGTCGCATCAATGCCGTGGTCGTCCTTCAGGATGCCCCGCATCCAGAGCGCGGCCGTCATCTGGTATTCCGGCACCCCGACGACACGGCCCCTCAGATCGTCAAGCGACCGGATGCCGCTTCCGGTGCGCGCAAAAAAGCCGTTGTGCCGGAAGGCGCGCGCCAGAAAGACCGGGATGGCGGTATAGGGGCTCGTCCCGCGAGACACCTGCAATAGGTAGCTCGACAACGACAGCTCCGTTACATCGAACCGCGCCTCGTTCACCGCAATCGGGAAAAGCTGCGTTGTCGGCAACACGTGCGCCTCGACCTCGAACCCCTTGACCGGCACATCGCCGTTCAGAACCGGCAGCGCCCGGTCATGGTCCCAGGCGGCTAGCGTCACCCGCGCCACGCTAGGAGTCCTCCGCATGCAACGACACGCAAGACGTCCTGCTGACCGTTGCGGATGACATGCTGCGCCTGCCCCAATCTTGCGTGATCCTGCAGCACGCCATCGCTGCAGACCGACAACATCACCCGGCAACCGCCTCGCGACAATCGGCGAATGTTGACAGCTGCTGTGCACATCCTGCACACCAGACGGCAGGGCATTAAGGGGGGAAACGATGGGCCGATCAAAGATTGTTGGCGTCTTGCCGCGCATGCCTTTGGAAGTGCTGCGCTATGTCGTGCTGATTGCAGAGAACGGCTCCAGCCTTGCCGCTGCCGATCTCGTCAACCTCACCGCCTCAAGCTTGAGCCGGAAGATCGCGCTTCTGGAACACGCGCTCGGCGTGACCCTCTTCGAGCGTCACTCACGCGGGATGCGCTTGACCCCAACAGGCAATCTCGTGGCCGAGGCTGCCCGCCAGATCATCCAGCGCATGGAACGCCTCTCTGCGGATATTGAGGAGGTGGAGTCGGTCGGTCACGGCTCGGTCCGAATCCATGTCTCGCAATCGCTGGTCGAACGCTTCCTGATGCCCTGCCTGATCCGCATGGCGCGCACCTATCCCCATATGAAAACCTTCCTGCACATCGCCGCCGGGCGGCAGGCGGAACGCGCGCTGGTCCATGATCTTGCCGATTTCGCGCTGGTGGTCACCGCACCGAACCACCCCGACATCGAGATCGTGGCCGAACGCCCGAACCGCATCGTCGCCGTGGTCAGCCCTGGCCATCCGCTTGCCGGGCGAACCGCAATCAGCGCCGCTGATCTCGTGTCGATGCCCTTCGCTGCAATGCCGTCGAGCTACACCAGCCGTGTCGCTTTCGACACTGTCGTGCCCGGCCAGCACCGCGACGGCCAACCGCAGATGACCGCAAACTCCATTCCCGCGCTGAAGGCCTACGCCCGGTCGGGGATCGGCGCTGCGGTGATGCCCGAGGTTGCGATGTGGGACGAAGACCGGGACGGCGATCTGTTGCCGATTGAAATCCTCGGTCTGGATAACCTGACGACCCGCATGTGCCTGTGCAGACGCCGGTCGCGCTCCCTTGGTACATCGGCGGAACGGTTTCTTGCCACTTTGGTGGATGAGTTCTTGGCCAAGTAACCTTCAGACCTTGCCGTCAACAGTGGTCGCTGTTCGTCAAAATCGCCGATCAGCGGCCGCTCTCGGTCGGAGACCTTCAAGATGCACCCATCCCTCAAACCTTGCCATCCAAATGCACAAGATTCAGGCACGCAATGATAGCATCGGTGGAATAAGGCTTGATGACGACCCCGACGATTGCGGGATTGACTGTGTCGAGATCAGCCAACCCGCTGAACGCGGTGGCAATGATGATCGGAATATGCGGTACGTGATCGCGCATCCACTGCGCCAGTCCGATGCCATCGACCGAGCCCGGCATCCCGATATCCATCACCACCGCTTCGATCTCGGCCGGGCCAGCAAGCAGGGACATCGCAGCATCGGCGTTTTTTGCACCGACGACCCGGAACCCCGCATCCTCAAGATCATAGACCAGGGACAACCTGATCGAGGCCTCGTCTTCAACCACAAGAACCGTCATTTCCTGCATGGTCAAAACAGTCTTATCACAACGCGGGTGCCTGATCCCGGCGACGTGAACAACCTCAGATCTGCCAAGGCCTGGTCGGCCAGGGCCAGGGAAAACCTGCCACCCATTCCGCGTTCGACTTCCCCTTCCACAAAACCAACTCCGTCATCGGCGATGACGACCTCGTGGGTGGTGCCAACCTTTGTGATCTCGATTGTGAGCGTGCCCGGCGCCCTATCGACCCAGGCATATTTCATCGCGTTCAAGATGATTTCGTAACAGACAAGGCTCAGCGCCATGGAGCGTGCGACATCGAGCACCAGAGGGGCCGCCGCTTCAATGACCAAAGATGCCTTGCCCCGATGGTAGATCTCGATCAGCGAAGTGGCGATATCTTGCAAAGTGGTTGCGAAGTCGACTTCGTTCAGATGGATCGACTCGTAAATGCGGGACTGGACTGCCGCCAGCGCATTCATCCTCCCGGTTATCTCGTCAAGCCGGTTGCAGGTTGATGCGTCGGCGTTCTTTCTGCCCATTCGCAGCAGGCTGGAGACGGTCTGAAGATTGTTCTTCACGCGATGGTGCAATTCGAGGACGACGGTCTGCTGCTGCGCCAACCCGCGTGTCAATTGCGCCTCGCGGCTGCGCAGATCATTCAGGACCCGGAGCCGATCAACTGCAGCAGCAAGCAGGTTGGCATATCCGCGCAGGAAAGACACGTCATCTTCGGAGAAGTTGCGAGGGGTCCTGCTATCTATTTGAAGGATGCCGAACACCGGCTGATCCTTGCCTCCGATGATGATCACGTTTGCGACGGCCCGAGCACCGTTATCAATCAGAAAGTCAGCGTATTTGAAGCGTGTTTCCTTGGCGACATCGGGAGAGATCATCGGCTCTCCCGTCTTCAGGGCGTAGGCCTCGGATGAATCTTCGTCCAGGTCTATGGTGGCGACGCCGACGACGCCGTCTTTCCAACCCACGCCTGCGCGGACCAGAAGCGTTTTGCCGTCGGATTGAAGTTCCACGACCTTGGCCAGATCGGTTCCAAGTCCTTGCCCCACAAGCCGGCAGGCTTCCTTCAGGATCTCGTCCAGATCATCGGACTGAAGCGCCAGCTCACCGAACTTGGCAAGGATGGTCTGCTGACGAAGCAGCAGTGGGTGATCATGGCCCAACTCTGGACCTCCTTGTTGGTTGATGCAGGGGTTGGCAACTACACAAACGCTGTCAGTGCCGAAGGGGTCCCTGCCCCTTCATCCTCCCATTCTCTAAAGGCAGACGAAGTTCGCAGAAAAGCCCTTCTGGGCCAAACTTTTCCGTCACGCTCCCGCCCCGCCTCATGAGGGCACTCTTGATGAGGGTGTGGCCCATGTCATCATCTGGCGCGAACGAAGGATTGCTTCCGCCGCCCTCACGCCAATCAATGACTATTTCCTCGCGAGAATGGTCAGCACACCATGATATCGCAATTGTCCCTGAAGATGACAGAAGCGCACCACCCTTTCTTGAGTGTGCCGCAAGACTGTGGAGATATAGGGCGACCTCAACCGCTGCATCCGGTTTCAGCGATATATCCGGACCGGTGAACCCAATCCTCGGGTCATTGTTGACTGCCTGCTCGCTCACCAGATCGGCCAGACGCACATCGGACGCGTTGTCATTGACGAGCAGCTTGACCAACAGATCATGGGCGCCAGCCAGTGCAGTAACCTGTCCGTTGATTGACTCTGCAAAATCCTTCAACGACGGCGAAGCGCGGACAGACAGATTTGCCAGCGACTGCATGATCATCAACGTGTTCTTCACCCTGTGATCCAGATCCTTGAAAAGAAGCTTGTGCAACTCTGCGACACGCTTCCGGTCGGTGACCACACGCGCAAACTCCGAAGCACCAAGGATCCGGCCGGAATGGTCGCACAGCGGCGACACCGTGACCGAAAGCATGACGCGCGATCCGTCCTTGCATAGACGTTCAGTGTCAAAGGTTTCGGTCCGCTCCCCCCGCAGCATCGCGTCCCTGATCTCCTTCTCGCCGGAATGCAACTCTGGCGGAATGATCTCCATGATCGACTTGCCGATCATTTCCGAGTCGTCGTAACCCAAGATCCGGGTCGCACTTGCGTTCCACGACGTCACAATCCCGTCGAGAGTTTCACTGATGATAATCTCGTCGGATGACGAGACGATCAATGCCAGCCGATCGTCTTCCAAAGGGTCCAGAATGAACACATCGGGCAACTGCGCACCAGGATCTCGTCAAGACGAGACGCAAGATCATCAATATCAATTTCCGCGAGTTCGGCTCTTGGCATCAGACATCTCCTTGATCCTGAGCCTCTCCCAGCGAACCGAGCCGCTAGTCAGCCAAGTCGTCACACGGAACGCCCCCGTTCACATGACCGCGCCGAAGCACTTTGACATGGACGCAACACACTAAACCGCTCAATGTTCCAAGAAGGTTTGTATCCTGCCCCTGAAGGCGGTTTCCGGCGTGGCCACCCTTTCCAAATTCGGTAACATCAAGGCGCGCACCGCTCGGCACCACGCCAGAGATGATGGCGCGGCCTGCCGCCCATACCTCTCCGGCTCGCGCCGGGAAAAAAGTTCCTCAAAGGTCTGATGTGTTGGCGTGAAGCGGGCCCGAAGGCGCCGCCTTACCGACCAGCCACCGGGACAGTGCCGATGGTCCCTGCGTCAGACGGGACTGCCTACTCGGCAGCTTCCTTGGGTGGTGCGTCGTCCGACTTGCCCTCGGGCTTCGGCTTGCGCGGCCCGCGGGCGCGGCGTGCAGGACGGTCCTCGTGCGGGGCGGCCTCGGTTGCTTCAGGCATCTGGCGGGGACGGTCAGCCGACTCCGGCGTGTCGATCAGGCCAGTGTCCTCCGCCACGCCAAGGTCGATCACATCGGGAACGGAGGGCTGCTCCATCGCCGCATAATCCCGGTCTTCGCGGAACTCGCGCGGGAATTCTGACCGGCGGTCGCCGCGTTCCTGCCTGTCACCACGGTCCGGTTGACGCTCACCCTGCCGCTCGGCCTGACGATCCGGCTGCCGTTCGCCCTGACGATCCGGCTGCCGCTCGGCACGGGGCTGTTGCTGGCCACCATTCTGGTTTCCGTTCTGGTTGCCATTCTGGTTTCCGTTCTGGCCCCCATACTGACCACCTGAACCCGCCTGATTGCCGTTCTGGCCGCCACCTTGCTGGAACTGCTGCTGGCGGGTTTCCTGTTCGGCGGCCATCTCGCGCGTCGCTTCGGCCAGCATCCGGGTGTAATGCTCGGCGTGCTGCAGAAAGTTCTCTGCCGCCACCCGGTCATTCGACAGCTGTGCGTCCCGCGCCAGCATCTGGTATTTCTCGATGATCTGTTGCGGCGTGCCGCGAACCTTGCCCTCGGGACCCGAAGAGTCAAAGACGCGGTTGATGATGTTGCCGAGGGTGCGCGGGCGGTTCTGGCTGGAACGCGAGCGTTTCTTCGAAGAGCGCATCTGGTCCTTTGATGGCTTTGGCCTGCGGCCGCCGCCCATCTTCGGGCAGCAGGGAGAGTGTCGCGCAGGGGCTGGCAATACGCGGGGCCGGGAGGAAAGTCCCTACCCACACAAGGGCCAATAAACACATGGGACGCGCGGAAACAAGGGGTAATTGCTGAAACCAGGGGATTCCCCCGCCTTCAGGCGCAGCCACAACTGTCGGCGTCCCCGCCCTTGGTCGCAACCACCACCCTGTCGCGCCCGTCCATGTCCGAAAGAATGCGGATGCCCTCCAGTCCCGCCGCCGCAAGAAGCCCCGTCACCGCCGGGCCTTGCGTCGGCCCGATTTCGAGCAGCACCCGTCCCCCCGGCATCAGGCGCGCGCCCACCCCCTGGGCCAGAGACCGGTAGGCGTCCAGCCCATCGCCGCCCGGTGTCAGCGCAAGCTGCGGCTCCCAGTCGCGGACCTCCGGCGCAAGGTCCGCCATCTCTGAGGCTGCAATGTAAGGCGGGTTCGCCACGATCAGGTCAAACGCACCCGCGACGTCGGAAAACCAGTCCGACCGCTGGAACTTCGCCTGGTCCGCAAGCCCCAGATCCTGCGCATTCGCCACAGCCACGACAAGGGCGGCGGGCGAAAGGTCAACCCCCACCCCCCGGGCCATCGGCATCCCCTTGAGGCAGGCCAGCAGGATACAGCCCGTCCCGGTGCCAAGGTCGAGAACCTTCAGGAAGGGCCGCTCCAGCGCCTCGGCAACCAGCGTCTCCGTCTCGGGCCGCGGGTCCAGAGTATCGCGCGTCACCCGGAACTCCATGCCCCAGAACAGCCGCCGCCCGGTGATCTGCGCCACCGGTTGCCGCGCCACCCGTGCGTCAAGCGTCGCGTCAAAGGCCGCCGCCTGCGCCGGCGTCATCTCATCCTGCAGATGCAGGGTCAGCCGGTCCGCCCCGACCCCAAGCGCATGGGCCAGCAGCACCCGGGCATCGCGCCCCGTCCCGTCGATCCCGCCCTGCTGCAGCCGCGCGATCCCCGCCGCCAGTGCCGCTTTCGCGATCATCCTTCCATCTCGGCCAGCTTTTCCGCCTGGTCCTGTGCAGTCAGCGCATCGATGATCTCGCCCAGGTCGCCCGCCATGATCTGCGGCAGCGCATAAAGCGTCAGGTTGATCCGGTGGTCGGTCATCCGGCCCTGCGGGAAGTTGTAGGTGCGGATCCGCTCGCTGCGGTCACCCGATCCGACCTGGGATTTCCGGTCCGCCGCCCGCGCGGAATGGACCCGCTCGCGCTCGGCCTCGTAAAGCCGGGCGCGCAGCACCTGCATGGCGATTTCCTTGTTGCGGTGCTGCGACTTTTCGGCGCTGACGACCATGATCCCGGTTGGAAGGTGGGTGATCCGCACCGCCGAATCCGTCGTGTTCACATGCTGCCCGCCCGCCCCGGAGGCGCGCATCGTGTCGATCCGGATGTCGCTGGCCGGGATGTCGATATCGACCTCCTGCGCTTCCGGCAACACGGCGACCGTCGCAGCACTGGTGTGGATGCGCCCCTGCGCCTCGGTCTCGGGCACACGCTGCACCCGGTGCACGCCGCTTTCATACTTCAGCCGGGCAAAGACCCCGTCCCCCGAAACCAGAGCCACCAGCTCCTTGATGCCGCCAAGGTCCGATGCCTGCTCCTCCAGCACTTCCCAGCGCCAGCCCATCCGCTCGGCATGCCGCTGATACATCCGCGCGAGGTCCCCGGCGAACAGTGCCGCCTCGTCGCCCCCGGTCCCGGGCCGGATCTCCAGGATCGCCGGTCGCGCGTCGGCCGCATCCTTTGGCAGCAAGGCCAGCCGCAACGCCTGCTCCATCACCGGAATGCGCGCCCGCAGCCGGGGGATCTCTTCCTCCGCCAACGCCTTCATCTCCGGATCGGCCAGCATCGCCTCGGCCTCGGCAAGCTCGGTCAGCGCCGCGCGATAGGCGTCGATCTCCTCGGCCACCGGCTTCAGATCGGAATACTCCTTGGCGATCCGCGCGATCTCTGACGGCACCGCCCCGGCATGGAGCTGCGCTTCGAGAAACTCGAACCGCTGGGTGATCTGCGCAAGCTTGTCCAAGGGAACCATGGCCGGGGTTTCGCCGCAAAGCCCGCAAAGATCAAGGGCTACCCCTGCACCTCATCTTCGCCTTCAGCTTTCAGCTTTGTCCAAATATCCCCGCCGGAGGCTCTCTGCCGAGGCTTTTGCGCGTGCTTCACGCGCGAAAGCCGAGTTAAAAAGCTTGCGCGGAACGCGCTCCTTCAGATCACCGGTCCCGCCAGCACAACGCCCAACCGTCAGAACCCGGTCATCGACGGCGGCTCGGCAAGACCCAGCAACTCCTGCACCCAGGCCCCGATCCGCGCCGCGTTCACGCCCAGGTCCTCCGACCCAAAGCGTTGCCGGCCCATCAGGCACAGGCCCGGGCCGTCCATAACCTGCGCCGTGGTGTAATCGGGATAGCCCATCAGCGCCGACCGCGTGACCCAGGTGATCCGCCCCTCCTCCACCGACCCCGCCAGCCGCTCGGTCCGCGGTGTAGCCAGCGCAATCGCGTCCAGCCGCGCGAGCAGCGCACCCGGGTCGCCGGCAATCGGGCCAAAGCGATTGTCCGGCCGGACGCAGAAGACGTGCGCATTGCCCGGCGGCTGAAACCCCTGCGCGCCAAGGTCCGCATGCCAGCGCGCGGGATCGCTTGGCGCAAGGCGGATATACCCGGCAAGCCCCAGGATCACGACAACTGCCAGCCCGACAAGCCAACCCATCCGCCTGCCCCCCTGTTTCACCGCTGCGTCCGCGCCCAATGGTACAGACAGATGAGCTCATAGGCCACATGCGCCCCCGCGATTGCCGTCGCCCCCGTCGTGTCATAGGGCGGCGAGACTTCGACCACATCGCCCCCCACGAGGTTGATCCCGGCAAGGTCCCGCAGACAGGCCGCCGCCTGCCAGCTGGCCAACCCGCCCCAGACCGGGGTTCCGGTGCCTGGCGCAAAGGCCGGGTCCAGCGCATCGATGTCGAAGGTCAGGTAGGTCGGCCCGTCGCCGACGATCTCCTTCGCCCGCGCCACCACCCGCGCCACGCCCCATTCATGCACCTCGCGCGCCGTGATCACGTTCACGCCGAGGTAATCCTCCGTCACCGTGCGGATGCCGATCTGAACCGACCGCGCCGGATCCACCAGCCCCGTCTTCACCGCCTTGTACAGCATCGTGCCATGGTCGATCCGGCTCAGGTCGTCATCCGGCCAGAGGTCGGAATGCGCGTCGAAATGGATCACGCCCAAGGGCCCGAACTTCTCGGCATAGGCCTTCAGGATCGGATAGGTGACGTAGTGATCCCCCCCCAGCACCACCGTGCCCGCCCCCGCCGCCAGGATGCCCCGGATATGCGCCGTCAGCGCCGCCGGAAACTCCGAGACCTTGGCGTAATCAAAGGCCAGATCGCCGTAATCAATGACGTTCATCTCCTCCAGCGGGTTCGTCGGCCAGCCGAAGGGCGGGTCATAGGGTTGCAACGTGCTCGCCTCGCGGATCGCCCGCGGGCCAAAGCGCGTGCCGGGCCGGTGCGTCACCGCCTGGTCGAAGGGCACCCCGGTCACCGCCAGGTCCACCCCGGTCAGGTCCTTGGTGTAGGTCCGCCGCAGGAAACTCGTCGCCCCGCCGAAGGCGTTCTCGAAGGCATAGCCGCGCTGCCCCTTCCGGGTAAAAGCCGTGTCCACCGCCGTCTTCGCGTCTTCCAGTGCCATTTCTTCCGTCCTTTGCTATGCTTTGCAGTGTAGCCATCCCACCGCCATCCGCCAGACCACCAGTGAGGTCGCGATGCCCCGCCCCCTGCCCCCAGCGCTTGCCTATCTGACCGCCGTCTTTGCCATTGCCTTCGCCCTCGGCGTGGTCCGCACGCTCTGGCTTGCCCCGGCGTTCGGCGAGGTTACCGCTGTCACCGCCGAGGTCGCCGTGATCCTGACCCTCTCCTGGGTCATCGCCGGAAGGGTCCTGCACCGCTGGCCCCTGCCCCGCCGAACCCAGCGCGCCGCGATGGGCGCGTTTGCTTTCGCTGGCCTCATGCTCTTGGAGCTTGCCCTTGGCCACTACGCCTTTGGCCGGCCACTTGCCACCATGCTGACGCAGATGACCACCCCGGCCGGCCTGATCGGCCTGGCCGGACAGGTGGGTTTCGGCCTGATCCCGTGGCTACGCAGTCACCCGAGGGGCTGAGCCCGCTCCACCAGCCGGGCAAAGAAGCTTGCGCCGATCGGCGCCGCCTCGTCGTTGAAGTCATAGGCCGCGTGATGCAACCCCGCCCCCGGGCCAGTGCCGAGGAAAAGATAGGCCCCGCGCCGCGCCTCCAGCATGTAGCTGAAATCTTCCGATCCCATCTCGCGGTTCGCCCGCGCGTTCACCGCCTCCTCGCCCGACACTTCCCTGGCGACCTCCGCGGCGAACTCGGTCTCATCCTCGTGGTTGATCGTCGCCGGATAGCCCCAGTCGTAATCCACCCGCGCCGTCACGCCATAGGCCGCCGCATGGCCTGCCACGATCTCGTGGAAGCGTTTCTTCAGCAGCGCCCGCACATCCGGCTTGAAACAGCGGATCGTCGCGCAGAACATCGCCTCCTCCGGAATGATGTTGCTCGCCGTCCCGGTGTGGATCTGCGTGACCGAGATCACCG
>JANPJZ010000330.1:0-10836 GCA_031425795.1 Rhodobacter sp. | reverse complement strand
CAGCATGGTCGGCACCGTCCTTGGCACCATGACCATTGCTGTGATCGGCAACGGGCTGATCCTGGTCCACATCTCGCCGTTCTTCACACAGATCGTGACGGGAACGATCATCCTTGCCGCCATCTGGATGAACACGAAGCTTTTCAGCGGTGGCTTGCGGCTAAGAAAGAGACCGAAATGACGGAATTGTCCGAAGCGCATGTCAGGTCTGGTCTGGTGATGACCGTGAACGGTCCGATCCCCAGCGCCGATCTGGGCGTGACCCTGATGCACGAGCATTTGCAGAACGACTGTTCCTGCTGGTGGAACCCGCCGAAAGACCCCGCGCGGCAGTATCTTGTGGACGGCCCGGTGCGGATCGAGATCCTGTCCGAGTTGCGGCAGGACCCCTTCGTCAACAAGCACAACATCGCGCTGGATGAGTTGGACCTGTGCATCGAAGAGGTTTCCGATTTTGCCAAAGCCGGTGGCCGCACGATCGTTGACCCGACCTGTCGTGGCATCGGGCGTGATCCCGTCAAGCTTCGGCGGATCGCGGCGGAAAGCGGGCTGAACATCGTGATGGGGTCCGGGTATTACCTTGCCTCCTCGATGCCGGACGAGGTGGCGCGGCTTTCCATTGATGACATCGCGGATCAGATCGTGACCGAGGCGCTTCACGGGACCGACGGGACCGACGCGAAGATCGGCCTGATCGGTGAAATCGGGGTGTCGTCCGACTTCACCGCCGAGGAGGAGAAATCCCTGCGGGGTGCTGCCCGCGCTCAGGTCCGGACGGGCCTGCCCCTGATGGTGCATCTGCCCGGCTGGTTCCGGCTTGGGCATCGCGTGCTCGACATCGTGGAGGAGGAGGGTGCCAACCTCTCCAACACCGTCCTTTGCCACATGAACCCCTCGCATGACGACTGGGACTACCAGCGCACCATCGCGGAACGGGGGGCGTTCATCGAATTCGACATGATTGGGATGGACTACTTCTATGCCGACCAGCAGGTGCAATGCCCCAGCGATGACGAGGTGGCGCGGGCGATCCTGCGGTTGGCCGATGCGGGGCATCTGGACAGGGTGCTCCTGTCGCAGGACGTGTTCATCAAGATGATGCTGACGCGCTATGGCGGCAACGGCTATGCCTTCGTGCAACGGCATTTCCTGCCGCGACTGGCACGGCACGGGATGGACGCAGCCTCGCGTGATATGCTGATGACAACCAATCCGCGGCGCGTGTTCGACGCCGCAGTCTGATCTGTGCAGGGGGGAAAGTTTATGGTGACCAAAGTGCTTCTGGTCGGCGAAAGCTGGGTTTCGTCGGCGACCCACTACAAGGGCTTCGATCAGTTCGGCAGCGTCACGTTCCATCTGGGAGCAGAACCCCTGGTGGCGGCGCTGAAGGGGTCGGAGTTCGATCTGACCTACATGCCAGCGCATGAGGCGGTGGAGGCATTCCCGTTCGAGATGGAGGGGCTGGACGCCTACGACGTCATCATCCTGTCCGACATCGGGGCGAATTCCTTCCTGCTGCCGCCCGCCGTCTGGCTGCGGTCGCAGACCGTGCCGAACCGGCTGCGCCTGATCAAGGCCTGGGTCGAACGCGGTGGCGGGTTGCTGATGGTCGGCGGATATTTCAGCTTTCAGGGCATCGACGGCAAGGCGCGCTGGCGCAAGACCCCGGTGGAGGATGTGTTGCCGGTGACTTGCCACCCCTGGGATGACCGGGTGGAAATGCCCGAAGGTGCCGTGGCCGAGGTGCTGCAAGCAGACCATCCGGTGATGGCAGGGCTAAACGGCGACTGGCCCTTCGTCCTTGGCGTGAACGAGGTCGAGGTTCGCCCTGACGCGCAAGTGCTGGCGCGGATCCCGGAAGGTCAGGGCGGGCATCCGCTGCTGGTTCTGGGGGGTTTCGGCAAGGGTCGCACGGCGGCCTGGACCTCGGATATCGGGCCGCACTGGTTGTCACCGGCGTTCTGCGCCTGGGACGGCTATGGTCTGCTGTGGAAGAACCTGCTGGGCTGGCTGGCGCATGACCGTGGCTGACAGCCGGGGCTATGGCTGTTTCAGGATGACCGCAAGTTCGGCCACACTGGGGAGGGCCGCGCCGGTGCCCGGGCGTGACACGGTGATGGCTGCCGCTGCCGCTGCGTGGCGAAGGGCGCGGGCATCCAGTGGCACGCCGCGCCGGGCGGAAGACGCAAGCGCCGTGGCCATGAAGCAGTCGCCCGCCCCGGTGGTGTCGACCACGACGCAGGGCCTTGCCGGGACAGTGACGCCCCCCTCTGCCGTAATCAGCTGTGCCCCGCCGGGACCCAGTGTCAGCACGATTCCTGCAACCCCCGCCGCAGCAAGGCCCGCCGTGCCGCCAAGGGCTGCCGCCTCGCTTTCGTTCAGGAAGGCCATATCGACCAGCGGCCACAGATCGGCGAAGAACGGCCGTAGCGGCGAAGGGTTCAGCGCGGTCCGCATCCCAATCGCCCTGGCAACGCGAAACGCGGCCAAGGTAGCGTCGGCCGACAGGTTGCCCTGCATCACCAGCAGATCGCCGGGCGCTGCCGCCGCAAAGCTGGCACAGGCCGCAGCTGCCGTCAGGCCCATGGCCGCTGCATTGGTGGTGATGATCGCATTGTCGCCGGACGGGGTGCGCAGGATGATCGACAGATCACTCTCGACCGCCGCCACCGGCTGCAGGTCAAGCGTGATCGGCTCGACGGCCAGCCTGCTGCGGATGACTTCGGCGCGGGCATCGTCGCCGACAGCGGCGCACAGGAGGCAGTCCAAACCTGCGCGGCCAAGGACTATGGCCTGGTTTGCCCCCTTGCCGCCAAGATCGCTCTGGCTGGCCTGTCCGTGGATCGACGCGCCCCGCGCGGGCAGGTCTGCCACGTTCAGGGTCTCGTCCAGGGCCACGTTTCCAATCACAAAGGCGCGCATGTCGCTGCCCCATCCCCTCCGGAAGGTCATCTGATGCAAACCATATCCAACCGCAGTTCAGGGGCGATAGGCGAAATCTTCGGGCGCGAGAAGGTATTGATCGGAATGATCCATTGCCCGCCCTTCCCCGGCGCGCCGCGTTATCGCGGGGCGACGGTGGACAGCCTGTATGACGCCTGCCTGCGGGATGCCGAGGCACTGGTGGCGGGTGGCCTCCATGGGCTGATCGTCGAAAACCACGGCGACATCCCGTTTTCCAAGCCCGAGGATATCGGCCCCGAAACTCCGGCCTTTCTGTCCGTCGTCACGGACCGGGTGCGCCGGGCCACCGGGGTCCCCGTGGGGATCAACGTGCTGGCCAACGCCCCCTTGCCCGCGCTGGCGACCGCTGTGGCAGGCGGGGCGGCCTTCATCCGCGTCAACCAATGGGCCAACGCCTATGTCGCCAACGAAGGTTTCATGGAAGGCCGTGCGGGCGAAGCGCTGCGCTACCGGTCGCTGTTGCGGGCCGAGAACGTGCGAATCTTCGCCGACGCGCATGTCAAGCACGGCAGCCATGCCATCGTGGCCGACCGCACGGTGGCCGAACTGACCCGCGACCTGGCCTTTTTCGACGCCGATTGCGTGATTGCCACCGGCCAGCGCACCGGCCATTCCGCCAGCCCCGAGGAGATTGACGAGGTCGCCGCTGCAACGCATCTGCCGGTCCTGGTGGGATCCGGGGTCACGGAAGACAACATCGTCGCGATCCTGTCGCGGACCAATGGCGTGATCGTCGCATCCTCGCTAAAGGAGGGGGGCGTCTGGTGGAACCCGGTTGAACCGGACCGCGTGAAACGCTTTGTGAGGCGCGCATCCGAAGCGATCTGATGGTGAAGTCGTGGCAAATCCGGGTGTCGCGGGTTCAGGTGTGCCGGTTTGCACGGCGAGCGGGGATGTCGCGCCCAGCCCGTCACGGGGTCTTGACGCCTGCCGAAAAACTCCCTACCCACCCGGCCAGCGACCGGGCCCCTCTGACAGGCATGCAAATGCCTGTGATGTCGGCGCTGAACGATAGGGCCCGTCTGCTGCTGTGACCCGCCCCTGTCATAAGCAACGAACCCAGTGGGGAGCATAATGGATTTTCTGTTCTACGAAGTGATCAACAAGCCGCTCTGGCTTTGGCTCATGTTTCTGACGATCGTCGTCGCGCTGATGATCTTCGACCTTGGCGTCCTGCACAAGGAAGACCACGAGATCGGTGTCGCGGAAAGCCTGAAGCTGTCAGCCTTTTACATCCTGATCTCGATTGCGTTCGGGGGCTACATCTGGTGGGCCTGGTCGACCGGCACCCTCGTCACCAGCGATGGGACCAACCCGGTTGCCTCATACTTCCAGGGCTACATCATCGAGAAGGTCCTCTCGATCGACAACGTCTTCGTCATCTCGCTGATCTTCGGATACTTCGCGATCCCGCGGAAATACCAGTATCGTGCGCTGGTCTGGGGCATCATCGGCGTGATCATCCTGCGCGGCATCATGATCGCCATCGGCGCGGAACTGGTGTCGAACTACAAGTGGATGACGCTGGTCTTTGCCGCGTTCCTTGCTTTCACAGGCATCAAGATGCTGTTCACCCAGGAGGGTGAGACCGACGTGTCGAAGAATCCGATGGTCGGGCTGGTGTCGCGCTTCATGAACGTGACCAAGGAATTGCACGGTCAGAAGTTCTTCGTGCACCAGCCACATCCGGTGACGCAGAAGATGGTCCTGTTCGCGACGCCGCTGTTCGTGGCGCTGGTCGTGATCAACTTCGCCGATGTGATCTTTGCGGTGGATTCGGTGCCGGCAATCTTCCTGATCACCACGGACACCTTCATCGTCTACACGGCCAACATCATGGCAATCCTTGGCCTTCGCGCATTGTACTTTGCGCTGGCGGCCCTGGTGCACCGCTTCCATTATCTGAAGTATGCGCTTGCGCTGGTGCTCGTGTTCATCGGCTTGAAGGGGTTCTACAGCTATTTCTTTGGCAAGTTCGACCCCTACCTGTCGTTGGCAATCACCATCGGGATCATCGCGGCAGGCATCTTCTATTCCCTGTGGAAGACGCGGAACGATATGCCGGCCACGCCCGAGCCATAGGTCCGGCGACGCGCTGCAGGGCCTTGCCGCCGGCATGGCCGACTGACCATGCCGCCCGGCCAATGGTGACGGGCGGCATCTGACTGCCGGGGCGCAGCTAGGTCTTTTGCTCGCGTTCAGGGCCGGGATCGTGGCGCGGGGCGGTTTCGCGCGACTTCAGAAAGTGCTGCAGGTCGGTGTCGGAGACGCGCCAGCCCTTGCCAATGTCGATGGCCCTCAGCCCGCCTGACTTGATCCATTGCCGGACGGTGGCCTCGGCCACCTCAAGCCTGTCGGCCACTTCCTGAACGGTCTGGTAGCGATCTTGCGGCATGGTGTCGTCTCCGGTTGGTGCCCAAAGAATAGCGACGTTGGCCGTGGTTTCCTTGATTTCGATCAAGGATCGTCTGCCGGTGATCCCGTAGAAGGCAGGGACAGAGCGCTGCGGCATCAGGCTTGGCCCTCGTGCTGTGCAGCAGAGCGCGTCGCTTTCAGACAAGGACAGAACAATGCCCAAACGTATCGCCTATCTGCCGCTCAACACCTATCCGGAAGCTGCTCCCGATCCGGCCATTCTCGCTGCGGTCGGACTTGCGGCTGCGCTGGGGTGCGAGTTGCAGGTTTCGACCTTCGCGGTTGATGTGCCGAGTACGGCATCCCCGATCGGGGGCTTTTTCATCAACGTCGAGGGCATGGCCCGTGCCGCAGAAGAGCGGAGCCTGGCCGAGTGTGCGCGACTGCAGGCGCTGGTGACAGGTGCTGCAGGGCCGGGGGCAAATGCGTCGATCAGGAATCGCAAGGCGATGATGGGGGCTGCGCTTGAAGCTGCCGCGACCGAGGCACGGATCTATGATCTCGCACTGCTGCCCTGGTCAGCCGATACCCTTTCGGCGCAGGACTTGGCGCAGGCGCTGGTCTTCGGGGCCGGAGTCCCGGTGATCCTTGTGCCGCCGACGGCCCGGGTGGCTTCGGTCAACCATATTGCCATCGCCTGGGATGGCAGCCGGGTTGCCGCGCGGGCGCTGTGCGATGCGCTGCCGCTGGTGGTCGCGGGCGGGCAGGTCACGGTGGTGACGGTGCAGGGAGAAAAGGCGCTGGGCGCCTCGGAGATCGCGCAGACCCTGGTCGCCGCGCTGGAACGGCGGGGCTATGCGGCAAAGGCTGTCAACATCAACCTGGACGGCCGCCCGATCGCGACGGCGCTGCAGGAAACTGCACTTGCCAGTGGCGCGCAGCTTTTGGCGATGGGGGGCTTCGGCCATTCCCGCCTGCGGGATTTCATCCTTGGCGGGGCGACAAAGGGCGTGTTTGCCGACCTGCGGCTGCCGGTCCTTCTGGCGCACTGACGCGGTCGGTCAGCGCAGGCCGATCTCAGCCAGCGCCTGGGCGAGTGCGGCGGGCAGGGGGTCATCCTTCGCCCGCCCTTTCGGCAGGTCGCGCGGGCTGTCCTGTGGGTCAAGGTAGCGCCAGCCCTGAAACGGGCGGCGGGGGGCGGCTTCGGTGCGGATCACCTCGGCGTCCAGCACAAGGGCGCAGCGGCTGATGCCGTCGCCAAGATCGACCTGCTTGAGGTCAGTGATGCGTTGGCGGGCAAGGATCACGCCCTTGATCACCCAATACAGCGAGCCGCCTTCCAGAACCTCGGCCTCCCGCTTCGGCCACATGCGGGTGACGTGGATCGCCTGACCCCGCGGCCAGTGCGGGCGCTGGCTGCGCTGCCAGTCCAGAAGGTCCTCGACCGAGTCGGCGCCGACGCAGAGTTTCAGGATGTTGATCATGGGCGGAACATAGCGGCGGGCGGGGCGAGTGCAAGTTGACCCAAGCGGGCGGGGGGCGTATATTGGGCCCTTCGCCAGCCTTATCCACAAGTTCAAGGAAGATTCGCCCCATGTCGCGATTTCATGCTCCCATTGCCGAAGCCATCTGGGACATGAAGTACCGCTTCAAGGAAGCCGACGGGACGCCCATCGACGGCACGGTCGAGGACAGCTGGCGCCGGATCGCGCGCGCTTTGGCCGAGGTGGAGGCCGAGCCCGCGAAGTGGGAGGCGGAGTTCTACGCGGCGCTGGAGGGCTTCCGGTTCCTGCCTGCGGGACGGATCACCGCGGGCGCGGGGACGGGGCGGTCGGTCACCCTCTTCAACTGCTTCGTCATGGGCACGATCCCGGACACGATGGAGGGCATCTTCACCGCCCTGAAAGAAGCCGCGCTGACGATGCAGCAGGGTGGAGGGATCGGCTACGACTTCTCCACCATCCGGCCGAAGGGGGCCGAGGTGAAGGGCGTGGCGGCGGATGCCTCGGGGCCGCTCAGCTTCATGGATGTCTGGGACGCGATGTGCCGGACGATCATGAGCGCCGGGTCGCGCCGGGGCGCGATGATGGCGGTGATGCGCTGCGACCACCCGGATATCGAGGCCTTCATCGAGGCGAAGAAAGACCCCGCCCGGCTGCGGATGTTCAATCTGTCCGTGCTGGTGACCGATGCCTTCATGGCCGCAGTCAAGGCGGACGGTCCGTGGGAGCTGGCATTCGACGGCCGCGTCTATCGGACGGTCGAGGCGCGGGACCTGTGGAACCGGATCATGCGATCGACCTTTGATTTCGCGGAACCGGGGGTGATCTTCATCGACCGGATCAATGCGGCAAACAACCTTGGCTATGTCGAGACCATCGCCGCGACGAACCCCTGCGGCGAGCAGCCCTTGCCGCCTTATGGGGCCTGCCTCCTCGGGTCGATCAACCTGGCGACGCTGGTCAGGGACGCGTTTGAGCCGGGGTCTTCAATGGACATGGCCGCGCTGGACCATCTGGTGCGGGTGGCCGTTCGGATGATGGACAATGTTGTCGATGCCTCGCGCTTCCCCCTGCCGGAGCAGGCGGCGGAGGCACAGGCGAAAAGGCGGATCGGCCTTGGGGTGACGGGGCTGGCGGATGCCTTGCTGATGGTCGGCCGGCGCTATGGCTCGGAGGAGGCGGCCGCGGCGACAGATGCCTGGATGAAGGCGATTGCGCGGGCGGCATATCTTGCGTCGGTTGATCTGGCCAAGGAAAAGGGCGCGTTTCCGTTGTTCGAGGCGGAGGGCTATCTCGCCAGCGGCAACATGATGGGGATGGATGCGGATGTGCGCAAGGCTATCGCCGCGCATGGCATCCGCAACGCACTCCTGACCTCGGTCGCTCCAACCGGGACGATCTCGCTTTACGCCGGCAACGTCAGTTCCGGGATCGAGCCGGTCTTCGCCTACGCCTACACCCGCAAGGTCCTGCAGAAGGACGGCTCCCGCACCGAGGAGGAAGTCGTCGACTACGCCGTCCGCCTCTGGCGAGAAAAGTTCGGCGATGCGCCCTTGCCCGACCATTTCGTCAATGCCCAGACCCTGCCGCCGCTGGACCACGTGCGGATGCAGGCGGCGGCGCAGCGGTGGGTGGACTCCAGCATCTCCAAGACGATCAACTGCCCGGTGGACATCAGCTTTGACGACTTCGCGCAGGTCTACATGGGCGCCTGGGACCAGGGCTGCAAAGGCTGCACGACCTACCGGCCGAATGACGTGACGGGGTCGGTACTGACGGTGTCCGAGGCCAGCGACAAGGCGCCCGGGGAGGCCCCGGACCAGGTCCGGGGCGGGGTGTCCTCGGGTGAGGTGGTGTATCTGTCGGAACCGCTGGACCGGCCCGCCGCGCTGGAAGGCCAGACCTACAAGGTCAAATGGCCGGGGTCCGAACATGCCCTCTACATCACGATCAACGATATCGTGACGGCAGGCCATCGCCGCCCGTTCGAGGTCTTCATCAACTCCAAGAACATGGAGCATTTCGCCTGGACCGTGGCCCTGACCCGGATGATCTCGGCCGTCTTCCGGCGCGGCGGGGATATTTCCTTCGTGGTGGAGGAGCTGAAAGCCGTCTTCGACCCCCGCGGCGGGGCCTGGATGGAGGGCCGCTACATCCCCTCGATCCTTGCCGCCATCGGAGGCGTGATTGAACGCCACCTGATCGACATCGGCTTCATCGAGGGCGAGGGGCGGGGGTTGAAATCCGACCCCAAGGCGGAGCTTTTGCGGGTCGGAGAGGCTCCGAAGGGCAAGGCCTGCCCGTCCTGTGGCAGCTATGACCTGCGGATGGTGGAGGGGTGCTTGACCTGCGGGTCGTGCGGGCATTCGAAGTGCGGGTGAAGCACGCGGGAATGCGGCCTTAGATTGGTACCCAATAGAATGTTGACGCCTCGACACATCCGTTGAGCCCATTATGGTTATTCAATTAATCAGGCGTGAAGCTTCAGGCGAGGGTTATAGAATGGACGAAAAGATCCGCATCGCGTTGGGACAATCTGAAGCATTGGTGCTTTTCGATCTCCTCTCGCGCGAGTTTGACGTGCCTGACTACGGAAAATTTAGGGAGGTATCCGTCTCTGCCGCTAACATCTGGGCTCTAGACGGAGTGCTCGCCGCGCTACAGAAGACTTTGGTTGTCCAGTTCGCCAACAACTATGATGAACAGATCAGGGAAGCTGGGGCCGAGCTGGTTCAACGGCGAGGCCCGTTGCCTGTAGTCAAGGTTTGACTGGCAGCTCTTTCGTGAAACGCTGCTGTTCGTGGCAGACGGGCTAGCGGGATTTGATCGTGCCTCAATCGATGCATAGGTTCGAAATACCCGGAAGAAGCAACGCGAGCACGTTTTGACGACGTCCTACGCCACCCCACCCCACTCGCCCGCGCGACAAAGTCCGTCAGGTGGGGCACCTAGTCCACTATCCCTGCCACCGTAAGCGCGGAGAGGGAAAGGCACTGCCTTTCCCCGCGCTCTTGCACCACGGTGACGCAAGACCGGTTCAACCAAAGTGCAACACCGTCCAGCCCCTGCCCGGGCGGGGGAGAAGCCCCCGCCGAGGGGCGGGCGGGGGCTGGACGGAGGCTTTGGGCCTCCGCCCGGTCATTTCGGCTGAGCGTGGGGAGTGGTAGGGGCGATGGCCCCTCCCAGGTCAGGCCGTTGCTTATTTCACCCCATTCGCCCGCGCCACGAAATCCGTCAGATGCGGCACATAGTCCTCTGGCCCCGCCCCTCCCTGTGCCACCGCCCCGGCAAAGCTGTTCTTCGCGGCACTCGCCATCGTGGTGGTGACGGTGGCGGTGAAGATGCCGACCTTGGCGGCGACGGCCAGCGTGCGGCGTAGCGGAGAGGAAGGCAGTTGTTCGGCAGCTTCATCCGGTGACCGTCGCGCTTCGAGGTCATCTGCGGGCACGGGGGCTTCGTTGGGCGCCAAGGGCAGGCGGCACGGGTTGACAATCCGCCGTGAAACTCACCGACTGGACGCGACCAAAAGGGAGGCGAAGATGTTCCAGGCGCTGGTGTTGGAGAAGGACGGCGAGGCTGCGGTCGCGCGGATTCGGGAGCTGGAGGACAGCGAACTGCCGGCGGGGGACGTGACGGTCGCGGTCGAGTATTCGACGCTGAACTACAAGGATGGGCTGGCCTTGTCTGCGAACGGCGGGGGGATCGTGCGGACTTGGCCGCATGTCGCGGGGATCGACTTCGCCGGGGTGGTCGAGGCATCGGAAGATGCCCGCTACAAGCCCGGCGACAAGGTGGTGCTGACCGGATGGCGGGTGGGGGAGGTGCATTGGGGCGGCTATGCCCAGAAGGCGCGGGTCAAGGCGGACTGGCTGGTGCCGCTGCCCTCGGGCCTGACGACGCGGCAAGCCATGGCGGTGGGGACGGCGGGGTTCACGGCGATGCTGGCGGTGCTGGCGCTGGAGGATCATGAGCTGGTGCCCTCGGGCGGCGAGGTGCTGGTGACCGGGGCTGCGGG
>JANPJZ010000329.1:0-5933 GCA_031425795.1 Rhodobacter sp. | reverse complement strand
TCGGCCAAGATGTCGAAATCGAAGAAGAATGTCGTCGACCCGAACGACATCATCGCCGCCTATGGCGCCGATACCGCACGCTGGTTCGTCATGTCGGACTCGCCCCCGGAACGGGATGTGGAGTGGACGGCAAGTGGCGCCGAGGCCGCCTTCAAGCACCTGTCCCGCGTCTGGACACTGTGCAGCCGCATTGGCGAGATGCCTGCCGATCACAAGGGCGAGGGTGATGCCGAGCTGGCAAAGGCAACCGCGAAAGCCATTGACGAGGTGACGCGCGGGATTGAAGGCTTCGCCTTTAACAAGGCCATCGCGGCGCTGTACGGCTTCACCAACACGCTGGCGAAAGCCAACGCCTCGACCGGCCCGATGAAAGAGGCGATACGCACGCTGGCAAAGCTGATGTCGCCGATGACCCCGCATATCGCGGAATCGATCTGGACCTATCAGGGCGGTGTGGGTCTTTGTGCGCAGGCCCCCTGGCCCAAGGCCGACCCGGCCCTTCTGATCGACGATACCGTGACCCTTCCGATCCAGATCAACGGCAAGCGGCGGGCGGAGATCAGCGTGCCGAAGGATATGCCTGCGGCGGAGGTTGAAAAGCTGGCGCTGGCGGATGAGGATGTGGTCAGGTTTCTTGCCGGGCAACCGGTGAAGAAGATCATCGTCGTGCCGGGGCGCATCATCAATGTCGTCATCTGAGAAAAGCCTGCCTGCTTTGGGCTGCCCCCCCACCCCATCCCTCCCCCACGGAGGGGGGAGGGAGGTCGCTTTGTCCGGCCCCAGGCAAGAGACTCAGGGCCTCGCGCCTCCCTTTCCCCGCGTGGGGGAGGGATACGGTGGGGGTGCCCTGTCCAGACGCATGATGCTCATGGCACCGCTGGCTCTGGCCGCGTGCGGCTTTGCCCCGGCCTATGCGCCGGGTGGTCCGGCGACCGTACTTCTGGGAACGGTGCGGGCGCAGGACCCGACCGACAAGAACGGTTTCGATCTGGTTGAAAGGCTGGAAGAACGGCTGGGCCGGCTGGAGGATCACCGCTTTGACCTGACCTATACCATCACGACCCAGGCGGTCGGGGTCGGGGTCACGACAGATAACGAGATCACCCGCTTCAACCTGCGCGGGGCGATTGACTATACACTGTCCGACCATGCCACGGGCGCACGGCTGGCAGGGGGGCGGGTGCAGAACTTCACGGCCTATTCCGCCACGGGATCAACCGTCGCAGGCCTGGCGGCGGAGGAGGATGCGGCAACCCGGCTGATGCGCATTCTGGCCGACCAGATCACCGCCCGCCTGATCGCCGTTTCCGCCAGCCTGCCATGATCCTGAAAGGGGTCGAGGCGAGCCGCTATTGCGCCAGGCCCGATCCGGGGCGTGCCGGGTTGCTGATCTTCGGCGCCGACGCGATGCGGGTGGCCCTGAAACGGCAGGAGGCGATTGCAGCGCTGATCGGCCCGGAGGGCGAGGGCGAGATGCGCCTTGCCCGCATGTCAGGCGGCGATCTGCGCAAGGATGGCAGCATTCTTCTGGACGCGATCAAGGCGGTGGGTTTCTTCCCCGGCCCACGCGTGGCGTTTCTGGAAGAGGCGACGGACGGGTTGGCCGACACGATCGGCGTGGCGCTGAAGGAATGGAAGCCGGGGGATGCGGTGATCGTCGTCTCGGCCGGGAACCTTACGGGCAAGTCGGCATTGAAGACGTTGTTTGAAAAGCACCCGGCGGCGGTCTGCATCGGGCTTTATGACGAACCTCCGGGACGGGAAGAGATCGAAGCCGCGCTGAAGCAGGCGGGCCTGCAGGATCTTGGCCGTGAGGCGATGACGGACCTTACCACTTTGGCCCGCGCGTTGGACCCGGGCGATTTCCGCCAGACGCTGGAGAAGATCGCGCTCTACAAGTGGGGCGATGCCACGCCGCTGACGCCAGCCGAGATGGCGGCGATGGCCCCCGCCACAATCGAGGCCGAGGTGGATGACCTGGTGACCGCCGTGGCCGAGGCACGGACGGACGCAATCGGCCCGTACTTCCGGCGGCTGGAGGGCCAGGGCACCCTGCCGGTCACGATCTGCATTGCCGCGCTGCGCCATTTCCGCATCCTGCATGCGGCGGCGACCGATCCGGCGGGGGCCAGCATCGGCATCCAGAAGGCGCGGGTGAACTTCAAGCAGAAGGACGCCATGGGGCGACAGGCCGGCCAATGGGGGATGCGGGCGCTGGAAAGTGCGGTGGCGCTGCTGCTGGAGACGGACCTCACGTTGCGCTCCGCCAGCCGGGCGCCGGGCATGGCGGTGATGGAGCGCGCGCTGATCCGCATTGCGATGACCCGGCGGTAAGCGCCGATTTCTTGCAAGAAATCGGTCCGGAGTTTTGCAAAACTCCGGGCGCTCATGCGTGGCGGATGGTCCCGGTCAACGGCACCGCCGCCGCGAGGGTGTTGGAAATCGTTCCGTATTTCAGAATGTTGCGATGCAGAAGGTCCAGCCTTGGCCCCCGCTCTCCGGTCTTGACGATGATCTCGTAGGTGATCGCGGTAAGCTTTGGCGGTGCATCCTGCCGCTCGGCCTGCAGCCGGACCTCGACACCGTCGAAGGCGAAGTCCAGCATCGGGGCCACCCTCTCTGCCCCCTTGATCATGCAGGCGGCCAGCGCGGCAAGCAGCAGCTCCACCGGGTTCAGCGCCCCGGGACGGTTGTCGAGGTCGGTGCCCAGCGCCACTTCGGCCCCGTGCGCGCTGGCCCGGCTGCCCGTGCCATCCAGCCGCCACGCCCGCAATTCGTATCTCATGCAGCCCCCATTTCATCGGAGCGGACCTCGCCGGCATTGACTTCCCCAAGGCCCCGCCCAATCAATGACCCATCCACAGGACCGATGCCTTGACCCAGCGCAAACCGGAGCCAACCCCGATCGAGGCCTTCCTTGCGCCGCTTGCCGCCCTGGCGCGGAAGCGGCCCGAGATCGAGGCGCTGGTGTTCTGGGGTGATGCCGAGGGCTGGCCCCAGAGCCCAAGCGAGGCGTTGGAATCCGAAGAGATCACCTTTTATGCCGAAGGGCTGCTGGAGGACGGGTTCCACCTGCTCTGGACCGTGGTGGCGCTGGCCGACACCCCCGCGCTTGCCGACCATGTCCGGCTGGAGTTCTGGCAGGATTCGGGCCCGCCGCCCCCGACCTTGCCGAAAGGCTGGGTGGCGCTTGAGCAGGCCCGCTGGACCTCCGGCTGACCACCTCGCCTGCACATCTGCCGCAAAAAGTTGCTGCATTGCAGAATCGCGCTGAATAAACGGGCATCCACCCACAACGGAGGCTTGCCGGCCCCGGCGGCATTGCCCCGGCGTCAGCGGTCGCATTTGCTTTGCCCTGCACGGCCCATCAGGGGCCGGGGTGCGCGGTGGCGACAGGTCTTGGCGGACATCACCACCGCACGGGTGCAACCAGGGTTGCCGTTTCAACATGGCGCGACTTCCGCGGAAAGGAAGGGCGCGAAACGGCCGAGTGACAGGGGATCACGACATGAATTTGACAAGACGTTCGCTTTTGGCCAGCGCTGCTGCGGCCGCCGCACTTTCCATGCCACGCATGGGCTTTGCTCAGGCCGAGACGATCAAGGTCGGCGTGCTGCATTCGCTGTCCGGCACGATGGCGATTTCGGAGACCACGCTGAAAGACACGATGCTGATGCTCATCGAGGCGCAGAACGCCAAGGGCGGTCTTCTGGGCAAGCAGCTTGAGGCGGTCGTGGTCGATCCGGCCTCGGACTGGCCGCTGTTTGCGGAAAAGGCGCGCGAACTGCTCACCGTATCCAACGTCGACGTGATGTTCGGCTGCTGGACCTCGGTGTCGCGCAAGTCGGTGCTGCCGGTGATCGAGGAGTTGAACGGCCTGCTGTTCTACCCGGTCCAGTACGAGGGCGAGGAATCGTCCAAGAACGTGTTCTACACGGGTGCCGCCCCGAACCAGCAGGCGATCCCGGCGGTGGACTACTATCTGGAAGAGCTTGGCGTGACCAAGTTCGCGCTTCTGGGCACCGACTATGTCTATCCGCGCACCACGAACAACATTCTTGAGGCCTACCTGATCGGGAAGGGCATCCCGAAAGAAGACATCTTCGTCAACTATACTCCCTTCGGCCATTCTGACTGGTCGAAGATCGTGGGCGACGTGGTGGCCCTGGGCGCGGACGGCAAGAAGGTGGGCGTCATCTCGACCATCAACGGCGATGCAAACATCGGCTTTTACAAGGAACTCGCGGCCGCCGGCGTCACCGCCGACACGCTGCCCGTCGTCGCCTTCTCGGTCGGTGAGGAAGAGCTTTCGGGTCTCGACACCACAAACCTCGCCGGTCACCTGGCGGCCTGGAACTACTTCATGTCGGCCGACACCCCGGAGAACGCCAAGTTCATCGCCGACTGGAAGGCCTTCATAAAGGACGACGCCCGCGTCACCAATGACCCGATGGAAGCGCATTACATCGGCTTCAACATGTGGGTGAACGCGGTCACCGCCGCCGGCACCACCGAAGTTGACGCCGTGTCGGCGGCGATGATCGGCCAGGAATTCCCGAACCTGACCGGCGGAATGGCCAAGATGCTGCCGAACCACCACCTGACCAAGCCGGTGCTGATCGGCGAAATCCGCGCCGATGGCCAGTTCGACATCATCAGCCAGACCGAGCCGGTCGCGGGCGACGCCTGGACCGACTATCTGCCCGAATCGGCGGTGCTCGAGGCCGACTGGGCCGAACTCAAGTGCGGGATGTACAACACCGAGACTTCCACCTGCGTCCAGCTGAAGTCGAACTACTGACCGCAGGCCTCTTGCGAAACGAGGGGGGCGACGTGCCTCCCCTCCCCCTCGTGGGGAGGGGTTGGGGGTGGGGGGGGCTCCCCCGCCTGACGTAGCCCCTATCCCCTTCCTTCCCCCACTTTGGAGGGGAGGGAACCGCCTTCTCCCGACCGCACCTTTCGCAGTCCAATGTCCGGAACGCCCATGCGCCTGACCGCCCTTCTTGTCGCGGCCCTGTCTTGGCTTGCGCCGCTGCCTGCCCTCGCGCAGGAAGCCGCCGCCATCGTGGCGGAGAATCGCGACCAGATCGAAAAACCCTCGCGCCAGACCATCGGCCCGGTCATTGCGGCGCTGGCAGCCAGTGGCGACCCGATGGCCGACGACATCCTGTCCGCCTGGGCCGAGAAACGGCTGGTGATCCGCAAATCCGATGACGCGCTCTTCGTGGCTACGGTTGAGGGTGACGGCTTCACGCTGACCGCGCTGGATGGCTCCCCCGCCGGAGCCGCCGCGAAGGGCGACCTGACCGAGTTGAAGCCGAATGCGGGGGTGCGTGGTGTGATCGCCGCCGCGCTGGTGCAGTTCACCCTGACCGACCCCGACCCGCTGCGCAGGGCCGAAGCGCTGACCTCGATCGCGCGCGACCCCACGGCCGAGACCCTGGAACCCCTCCGCGCGTCCATTGCCACCGAAACTGACCCCACGCTGAAGGTGCAGAAGGAACGGCTGGAGCGTTTCCTGACGCTGCGGTTCGACGCCGATCCCGCCGCCCGTGTTGCAGCCATCGAAGCGCTTGGCTCGGACACGTCGCTTGACACCCGTGCCGCGCTGAACCCGCTCTTGACCACGACGCGAGTGGCCGGTCTGGGAGAGCCAGACGGCAACATTGCCCGCCCTCTGACCCCTGGCACCGACCTGACCGAGGTCGAGGCCTACGACCTTCTGGTCACCAGCGGCCTCGCCCCCGCCCGCCTGACGCTGGAGGAACAGCGCGCCGCCCTGGTCGCCAACATCGTCGGCGAAACGGTCGGTGGCGTCCCGGTGGCCAAGCTTGACAGCCAACCCGCCCGCGACCGCGCCTACACCGCGCTGGAGGCGGCCGGCACTGTCCCCACCGCCGCCACCGATGACGAGGTGACCGCCGCCCTCGCAG
>JANPJZ010000328.1:0-6499 GCA_031425795.1 Rhodobacter sp. | reverse complement strand
GATGAAGCGCAGGCGCCCGTCTACCACCTTCTTGTCCTGTCCCATCAGCGCCACCAGCGCCTCCGGTCCCGGCAGGTCCCCCGGAATGTCCGCAAGATCGACCTTCATCCCCATCGCCGACAGATGCGCGCGGACGCGGCTCGGGTCTTCCTGAGAGCACAGGCCAAGGCGCGACGACAGCTCGAACGCCAGGGCACAGCCGATGGCGACACCCTCGCCATGCAAAAGGCGGTCCGAATATCCGGTCGCCTTTTCAAGCGCATGGCAGAAGGTGTGGCCCAGGTTCAGCAGGGCGCGTTCGCCCTCTTCCGTCTCGTCGCGGCTGACGATCCCGGCCTTCATCTCGACCGACCGCGTCACGGCACGCAGCCGTGCTGCACTGTCACCCCCCCGCAGGGCGGGACCCTGTTCCTCCAGCCAATCGAAAAAGGCCGCATCGCCGAGAAGTCCGTATTTCACCACCTCGCCATAGCCCGACAGCAGGTCGCGGTCCGCGAGGGTATCCAGAACCTCGATATCGGCCAACACGAGGCTGGGCTGATGGAACGCGCCGACCAGGTTCTTGCCCTGAGCGGTGTTGATCCCGGTCTTGCCCCCGACGGAACTGTCGACCTGCGCGAGGAGCGTCGTCGGAAGCTGCACGAAGCGCACGCCACGCCGAAGGATGGCGGCGGAAAAGCCGACCAGATCGCCGATCACCCCGCCGCCAAGTGCAAGGACCACATCGCGGCGCTCCACCTTCTGGTCCAGAAGCCATTCGGTGCAGCGGGCGAGGTTTTCCCAGCCCTTCGTCGCCTCGCCCGCCGGCAGGGCAAGGGCGGTGGATGCAATCCCCTCGGCCTGCAGGGCCGCCGTCAAAGCCGGCAGATGCAGTGCGGCCACGGTCTCGTCCGTGACGATGGCAACGCGCTTGCGGTGGAGTAGCGGCGTGATCTCGATCCCGGCGCGGCTGATCAGGCCAGGGCCGATCCGCACCGCGTAGGACCGCGGTCCAAGGTCAACTGCCACCTCGTTCAAGATCAGCCCTCCAGCACATCCGGCCTTGTCCGCAGGGCAGACACCACCCGGCCGGCCATTTCCTCGACTGACAGGTCGGCCGCGCTGTCGACGACAAGGTCGGCCTCGGCATAGAAGGGAAGCCGGGCGGCGTAAAGCGCGCCCAGCGTCGCGCGCGGGTTCGGGGTGCGCAAAAGCGGGCGGGTGGTCTTGTGGCGCACGCGTTGCCACAGCAGGTCAAGGTCGGCGCGCAGCCAGACCGAAACGCCGACATCATGGATCATCCTGCGATTCGCCTGGGCGAGAAAGGCCCCTCCGCCGGTGGACAGCACGCATGGCGTGCCACGAAGCAGCCGGGCGATCACCTCGGCTTCGCGGGCACGAAAGAAGGCCTCGCCGTCGCGCTCGAAGATTTCGGCAATGCTGCGGTTGGCCGCGCGGGTGATCTCTTCGTCGGAATCGCGGAACTCCACGCCCAATACCCGGGCCAGCGCGGTACCGACGGCGGTTTTTCCGGCCCCCATCATGCCCACCATGACCACGGTCTTTGCCAACTGTGCCATTGCGCCCATCTGCTTGACCCGGCGGCACCCTTGCGCAGCCGCGGGAAATATTCCCCCCTGAATGGCGTGAAGTTTTGCGGAATGCTATATAGATATTGCAGCAGTACCCGAAGTTGGGCCGCATAGGTCACGAGGACGGCAAAAATTGTCGGGCGGATCAAGCCGCACGAAGCAGAGGCAAGGAAAGGCGATACCATGTGGCGTATCATCAAGGCGCTGGTACTGCTGGTGATTCTGGGGTTCATCGGGTTGACGGTATATGCCTATCTGGGTGATCTTAGCCCGGTTCAGGGCGAGGTTACAAAGCCTGTGGTGCTGGATGCGGATTGATGCGGCTGGACTGATCTGCCTTTTGTCAGGCACCGTTCTTGCGGGCCTCAGCCCCGGCCCCGGTCTGGCGCAGGACACGGGCGGTCCCCTGTCGGCAATCGATTGGCTGTCGCAATCCGTGTCGGTTCCGGCCGGGCAGAATGCCGGTGGCGTACCCCTGGCGATCAACGAGCCGCCGGTCACCGGTCAGGGCGGCGCGCTGCCACAGCCGGTCGCCACAAGCACGCTGGACGGGCCGACGCCGGACGCGGTCGGACTGATCCCGCCCACGGTGTCCGGCCTGCCGCGCGATCTCTGGGGCGCGGGCCTGACGGCCGAGATCGCGGCCCGTCTGACTGCGGACCGTGCGGGCGATCTTCCCGCCGTGCGGCAACTGTTCCTGACGATCTTGCTGGCAGAGGTTGCGGCCCCCGTCGACGCCGGTGGCCGGGGTGACCTTCTCCAGGTGCGGATCGACAAGCTTCTTGCCCTTGGCGCGCTGGAGCAGGCGGCGGCGCTTATCGAGGCCGCCGGTGCAACCACGCCCGAGCTTTTTCGCCGCGCCTTCGACGTGGCGCTGCTGACCGGGGCCGAAGACCGCGCCTGTGACGCGATGGCCGACACGCCCCACCTCGCCCCGACCGTGCCCGCGCGCATCTTCTGCCTGGCGCGTTCGGGCGACTGGGATACCGCTGCCCTCACTCTCCACACCTCCGAGGCGTTGGGAGAGATAACGAAGGATCAGGCCACGCTCCTTGCCCGGTTCCTGGACCCTGACCTGTTTGAAGGCGACGCGCCGCCCCCAGCCCCAAGCCCGGTCACGCCGCTCGACTGGAAGATGTATGAGGCCATTGGCGAGCCCTTGCCCACCGAAGGCCTGCCCGTCGCCTTTTCCTATGCCGAGATCGGCCCCAAGGCCGGCTGGAAAGCCCAGATCGAGGCCGCCGAGCGTCTGACCCGGGGCGGGACGATCCCGCCCAACGTGATCCTCGGGCTCTATACCGAACGTCAGCCCGCAGCGTCCGGCGGGGTCTGGGACCGGACCAGCGCCTTCCAGACCTTCGAGGCGGCGCTCAGTTCCGGCGACCCGAAGGCGATCGGGGCTGCCCTGCCCCCGGTCTGGGCGCGGATGCAGGAGGCCGAGCTTGAGGTTCCCTTCGCCTTCCTTTTCGGCAAAGCGCTGATCGACGTGCCACTGGAGGGGGAGGCCGATGCCATTGCCTTCCGCATCGGGCTTCTGTCGCCCTACCTTGACCTTGCGGCAAGGCGCCACACGGCGACCAGCCCCACTGACACCTTCCTCTCGGGCCTTGCCCTCGGAGATCTGACCGGGATCGTGCCGCCCGAAGCGCTTGGCCGTGCCATTGCCGCCGCCTTCCGTGACCCCGCCCCGTCGGTTGAGGCGCAGGCGATGCTCGACGGCAACCGCAAGGGTGAGGCGATCCTCGTGGCACTCGACAACATCGGTCGTGGCGTGCAGGGCGACCTGCGCGGGGTGACCGAGGGGCTGTCGCTCCTCCGGATGGTCGGCCTTGACGCCCTGGCCCGTCGCACCGCGCTGGAGCTGATGATCCTGGAACGCAGGGGCTAGGCGATGCCCGATCCCGATGCCAGTCGGTGGATTTCCACCTTTCTTGACGCCCGCGCCGCCGATGCCGGTGCCGCGCGCAACACGCAACTGGCCTATGGCCGGGACCTTGTGGACTTTTCCGGCTGGCTGGACCGGCGCGGCGGCGCACTGGCCGGGGCCGGGCGCGACGCGGTCGAGGATTACCTCGTTCATTGCGAGGCGCAGGGCCTGTCCAAGGCCACCCGCGCGCGGCGGCTGTCGGCCATCCGTCAGCTTTACCGCTTCGCCTTCGAGGAAGGCTGGCGGTCCGACAACCCCACCCTGCGCCTCACCGGCCCCCGCAAGGCCCCCAGCCTGCCGAAAATCCTGACCCGCGAAGAGGTCGTCCGCCTGATCGACGCCGCCCGAACCAAGGGCCGAAGCCGGGCCGACCGCCTCCGGAACATCGCGCTGATGGAACTCCTTTACGCCGCCGGCCTCCGCGTCAGCGAACTCGTCGGCCTGCCCATCGCGGCCGTGCGCGGCAACCCGCGGATGATCCTGGTGCGGGGCAAGGGCGACAAGGAGCGGATGGTACCGCTCACCGGCCCTGCCCGCCTCGCCCTGGCCGACTGGCTGACCTGCCGCGATCAGGAGGATGAGGCCGCGCGCAAGGCGGGCCGCCCGCCCTCCCGCTTTCTCTTTCCCGGCACCGGGCGCGAGGGGCACATGACCCGTCAGCACTTTCACCTGATGCTGAAGGATATCGCCGTGCTGGCGGGGCTCTCGCCCGCCCGCGTGACCCCCCATGTGCTGCGCCACGCCTTCGCCACCCACCTACTGGCCGGCGGGGCAGACCTGCGGGTGATCCAGACGCTGCTTGGCCACGCCGACATTGCCACGACCGAGATTTACACCCATGTGCTGGACGACCATCTGCAAAAGCTTGTCCTGACCCACCATCCCCTGGCCCGGAAGGGCTAAGCCGCAGGAAGCCGCCGATGCCACCACCCTCTGCCGCGCTCGATACCGCTTTCTGGCTGACCGTTGGCGCCATCCTGGTGCTTCTGGCCCTGTCGGCCTTCTTCTCCGGCTCGGAAACCGCGCTGACCGCCTCGTCCAGGTCCAAGCTGAAACAGCAGGCAGACCGGGGGTCCGGGGGGGCGGAAAGCGCCCTCAAAGTGACCGAAGATCGTGAGCGGATGATCGGCGCGCTGCTTTTGGGCAACAACATCGTCAACATCCTGTCGGCGGCCCTGGCGACGGCGCTCCTCACCAAGATGTTCGGCGACAGCGGCGTGGCGCTGGCCACTCTGGGGATGACCGCACTGGTCCTGATCTTCGGCGAGGTGATGCCAAAGACCCTTGCCATCACCTATCCCGAGCCGGTGGCGACAAGGGTGGCCCCGATCATCAGGGTCCTGATCGTGGTCTTCACGCCCGTCGTCTCGGTCGTGCGGGCCCTGGTGCGCGGGCTTTTGTGGCTGTGCGGCGTGCGGGCCAACCCGGGCGGCGAAATGCTGGCCCTGCGCGATGAGATCGCCGGGGCGATCGCGCTTGGCCACTCCGAGGGCGCGGTGGAAAAGGCCGACCGTGACCGACTGCTCGGCGCGCTTGACCTGTCGCACCGCACGGTGGACGAAATCATGCGCCACCGCCGCCAGGTGGAGATGATTGACGCCGACCTGCCACCCGGCGAGATCATCACCCGTGTGCTCGCCTCCTCTCACACCCGCCTGCCGATCTTTCGTGGCAGCGACGACAACATCCTTGGTGTCGTCCATGCCAAGGACCTCTTGCGCGAGGTGGACCGTCTGGTGCGCGGCGTCGAAGGGTCGGTTGACGGGATTCAGAAGCTCGACATCGTGAAGGTGGCAATGAAGCCCTACTTCATCCCGGAAACCACGTCACTTGATGAACAGATGCGCGAGTTTCTGTCCCGCCGCACCCATTTCGCGCTGGTCGTGGATGAATACGGCGCGCTGCAGGGGCTGATCACGCTGGAGGATATCCTGGAAGAGATCGTCGGCGACATCACCGACGAATTTGACGTGGTCCACAAGGATTCAGGCCTCACGCCGGGCGAGGACGGCACCTTCCTGATCGACGGGGCGATGACGATCCGCGACCTGAACCGCGCGACCGACTGGCGCCTGCCGGACGACGAGGCGAACACCATCGCCGGTCTTGTGATTCACGAAGCGCAGATGATTCCGAATGAGGGGCAGGTCTTCAGCTTCCACGGCTTCCGCTTCGAGGTGGTCACCCGGCGTGAGAACCGGATCATCCGGCTGAAACTGCGGCCCCTTTAACCCGCCCACCGTCGAGCACCACACCCTCGGCCCAGGCGGCAGCAGACCGACCAAACGCCTCGAACAGCGGGCGCGACACCGGATCGCTGGCCGCGTTCCATTCCGGGTGCCACTGCACCGACAGCGTGAAGCCAGGCGCGTCCTTCACATAGATCGCCTCAGCCGTCCCATCGGGTGCCACGCCATCGACCACCACTCGCGGGGCAGCCCGCGCGATGCCCTGGCCATGTAGCGTGTTCGTCATCACCTCTTGCGCGCCCATCAGCCGATGGAACGGGCCATCTTCACTGAAGCTGACGGCATGGCGCAGGGCGAACTGCTCCTCAAGCGTGCCGTCCGGTGGCATCCGGTGGTTCATTCGCCCCGGCAATTCACGGATCTCGGGGTAAAGTGTGCCCCCCAAAGCCACGTTCACCTCCTGAAAGCCGCGGCAGATGCCGAAGAATGGCTGTCCCCGCTCCACACAGGCGCGGATCAACGGCAGCGTGATCGCATCGCGGCAGCGGTCAAAACACCCATGGGCCGGGGTCTCTTCCTCGCCATATTCGTTCGGATGCACGTTCGGGCGGCCACCAGTCAGCAGGAAACCGTCGCACAACTCCAGAAGGTCCTCCACTGTGACCAGCCGCGGGTCCGACGGGATGATCAGCGGCAGGCAGCCCGCAACCTCGGCCACCGCGGCCGAGTTCATCGTGCCACCGGAATGCACCGGGTAATGATCGTTCAACAGATAACTGTTGCCGATGATCCCGACCACGGGCCGTCTGCCC
>JANPJZ010000327.1:0-9072 GCA_031425795.1 Rhodobacter sp. | reverse complement strand
CACGGCGTCGACGAAGGCGCGGATGTTCTCTGCCAGCTTGTCTTCGGTAAAGCTGACCTTGCCGATCCCGGCATGGATCACGCCGGCTTTCTCGACCTTGAACTGCACTTCGCCGCCCTTGGCTGCTTCAACGGCCGTTTTCACGTCCATCGTCACCGTGCCGACCTTCGGGTTCGGCATCAGGTTGCGCGGGCCGAGGATCTTGCCGAGGCGTCCGACCAGCGGCATCAGGTCCGGTGTCGCGATGCAACGGTCGAACTCGATCTTGCCGGACTGGATCGTCTCCATCAGGTCTTCTGCGCCAACGATGTCCGCACCGGCGGCCTTAGCTTCATCAGCCTTGGCGCCACGGGCGAAGACGGCGACGCGGACGGTCTTGCCGGTACCATTCGGCAACTGGACCACACCGCGGACCATCTGGTCGGCGTGGCGCGGGTCAACGCCAAGGTTCATCGCGATTTCCAGCGTTTCGTCGAACTTGGCCGAAGCCGCGCCCTTGATCAGCTTCACGGCGTCTTCGACGGTGATATTGGTCTTGCCTGCGAAGGCTTCGGTCGCCTTGGCGACGCGCTTTGCAACTTTGGTCATGTTCCTCAGCCCTTCACTTCGATGCCGCAGGATTGCGCCGACCCGAGAATGATCTTCATCGCGGCCTCGACAGAGTTCGCGTTCAGGTCCTTCATCTTGGTCTCGGCGATCTTGCGCAGCTGCGCCGTGGTGATCGACCCGGCAACGTCATGGCCCGGCTTGACCGAACCCTTGGCACGGTTGCGCTTGCCAACCGACGGCAGACCGGCGGCCTGCTTGATCAGGAACGCGGCGGGGGCGGTCTTGAACTCCAGGCTGAAGGACTTGTCCTGGTAGTAGGTGATGATGACGGGCGTGGGCGTGCCCGGCGTCACGTCGGCGGTCTTCGCGTTGAATTCCTTCACGAAGGCCATGATGTTCAGCCCGCGCTGACCCAGCGCCGGACCGACCGGCGGGGACGGGTTCGCCTGGCCCGCTTTCACTTGCAGCTTCAGGCTGCCGATAATCTTCTTGGCCATCTGGCCTTCTCCTTTGTCACTGCATCCGGCCCGGAATTGGGGGATGCGGTTTAGTGGTCCGGTCCGTCATCCCCGATCCTGTCGGGGACGCTCGCCTCCCACGCGTTCCTCAGTTCCCCTTGGAGACCTGAGTGAATTCCAGTTCAACGGGCGTTGCCCTGCCGAAGATCGACACGGTGACCTTCAGGCGGTTGTGCGCCTCGTCCACATCCTCGACCATACCGGAGAAGCCCTCGAACGGGCCGTCGGTCACTTGCACGGTCTCGCCGATGTCGAAGCGGATCAGGTTGCGCGGAGCTTCCAGACCTTCCTCGACGCGGTTCAGGATCGCGTTCACCTCGGCGTCGCGCATCGGCATCGGCTTGCCTTGCGGGCCAAGGAAACCGGTCACCCGGTTGATCGACGAAATCAGGTGGTAGCCCTTGTTCGACATTTCCATGTGGACAAGCACGTAGCCCGGCATGAAGCGACGCTCGGACGTGACCTTCTTACCGCGACGCATCTCGATCACTTCTTCGGTCGGGACCAGAACCTCGTCGATCTCTTCTTCAAGACCGGCATCGGCGACGGCGGTCTTGATCTGTTCGGCGATCTTCTTCTCGAAGTTCGAGAGAACGCTCACCGAATACCAGCGCTTCGCCATCGTCATAATCTTCCTTGCTGCCCGGAGCCTTTGCGGCCCGCACTTCTTTACGCCCGGAACAAAAAACAGCGCGCACCCCGAATCGATGCGCGCCAGTGTCCCTTTGGTTGGGCAGGGGTTATCCCGACCCCGCCGTCAATTCAAGAGGGAACCGGAGCTCAGGCGCCGATGATTGCTTGCAGGCCGGTGCGGATGCCGAGATCGACGAGGCTGAAAAACACCGCCGCAAGCGCAGAAAGCACGAATACCATCAGCGTGGTCAAAAGCACCTCGCGGCGCGTCGGCCAGACGACCTTGGCCACCTCGGCCCGGGTCTGCTGCAGGAACTGAAGGGGGTTCGTCATGGCCATGGGGGTATCCGGAACTAGAGTCACGCAGGAGATACGGCTTCGGCCGGCGGAATTCAAGCGGGAGCCGCAGTCGTGCGCAGTGTCGGTCGGCAATGGCAGGGGCAGCAGGGCTTGAACCCGCGACCTACGGTTTTGGAGACCGTCGCTCTACCAACTGAGCTATACCCCTACGCGGGGCAGGGGTTACGGCAGGGCCGGGGGGAAATCAAGGCGAATCTCGCCTTGCTTCGGGGCGGATTCGTGCTTTCAGTCGGGGGTGGCCTAAAGGGGTGCTGGATGCAGCTTGGTGATGTGAATTGGGCTGGGCGACCATGGGAAGCTGTCACTGATGCCATGCTGGCCGAGGCGCTTAAGGTGCCGTCGATGCTGACGGCGGATGAGGCCAGGCTATACTACTGGCTGGCCGCCCGGGCTGAGGGGACCGGCGCTGTGATCGACCTTGGCTCGCATCGCGGCGGGTCCGCAGCGCGGTTGCTGGCAGGGCTGGCTGCGGGAAAAAGCGCAGCGCTGCTTTACACCTATGACCGCTTTGCCACGCCTGAGGGCGAAACCGACATGCTGACGCAGGTTCGGACGGCGCTGGCGCCCTGGGGCGACCGGACGGTCTTCGTCAAGGGCGACATCGCACGACAAGACTGGGCGGGCGGCGCGGTAGAGATCCTGGCGGTGGACGCCGCAAAATCACCGCGCACAGCGGACCGGATTGCCGATCAGTTCCTCCCGGCGCTGGAACCGGGGCGGTCGGTGCTGGTGCATCAGGACTTTCTGCATTCCAAGCAGCCCTGGCTTTCGGCGCAGATGGCTGCCTTGGCCGATTGCTTCACGCTGGTGGCGCTGGCGGGCAAGTTCTGCGCTGTCTTCGTGCCGACGGTCCGGATCACCGCCGCAGAGCTTGAGGCAGCCCGCACCGTGCCACTGGACGATGCAGGCCTGATCGCAGGCATCACGGCGGCGGAGCAGGCGTTCAGCCCTTTCCTGCCAGCGCGTCTGTTTGCGGCACAGCGTCAGATGGTCCTGACCAACCCCGGTGTGCGCGACGCCTGGCGGATGCGACACTGACGGCGAGGCAGGCGGTCAGACGATCATCAACGCAGCAAGGTCTCCGGCCATCAGCGCCGGGACGGCCCGCCTGATGCGGTCAACCGGCCAGTCCCACCATTGCAGAGCCAGCAGGGTCCCGATGTCCTCGGGCGAAAAGCGCAGCCGGAGCTGGCGGGCGGGGTTGCCCGCGACAATTGAGTAGGGCGCCACCTTGCCCGAAACGACAGAGCCCGCGCCGATGATGGTGCCGTCGCCGACCTGCACGCCGGGTAGCAGGATCGCGCCATGGCCGATCCAGACATCGTTGCCGATGATCGTATCCGGCAGGCCGGAAAATCCGTCTCGGTAGGCTGCAAGGGTTGCGGGATCAAAGACCGGGAACGGGTAGGTCGTCAGCCCCGTCATGTCGTGATTGGCCGAGGCGGTGATGAAGCGCACACCGTGGGCGATCTGGCAGAACCGGCCGATCTGCAGCAGCTCCGGCGCGCCGGGGTAAAGGTAGGGAGCCAACCGCGCCGCCCAATCCGCAGGCGGATCGAAGTCATTGGCGTAGGTGAAGTCACCGACGGTGATGTTCGGGTGGTCGATCACCTGGTTCAGGTGGACCATGTTCGGATGGACGCGGCCATCCGCAAAAGCCAGCGGGTGTACCCGCGCAGGATCGAGAGACATGAGTGGACCTTTCCAGAACGGTTCAAAGGAACGGTTCAAGCATTCAGGTCCATCGCTGCCTCCATCATTGAAGGTGTAACATTACCGTCTGGCGAGCGAAAATGAAAGGGGGGCGCCCCGCATCGGCGGGGCGCCCCTGAACCGGGATACTTGGTCCGTCAGATCGTGCCTGCCGCCATTTCCTTGGCAATGTGGTCGGCCTGGCGAATTGCCAGGGCCACGATCGTCAAGGTCGGGTTCTCCGCGGCCCCCGTGGTGAACTGCGAGCCGTCCGAGATGAAGAGGTTCGCAATGTCGTGGGTCTGGCCCCATTTGTTGCAAACGCCATCCTCGGGCCGTTCCGACATGCGGTTGGTGCCAAGGTTGTGGGTCGACGGGTACGGCGGAGTCGGGAAGGCACGGGTGGCCCCAACGGCCTCATACATCGCGATGCCCTGCTTGTAGGCGTGGTCACGCATCGCCACGTCGTTCGGGTGGTCGGAGTAGTGGACGTTCGGCGCAGGCAGGCCGAACTGGTCCTTGGCATCGGCCGACAGGGTGACGCGGTTGTTGGCCTGCGGGACGTCCTCGCCCACGATCCACATGCCGGCCATGTTCTCGTAATGGTCAAGCGCGGTGGTGAAGCCCCTGCCCCAGCCGCCGGGGTTAAGGAATGCGGCCATGAACGGCAGGCCAAGGGCCAGCGTCTCAAGCTCATACCCGCCGACGAAGCCGCGTGCGGGATCATGTCGCGCTTCGTCCTGGACGATGCCCGCCATGGTCGTGCCGCGCCACATCTTCACCGGCTTGTCGAAGATCGCATAGACCGACCCGGTGACGTGCCGCATGTAGTTGCGCCCAACCTGGTCGGACGAGTTTGCCAGACCGTTCGGGTACATCTCGGACGCCGAGTTCAGTAAAAGGCGCGGGCTTTCGATGGTGTTGCCCGCGACGCAGACGATGCGGGCCTTCTGGGTCTGCAGGGTGCCGTCCTTGTCGAAGTATTCGACTGCCGTCACCTTGCCGGTGTCGTCGTGCAGAATCTTCGCCACATGGCTGCGGTCGCGCACTTCGAGGTTGCCAGTCGCTTCTCCCGCCGGGATGTCAGTGTAGGCGGCGGACCATTTCGCGCCCCACTTGCAGCCCTGAAAGCAGAAGCCGGTCTGCTGGCAGGCCATCCGGCCGTCGTAATCGGCCGAGTTGATCGCCATCCGGCCGGTGTGCACATCGTTGTAGCCAATGGCCTTGGCGCCCTTCTCGAAAACCTTGAAGTTGTTGTTGCCGGGCAGGCCCGCGCGGTCACCGGTGCGGGTCACCCCAAGCTTCGTTTCGGCCTTTTCGTACCACGGCGCCATCTCGGCCCCGTCGATCGGCCAGTCGAGAAGGTTCGCCCCTTCAACCGCGCCATAGGTGCTGAGCGCCTTCCACTCATGGTCCTGGAAGCGCAGGCTTGCCCCGGCCCAGTGGGTGGTCGTGCCCCCGACAGCCTTGACGATCCATGCGGGCAGGCCGGAGAAATCCTTGGCCACACGCCAGTCGCCGGATGTTGTGCGGGTGTCCAGCCAGGCCAGCTGGCCGAAGCTTTCCCATTCGTCGTTGATGTAGTCTTCGGGCAGATAGCGCCCACCAGCCTCCAGCGCCACGACCTTGACGCCCTTCTGCGCCAGCTCATTCGCCAGAACCCCGCCGCCCGCGCCGGTGCCGATGATGACGACAACCTGGTCGTCGTTCAGATCAAACGTTGCCATGTGTCGTCCCCCTTACAGCCAGTTGATGTCGTCGAAGCCACGGTCGATGTAACCGCCTTTGGAGAAGCTTTCCCCCTCGTAACCGAAGATCGGCCAGACCTCTTTCTGGTTGTAAAGCCCGGTCACCAGGCCAGAGCGGACAGTCTGGAAGAAGACCGAGGATTCGATCGCTTGCAGGACCTTCACGCGGTCCTCCTCCCACCCGATGCTGACATAGTCGGCATGGCCTTGCGCCTTGGCTGCGGCATCAAGCTCGGCAACGCCGGTGGCGACGAAGTCTTTCCGGTCCTCGGCGTCATAGCCCTTGACGGCCACGGCATAGAATTGGTCCGGTACCTGATCATGCGGATAGATGTCGCGCGCCATCTGCAGTAGTGTCGCCATCTGGGCCGGTGTGATCACCGACACCTCCAGCGCCCAGGCGGCGTCCGGGGCGGCAATGAAGCCTGCGCCGGACACCGCCAGCGCTCCGGCTGCAACCGTGCGTGTCAGAAGCTGCCTGCGGGTCAGCCCCCGAATCTCGTGTTTTGTCATGGTCGTCCTCCCTAGCTTTTGGTCGTGTTTTGGCTGGGTCTGGGCGCGTCCCCCTCCTCAGAGATAGCGTCCGCCGCGTTGCAGAACCTCGATCTGGTAGCCATCCGGATCAGCGATGAAGAAAAAACGCGCGATGACGGCGCCGGCCGGTGCGAAATCTACCAGCTTGCGCGGGGCGAGGCCCGTTTCTGTCATCCGGGCGTGTTCGGCGTTCACGTCATCCACCGACACCGCCAGATGGCCATAGCCGTCACCAAGATTGTAAGGCTCGGTCCGGCCCTTGTTGACGGTCAGCTCCACCTCGAAAGTGCTTTCGGCGTTGGAAAGGTAAATCAAGGTGAAGCTGTCGAAATCCAGCCGGTCCGCCACGGTCAGCCCGAACGCCGCCTCGTAAAACGCAAGCGAGCGTGCCTCATCCAGCACGCGGATCATCGAATGGATTGCCTTGGCCATGAATCCCCCAAACCGGCAGTCGATTTTGGTAAGGTTAAAGGACCAATTTCGGGGCAGGTAGTAGCGGACTACTACAGTGCAGTTTTACCTATTCCGCCGCAAAGCGCCGGTTGGTCTGTGGCTGCTGGTCCAACTCGCCCAGGTGGATCATGCAGGCACAGCGCAGCAGGGATGTGAAATTCGTCGCCTCGCCCTGTTGCTCGAGCACTTCGGAATGGAGCTTGGACAAAAAGGCTGGCGTCGGCGTGCCATCCTTTTCGGCCATCTGGTCGACAATCCCCCAAAAGGCCCGTTCCAGCCGGATCGACGTCGACTGACCGTTCAAACGCAGGCGGCGGGTCACATATTCATAGCGGGCCGGGTCCTGCCCGGCGAACATCTGGCACATCGCTGGTCTCCCCCCAATCATTGCAGTCAAGGTTGGGACGGAACGGGCGAATCGTCAATTCATCATTCCGGCATGTGAGAAAAGGCCGCCCCGGAAAGGACGGCCTTCGCTGCTCCGACTTTACCTTTAAATCAGGCGATGATCTTCGAGACGACGCCTGCGCCGACGGTGCGGCCGCCTTCGCGGATGGCGAAGCGCAGTTTTTCTTCCATCGCGATCGGGGCGATCAGCTCGACCACGAACTTCAGGTTGTCGCCCGGCATGACCATTTCAGTGCCTTCCGGCAGCTGCACGGTCCCGGTCACGTCCGTGGTCCGGAAGTAGAACTGCGGGCGGTAGTTCGCGAAGAACGGGGTGTGGCGGCCGCCTTCTTCCTTGGTCAGGATGTAGGCTTCAGCTTCGAACTTGGTGTGCGGGTTCACCGACTTCGGCTTGCACAGCACCTGCCCACGCTCCACGCCCTCACGGTCGATGCCGCGCAAGAGGATCCCGACGTTGTCGCCAGCTTCCCCACGGTCCAGGAGCTTGCGGAACATCTCGACGCCGGTGCAGACCGACTTCTTGGTGTCGCGGATGCCGACGATCTCGATTTCGTCACCAACGTTGATCACGCCACGCTCGATCCGGCCCGTGACAACCGTGCCACGGCCCGAAATCGAGAACACGTCTTCGATCGGCATCAGGAAGGGCTGGTCGATGGCCCGCGCCGGGGTCGGAATGTAGTCATCCACGGCCTTCATCAGCGCGCGGATGCTGTCTTCGCCGATGTCCTTGCGCTCACCGATCATGGCCTGGTGCGCGCTGCCCTTGACGATCGGAATGTCGTCGCCGGGGTATTCGTAGCTGGAGAACAGCTCGCGGATTTCCATTTCCACCAGCTCGACCAGTTCCTCGTCATCGACGAGGTCGATCTTGTTCATGTAGCAGACCATGTAGGGAATGCCGACCTGACGGCCCAGCAGGATGTGCTCGCGCGTTTGCGGCATCGGGCCGTCCGAGGCGGCGCAGACCAGGATCGCGCCGTCCATCTGGGCAGCGCCGGTGATCATGTTCTTGACGTAGTCGGCGTGGCCGGGGCAGTCGACGTGGGCGTAGTGACGCGCCTCGGTCTCGTACTCCACGTGGGCGGTCGAGATCGTGATCCCGCGAGCCCGCTCTTCCGGCGCGCCGTCGATCTGGTCGTAGGCCCGGAATTCGCCGAAATACTTCGTGATCGCCGCCGTCAGCGTCGTCTTGCCGTGGTCAACGTGGCCGATCGTGCCGATGTTGACGTGCGGCTTGTTGCGTTCAAACTTTGCCTTGCCCATTGCGAATTCCGCCTCGTTTTGATCGGGCCGCGAGGGACCCCCAAGTTACACGCGCGGCGACTTAGCCCGTGGGGCTGGGAAATTCAAGCCTGATTGGGCGTCTCTGGCAGGCTCCTCGTTCGACTTCGTCTCCTCGTCGCGCAGTCAGCGAGGAGTGACGAAGTCATCGACGAGCGGAACCTCAGGTAAACCGGTTGTCCCGCGGAAAGCCGCGTGGCGCCATCTTGCCAGCGGTGGCACGTGCACCTTGCCATTCGCCAAGGTCGATCTCGGTTCGCGTCCGACCGGCAGGGTCCTTCCACGACAGCCCGTCGGCCAGCCGGAAGGTCACCGCGTCTGACAACCCGCCGTCCTTGTACTTTTGCAACCGCACGCCCTTGCCCCGGGCCATTTCCGGCAACTCGGCCACCGGAAAAACCAGCATCTTGCGGTTGTCGCCAACCACGGCGATGGTGTCGCCCTGCACCTTGACGCAGACCGCCGTCTTGACGCCATCGCGCACAGTCAGAACGGCCTTCCCTGCCTTGGTCTGGGCGACCAGTTCTTCCGCCGGGACGATGAAGCCATCCCCGGCAGACGAGGCGAGCAACAGTCTTTCCCCCGCACGGTAGATCATCAGATGGGTGATGCCGGTGTCATTCGGCAGGTCGACCATCAGGCGGACCGGTTCGCCCATCCCGCGCCCGCCGGGCAGATTGGCGCCCAAGAGCGTGAAGAACCGGCCGTTTTCGGCCACCAGCAGGATCTTGTCGGTGGTTTCGGCATGGAAGGCGAAACGCGGGCCGTCGCCGTCCTTGAACTTCTGCTCCAGTGCCAGATCGACATGGCCCTTCATCGCCCTGATCCAGCCCATGCGCGAGCAGATGACCGTGATCGGTTCCCGCTCGATCATCGCTTCGTAAGGAACATCC
>JANPJZ010000326.1:0-1757 GCA_031425795.1 Rhodobacter sp. | reverse complement strand
GCCCCCTCCCGGACGGCGCGGGTCAGGGGGCCGTCCACCCACTCCGTCGCGCCGCCGCGCAGCAGGTAGCGCCCGAGCAGGTCGGCGGCGGAGAGGTCGTCCTGGCAGGCGACGGTATACAGCGGGCGGCCCAGACGAGCCGCCATATGCTCCACGAAGCGCGTCTTGCCGCAGCCGGTCGGCCCCTTCAGAAGAAGGGGCAGACCGCGTGCATGGGCCGCTTCGAACAGGGCGACTTCCTGTGCGACGGGGCGGTAGTAGGGGACGGTGCGTTCCGGGGTCAGCGCGTTCATGACGCCTCACCCAGCGCGACGGGACCCGGAGCGATGATCTCGCGCCGCACCACAAGCTGCGAATAGATGAACAGGATCACGCCAAGCACCACGGCAATGCCCGCACCGAAGCGCATCATGTAGAACAGGCTCAACTGGTCTTGCACGTCCATGTAATAGTCCCCGACCACCCGCTGCATATGGGTCTGGATCGTGCCGGCGAAGGTCAGGACAAAGGTCATGAACGCCATGCCCCCGGTCATCAGCCAGAACGACACCATGTTCAGCACCTGGTTATAGGGCGCACGCCCCCGCAGCAGCGGCATGGCATAGGTGATGATCGCCAGGTTCATCGCCACATAGGCCCCGTAGAAAGACAGGTGCCCGTGGGCCGCCGTGATCTGCGTGCCATGGGTGTAGAAGTTCACCCCGTGGAACGTGTGCAGGAACCCCCAGACGCCCGCCCCGAAGAAGGCCACCGTCGCCGAGCCCAGCGCCCACAGAAGCGCCGCCTTGTTGGGATGGTTGCGCCGCCCCTTCCAGACCATGACGAAGGCAAAGGACATCATCCCGAAGAAGGGCACCACCTCGAAGGCCGAGAAGATGGAGCCTGTCCACTGCCAATAGCTGGGCAGCCCGATCCAGTAGAAGTGGTGCCCGGTGCCAAGGATGCCGGAAAAGAGCGCGGTGGCGACGATGACGTAAAGCCATTTCTCGATCACCTCGCGGTCGACCCCGGTCAGCTTCAGCATCAGGAAGGCCAGGATCGACGCCATGACCAGTTCCCACGTGCCCTCCACCCAGAGGTGGACGATGAACCACCAGTACATCTTGTCGAGGCTTAAGTTGTTTGGGTTGACGAAGGAGAAGAGCCACAGCAGCGACAGAAGCCACAGCCCGGTCAACAGGACGCCGGTGATGGCCGTCTTGCGGCCGGACAGCACGGTCATGGAGATGTTGAGAAGGAAGATCAGCGCGGCAACCAGGATGCCGACCTTGACCCAGAGCGGCTGCTCCAGAAACTCGCGCCCGCCGTGGATGCCGACAAGATAGCTGGCGACGGCCCCCAGCGTGCCGATCACCAGGATGGCAAGCTGCAGATAGGCCAGCTTCACCGACCAGATCTCACGCTCCGATTCCTCGGGCACGAGGAAATAGGCGGCCCCGAAGAAGCCCAGCAGAAGCCAGACGATCAGCGAATTGGTGTGGATCATCCGGACAATGTTGAAGGGCAAGGCCTCCGACAGGGTGTTGGGCGAGACGTAGATCCAGCCCGCCAGCAAACCGCCCAGCACCTGAATGCCGAACAAGGCCATGGCGACAAGGAAATAGGCGTAAGCCACCTTTTGCGATTGATATTTCATGATGTTTTCCTATCCCGCATCCGTGGGCGGCCAGCCTTGGGTGTCTGTCTGATCGGCCCAGCGCAGAAATTCGGCCAGGCCGCGCATCTCGTCAGGGGTGATCTCGAAATGCGGCATCTGA
>JANPJZ010000325.1:0-23973 GCA_031425795.1 Rhodobacter sp. | reverse complement strand
AACCATCCTGCAGCAGGGGGACGCGAGGTCCAGAATGAACGAGAGCCGGGCCGCAAGGCAAGTACGGCTTTCATCAGGGCCCGGCATTGACGCCACCCGCAGCGCCGGGGTAGCGCTGGCGACCATGACCCGCCCGCCTGTTGTCGACGGCCTGTTTGCCAGCCTTCCCATCGCCATGGGGTATTTTCCCATCGCATTTTCCTTCGGTGTGGCCGCCACTGGGGCGGGGCTGACCGGGACCGAGGCTTTTGCGCTGTCGCTGTTCATCTACGCAGGAGCCTCGCAGTTCCTCGCGCTGGCGCTGGTTACTTCGGGCGCGCCGGTTCTGGTAGCGGCCTTCACGCTGATCGCGATGAACCTGCGGCATGTCCTTTATGGCCCGGCGCTGATGCGTGCGGCGGGCGAAGGAGCCAGCACGCGCCGCGCCTGGGTCTGGGCCTTCGGGCTGACGGACGAGGTCTTTGGCCAGGCGCTGGGCGCGCTGGCGCGAGGGCAGCGGTTTTCCGAAGGCTACATGGCGGGGCTGGGAGCCGGCGCCTATGCCAGCTGGCTCGCCGGAACGGCAGTGGGTGCGCTTGCCGGTGGGGGAGCACTGCAGGGGTGGCCTTCCTTAAGCGCCGGGCTGGGCTTCATGCTGCCGGCGCTGTTTCTCGCGCTCTTGCTGTCGATCCTGTCGCGGGCGCAGTTTCCGGTCATCATGGTGGCGGGGGTGACAACGGTCACCGGCACGGTATTGGTCAGTCCTACGACCGGCATCCTCTTGGGCATGGTCGCTGGGGCCCTGTCCGGGCTGATGCGCCGATGAACCTGGAGGTGCTGACCATCGCCCTGCTGGCGGGTGCCGCGAACTGGGCTTTCCGGGTGCTGCCCACCCTGGCCCGGACCGAGCGCCTGGCCCCCGACAGCCTGCTGGAGCGGTTTCTCGCCGCCACCGGCCCTGCCGCGATTGCCACGCTTTTTGTAGCGGCGATCCTGCCGTCGCTGTCGTTGCACCTGTCCCAGGTTCTTCCCGTAGCCACGGGCATTGTCGCCGTGCTGACGGTTTACCTTGCCGGCCGTTCGGTCGTGCTGGCCACCTTGGCCGGTGCGGTGGCGCATGGTGTGACGGTCTGGGCGCTGGCCTGAAGGGGTCAGAGACGCCGCTTGCGTGTGTGTCCCGCATCGGCGACCATGACCCAAAGCAAACGGAGGCCCGCCATGCTTGAGATCACCCCGGCCAAGGTTGTCCACGTGATCTTCCTCGCGCGCGAGGGGCCGGTCGGCGACCGCGAACTGCACGCATTCATCAGCGACCTGAACGATGAGGAAAAGGCCCAGCTCACCGCCGTCGCCTGGACCGGCCGCGGTGCCTTCGAGCCCGAGGATTTCGACGAGGCCGTCGCCACCGCCACGTCCGAGGCCACGGTTCCCACTGCCGACTACCTGATGGGCATGCCGCATCTGGCCGAGAATCTGGAGGCTGGTCTGGAGGCGCTGGGCATCGACGTTTCCGGCGAGGAAGAAGACTTCCTCTGACCCCGGAGCGCCCGCCCCTTTCTTGACAATTGCCGTAGCTTCGGCCAAACAGCGCCTCGGTCTTGGGGCAGTAGCTCAGTTGGGAGAGCGCGTCGTTCGCAATGACGAGGTCAGGGGTTCGATCCCCCTCTGCTCCACCAGACCCTTTTAAATCAAAGCCCTAAAGCCTCGGCAACTGGTGTGCCACATAGGTGTGACACACGGATGAGGCCGACTGGTTTCCGGTCGTGGCATGGCGTTTCCTATTTCATCTGGCCGGTTCCCTGCACCGCAAATCACCCGCCTCCGGACAGTGCTCAGTTGTCTTTGCGCACCCGATGTCAGAGAACTTGTTTCCAAGCCTGGGGTTTAGCAGCTCCGGAGCCGATGGTCAGTTGGAAGGCTTTGCAGACATCAGCCCAGCTTCCACGCAGGCAAGAGCTTCGCGCACGGCAGCAACCACGGTGGCTTCATCCGGCACCTCCGTCCCCCTTTGGGGATCGCCGCGATTTGGACGCCAGAGGCGGATCGGGTGCTCGATCCCGATGGGCAGGTCTTCAGGAAGTTTGTCGATCGCAAGCGTCGTGCCGTATCCGATATCGCCCTGACCAAGCGCGCAGAATTGCCAATGCTTGCCCAGGGTCCGGACGTCCTTCAGGTGCAGGTGCGCGGTCACCGGAAGGGCAAGCGCGAGGTCGTCTGCTGCGCTGGCAATCCGGGCGCCGTAGGTTTCGGCATTGCCGATGTCATAGTTCATCCGAATGCGCGGATCGGCAAGCGACGCTACAAATGCCGCCCCCCGGGCGCCATCGGGCAGGAGAGCATTCGCCCCGTGGCCGGGGTTTTCCAGTGCGACGACCATGTCGCGTGTGACAAGCTCCGGCTGGATCGCGGCGATTGTCTTGAGCATACCGCTTGTCCGGTCAGCGGTCGTGGCATTGGTGATGACGATCCGAGCGCCCGCCGCCGAAGCAAAATCCAGCCGTCGAAGCAGTTTCTCTGGGCCGGCGCTACCGCCAAGGTCGATATGCGCGGATATCGCCTGCACCCCAAGCCCTGCATTGCGCAGCTTTTGTGCCAAGAAGACGCCCTGTCTTTCAGTGAACGTCGCCTCATCGAACGGCATGTACCCCTCGATGAACGCAGGCTCAACCGACGTGGCTCCCGCCATCGCCAAAAGCTCCAACCCCCGTTCGAAGACCTGTCCGTCCAGAACCACGGTCGAGACGGAAATGAGGTGTCGGCGGGCCATGGGCTGCTCTTGCGGTCAGAGGCTGAAAGGGGGTGACAACCTATATGATGGTATACTAACTATCTTCTCAGTCATTGGAAGAAGATTCGGGCCGCCCTTGGCCCAGCCTAGGGAGAAGCAAGATGAGGCATTCGGTCGCTGTCCTTGGTGCAGGTGGAAAGATGGGATTCCGCGTCACCAAGAAGCTGTTTGATGCCGGACATGACCTGCGCGCGGTCGAGATCGGTGATGTCGGTCGGGCGCGGCTGGCAGAAGCGGGAATCCCGGCGATGGACGTCGCGACCGGGCTGAAGGGCGCAAGAGTTGTGGTGCTGGCCCTTCCAGACAACATCATCGGCGCTGTCGCTGCCGAGATTGCGCCCATGCTGTCCGCTGGCACCATGCTGCTGATCCTGGATGCGGCTGCACCTTATGCGGACGTGCTGCCGAAGGACCGCCCCGACCTCACCTATTTCGTCGGCCATCCTTGCCACCCGCCGCTCTACAACGACGAGACGGATTGGGCAGCCCGCCGCGACTATCACGGCGGCATCGCCAAGCAGGCGATCGTCTGCGCCCTGATGCAGGGGCCGGAGGCGCACTATGCCCTTGGTGCCGAGATCTGCGAGGCGATGTGGTCGCCGGTTACCAAGACCCACCGGGTAACGGTGGAGCAGCTGGCCATTCTGGAGCCTGGCCTGTCCGAGATGCTGGCGATGTGCATGGTCGACATCATGACCGAGGCGGTGGACGAATGCGAAACCAGCTACGGCATCCCGCGTGAGGCGGCGCGGGATTTCCTGATCGGCCATCTGAATGTCGAGATCGCGATGTGGTTCGGCTTCTCGCCCAAGGTGCCCTCGGATGCGGCGCTGCGGCTACTGGAGTTCGGCAAGTCGCGGATCATGCAGCCGAACTGGCGCGAGGCGCTGTCGCCTGCGGTTGTGCGGCAAGCGTCAGACCTCATCGTCCACGGCAAGCGCGGGGCGTGACGATGACCCGCCCCTTGCACGCCAGATCGGGAAGGGCGACGGCATGACCTTGCGCGGTGCCCTGATCGGCTGCGGCTTCTTTGCGCGCAACCACATGCTGGCCTGGGCGGGAATCGAAGGCGTCCGGATCGTCGCCGTTTGCGATACCGATCCGGTCAAGGCGCAGGCCTTCGCCGACGACTTCGGCGCAGAGGCCTTTACCGATGCTGCGGCAATGCTGTCGGCCGTGCAGCCGGACTTTACCGACATTGCCACCACAGTCACCTCGCACCGGGCGCTGGTCACACTGGCTGCGCGCCACAGCCGGGCGGTCATCTGCCAAAAGCCCTTCGCGGAGACGCTGACGGATGGCGAGGCCATGGTGGCGACTTGCGATGCGGCCGGAGTTCCGCTGCTGGTTCATGAGAACTTCCGCTGGCAGCGTCCCTACCGTGCCTTGAAAGCAGCGCTTGCTTCGGGCGTGATCGGCCCACCCAGCTTTCTGCGCCTCAGTTTCCGGCACGCCTACGACATCTATGCCAACCAGCCCTATCTGGCCGAGGTCGAGGACCTGGCGCTGACCGACGTCGGTTTGCATCTCTTCGACATGGCGCGCTTTCTGATGGGCGATGTCGCGCGGGTCTATTGCCAGACCCAACGGCTCAATCCGCGGGTCGCGGGGCAGGATGCATTTCTTGCTACACTGCGCCACGGTTCGGGCGCGGTGACCAGCGTCGAATGCAGCTTCTTCAGCCATTACACGCCCGATCCCTTCGTACAGACGCTGGCCGTGGCGGAAGGTCCGCTTGGGTCTGTCGAGCTTCTGGAAGGCTACCGGATGCGGTTGCACAAGGACGGCAGGGTTGAAGAGACGGATGTGGAACCAGAGGTGCCCGACTGGGGCGGCAAGCCCTGGCATCTGGTGCAGGAGTCGGTGGTGGCCTTCCAGCGCCATGCCGTCGAGGTGATGCGGGGCCGCGCCGAAGGCCAACCGGCAGGTGCCGACAACCTGCGCACCCTTGCCGTGACGCTGGCCGCCATCCGGTCGGCAAAGTCGGGCCAGGCCGTAGAGATCGAGGCCCGTCCATGACTGCCATCGTCCCATTCAAGGCCAGACCGGGCAGTCAGAATCCCTTCGCAGAAATGGGGGACAGCATAGCGCAAGACGACCCGGCTGCCAAAGCTTCGCAGCCGGACTGACCAACAAGATCAGCATATCCAGGGAGGATACAATGACGCTCTTGAGAACCATTGCCACACTTGCCATGATCGCTGCCGGGACAAGCCTTGCCTCCGGCGCTCAGGCCGCAAGCATCTGTTTCGCGTTCCAGGATCTGGAGACGGAATTCTGGGTCGCGGGCCACAAGGCGATCACCACGACCTTGACCGAAGCCGGGCATACCGTAATCGAGAAGAACGCGAACGAGGATGCCAACAAGCAGCTGGAACAGGTGCGGGACTGCATCGCGCAGGGTGTGGACGGCATCATCGTGATCCCGCAGGACGGCGAAAGTGCCGTCACCATCGTGAACGAGGCCCAGGCCGCCGACACGCCGATTGCCGTCTTCAACCGTCCGCCGACCGATCTGTCCAAGGGCATCATCGTGGTCGCGGATAACGCCACCATCGCCGAGGCCGCGACCGACTATGTCGTGGGTGAAGCGCTGGCCAAGGCACCTTCCGATGCCAAGCTGAACGCGGTCATCATCGTCGGTGACCTTGGCGACCCGAACGCCGTGGGCCGTCGCGCCGGTTTCTTGGCCGCGGTGGCCAAGCAGGCCGACCGGATCAACGTGATCGAGGTCGCCTCGGAATGGGATGCGGCGACAGCGCTGGCCAACCTTGAGGCCGCGGTGACGGCAAACCCGCAGATCGATCTGATGTTCACCTCGTCCGACTTCCTTTTCCCAACCATCCGCTCGGTTCTGGAGCCGCGCGGTATGTGGAAAAAGGTCGGCGAGGAGGGACATATCCCGCTGGCCGGTCTCGATGGCGATGCCACCGCCTGCCAGCTTATCAAGGAGGGATACGTCTCGGCTACGGGGGTGCAGGACCTTTATTTCGAGGCGGAATCGGCGCTGACAGCGATCCTGAAGGCGGTGGAAGACGGCAATGCGCAGCCGAATGAGGTGATCGCCGATCCGGGCTTTGCGCTGACGCAAGCGAACCTTGCGGAACGCGAGATGGACATGTGGGGCTGTGTGCTGCTGGCCGAAGGCTTTCTGAACCAGTGACGGCCGAAGGCCCGGCCGGCAGATGTCCGGCCGGGCCACCATTCCTGACCTGGAAGCAAGTCCGATGACCGCCACACTTCTGCAGCGACGGCCCTTGTCCGACAGGGCGGCCGATCTGTTCCTGTCGGACTACTTCATTCTTTACCTGTCGCTTGTCTTCATCGCGGTGCTCGCTCCGTTCCTGCCAACGCTGGTCACACCGGGCAACATCGTCAACGTGATGTCGAACATGTGGCCGCTTCTTATCGTGGCCATCGGGCAGACCTTCGTGCTGGCGATCGCGGGGATCGACTTGAGCCAGGGATCGGTGATCGCGGTGACCTCGGTGATCGGGGCTGCATTGATCACGCTCGTCGCTGACCCCGTGGTTCTGTCCAAGGCGCCCCTCTGGGGGGTGCTGATCACCGAAAGGGGCGGCCCCCTAGCGGGGGTAACCGGGGGTGTGCTCATCGCAATCCTGGCAATGATCTCGATTGCCGCGCTGATTGGGCTGATCAACGGGCTTGCCATCGCAGTGCTGGAAATGCCCGCCTTCATGGTCACGCTGGTAACCATGATGACGATCAGCGCGCTGGCGATCTATCTGACCCAGTCCGAGAACATCGCGCAGCTTCCCGAAACCTATGTGCGCCTTGGCAAGGGCGACCTCGTCTCTGTCTATTTCGGGGTCAAGGACACGTCGCAGCTGCCGCGCAAGGAGGTGTTCTCCCTGGTCACCTACCCAATGGTGATTGCGGTCACACTGGCCATCGCGGCGCATGTGTTGCTGAACCGCACCGTGTTTGGCCGGCAGGTGCTGGCGATCGGGATGAACCGCAAGGCGGCTGAGATTTCCGGGGTCCCGGTTCGCCGGGTCATCGTGCTGGTTTTCATGGTCTCTGCCGTTTGTGCAGCCATCGGCGGCATCCTCTATTCCGCCCGGCTGGAGGCAGGGCGGCCAACGCTTGGTGAAGGCACTTTCCTGCTGGACGTAATCGGCGCTGCGGTTATCGGCGGCACCAGCCTGTTCGGCGGCAAGGCAAAGATCATCTGGACGGTCTTCGGCGTCCTGTTCTTCGTTCTGTTGTCCAGCTCGCTCAGCGCCATGAACCTGTCGGCCTTTCAGGTCGACATGGTCAAAGGTGCCGTGATCCTCGGGGCGGCGCTTCTGGACGTGCTGCGCACCCGGATCATGCGGGAGCGCATGCGATGACCGTGTTGCTGTCCCTCGACGCGCTTGGCAAGTCCTGGTTCGGGGTGCCCGCAGTGACCGACCTGACGCTTGATGTGGCGGAGGGGCGGCTTCTGGGGCTGATCGGGCAGAACGGTGCGGGCAAGTCGACGCTGATGAACATGATCGGCGGGGTGGTGCAGCCAAGCAGCGGCGCGATGCGCTGGCTGGGTGCCACCTATCACCCGCAATCGGCCGGGGATGCCACCCGCACCGGCATCGCCTTCATCCACCAGGAACTGAACCTTTTCACCAACCTTTCGGTGGCCGAGAACCTGTACATCGACGGCTTTCCCAGCCGCTTCGGACTGATCGACTGGCCCCGCATCCGGACCCGCAGCGCCGAGATCCTGCACCGTCTCGCACTGGATATCGATCCTGACACCCAGGTCGGCCGTCTGTCGCCGGGCGAGCGCCAACTGGTGGAAATCGCCAAGGCCCTGCACAACGAGGCGCGGCTGATCATCTTTGACGAGCCCACGACCTCGCTCACCCCGCGAGAGACGGCACGCCTGTTCGACACCATCGCCGCGCTGAAGGCCGAGGGGCGGACGATCATCTACATCAGCCACATTCTGGGCGATGTACTGGCGCTGGCCGATGACATCGGTGTCTTGCGCGATGGTCGGCTGGTTGACAGCGGCCAAGTCGGCGATTTTTCCGTGCCCAAAATGATCCGGGCGATGATCGGACGCGACCTCAGCGGACTTTTCCCGCCCCGGACCAACAAGCCTGCGTCCCATGCCGTGCTGCAGGCAAACGGGCTGACGCAGCCCGGCGTGCTGCAGGACGTGTCGCTGTCAGTCCATGCCGGTGAAATCGTCGGTCTTTTCGGCCTGATGGGTGCGGGACGAAGCGAGCTTGCGCGCATCCTCTTCGGCCTTGATGCGGTGGCTTCCGGTAGCATCAGGCTGAACGGGTCACCCGTGCCGGCAGGCATTGCAGGCCGGATCGCCGCCGGGATGGCCTTCGTCACCGAAAACCGCCGCGAGGAGGGTCTGATGATGGAGGCGCCGATTGCCGACAACCTCGCCCTCGTCTGCTTGCGCCAGTTCGGGCGCGGCCCCCTTGCAGTGATGGATACCGGGGCCGTAGGTATGCGCACCGAAGACGCACGCCGCGATCTGACGATCAAGGCCGGGGATATCCGGACCCAGCCGGTCAAGGCGCTATCGGGGGGCAACCAGCAAAAAGTGGTCATCGGCAAGTGGCAGATGACCGCGCCGCGCCTTTTCATGTTGGACGAACCCACCCGCGGCGTGGATGTCGGCGCGAAGTTCGAGATCTACACTCTGATCGATCGCCTGGCCGCTGAAGGCAGTGGCATCCTGATGATCTCGTCCGAGCTGGACGAGCTTCTGGGCATGGCCGACCGGATCGTGGTGATGAACCGGGGAGAGGTCATGGGCGAACTTGCCCGGCCTGACTTCGACCGCGAGCGCATCCTTGCACTTGCCTTCCGTGAGGGCCTGACATGATTGCCACCTTAACCAATCCTGCCGAACGCGCGCTGGATCTGGCCGTTCGCCATGCGACCTATGTGATCTTTGCGGCCGTCCTGATCTGGTACGGGGTCCAGGCGCCCGGCTTCCTGATGCCGGAGAGCCTGGGCAATATCGTCAAGCAGTCCTCGTTCATCGGCATTGCGGCCATCGGGATGACCTTTGTGCTGCTGACCGGCGGGATCGACCTGTCGGTTGGATCGGTGATGTTTCTTGCGCCGCTTATCGCCGGATATGCGATGCGCGAACTGGGGGTTCCGGTACCGCTGGGCTTCGTGGTGGCGCTGGGGGCAGGGTTGGCCATGGGCCTCATCAACTCCATCTTCATCGTGTGGCTGCGGGTGATCCCCTTCATCGTGACGCTTGCCACCCTGTTCCTGTTTCGGGGTTTCGGCACCTGGCTGACCAGTTCGACCGCCTTCGACTTCAAGGAGGGGTTCCGCGCTTTCGGCCTGTCCTCGTTTGCCGGGATCCCGATGCCGATCCTGATCTTCGCAACTGTCGCCCTCATCGCGCATGTGACGCTGGCCCATACCACTTTCGGCCGTCAGGTCTATGCCCTTGGCAATGACCGCGAGGCCGCGCGCAAGGCCGGGGTCGATGTGCGGATGGTCGAGATGAAGGTCTACCTCATCTGCTCGACCTGCGCGGCCCTTGCGGGCTTCGTGCTGATCGCGCAGATCGGGCGCTTGGATGCCGGCTTTGGCGAAGGGCGCGAGTTCGACGTGATCGCCGCCGCCGTCCTTGGCGGGGCCAGCCTGTTTGGCGGCGTCGGCTCGGCTTTCGGCGCTGTCGTCGGGGCGACGTTGATCCAGACAGTCAAGCTTGGACTTGTCTTCACAGGCGTCAATCTTTACCTCCAGCCGATGATGCAGGGGGCAATCATCATTCTGGCCGTGCTTGCAGATGGGGTGCGTGAAAAGCGGATGCAGGCCCTGCAGAAGCGAACGATCCGGTCGGTGACCAGCTAGTCGCAAGGCGGCAGGGCAGTTTGGGATTTGAGGCTTTGGTGATGAATGGCACGGCACAGGAACCGATCGAGCGTCGCCGCCTTTATCAAGAGGTCATGGATCGGGTGATCCGCCTGATCGAGGACGACGGCCTTTTGCCCGGTGACCCGTTGCCAGCCGAACGCGATCTGTCGGACCGCTACGGGGTCGGTCGGCCTGCGGTGCGCGAGGCGCTGCAGAACCTGGCGCGGATGGGTCTTCTTCGGCTGGTGCAGGGCGAAAGGGCGCGGGTAGCGGCCCCGACCTTTTCCAACCTGCTCAGCACCATCTCCATCACCACGTCAGGGATACTGCGCACCTCGGAAAAGGGGCTGGCCGAGCTGAAGGAGGCCCGCCTCGTTTTTGAGGTCACGATGGCGCGCCTCGCGGTTGTCCGCGCCACGGACGAGGACATCGAGGCGCTTGCCGCGCGTCTGGAAGACCATCGGGCCAGCCTGTCTGACCACACCCGCTTTTTGCAATGCGACATGCGCTTCCACCGAGAAATCGCGCGCATCACCGGAAACTCGATCTTCCCAAGCCTTAGCGAGGCCCTGATGGGCTGGCTTGCCGAGTTCTACCGCGACCTGGTCCGCATCCCGGGTGCCGAGCGGCTGACCTTGCAGGAACACGCCGCGATCGTGGATGCTATACGGGCCCGTGACGCTGATAGGGCCGAACGCGCGATGCGAGATCACCTTACTCGGGCGAATTCGCTGTACCAACGGCTTTCCACCCCGGTCCCAAACGGCGTCGCGGGGCCCTGAACCGTTACGGCCACTCAGGCCGCTTAGCCAATTGTCGGCAAAACCGAAGATGCAGCTTTGCCACTGCGGCGGGAGAAAACACTTCACATGACCTACTGGTATGATAAGCTGATTATTGACACGCAGATGTCAAATTCCTGTGGGAGGAAAGATATGTCGTTCAAGAAATACGTGGCGCTGGCAGGCCTCGCGGTCGGGCTTGGATTGTCGCCTCCGGCCTTTGCTCAGGACGGCCCGGTGATCGCACTGACCAACTCGTTTTACGGCAACACCTGGCGGCAACAGATGGTCACCGCCTTTGAGGAGGCCGCAACGGCGGCCAAGTCCGAAGGGCTGATCAGCGATTACATCGTGATGAACGGTGACGGGTCGGTCGTCCAGCAACAGGCCCACATGGCCGAGCTGATCCTGAAGGGCGTCGATGCGATTGCCATCAACTCGGCATCGGAAACAGCACTGAACGGCATCATCGAAGAGGCCTGCGCAGCGGGCATCCTGGTGATCAGCTTCGACTCGGTCGCTTCGGCCCCGTGCAACTATCAACTCAACTTCGACTTCAAGGGCTACAAGCAGACCCAGGCCCGCGCGGTGCTGGATCTGATCGGCGGCAAGGGCAATGCCATCGTCGTGCGCGGCGTGGCGGGAACGGCCCCGGACGAGGCGATGTATGCCTCGCAAATGGAGGTGCTGAAGGACTACCCGGACGTCAAGGTGGTGGCAGAAGTCTACGGATCCGCCACCGCCGCCGTCGCACAGTCGGCCATCGCCAATGTGCTTCCCAGCCTCGAACCGGTCGATGTTGTGCTTGCCCAGGGCGGCAGCGATGACGTCGGCATCGCTCAGGCCTTCGTCCAGTATGGCGGACCCTACGCCGAGAAGATGCCGGTGATCGAAGGCGGCGGTGGCACCGACTTCGTGAAATGGTGGGCCGAGGAAGCCGCGAAGAACGGCTACAAGACGGTCTCGATGAACACCACGCCGGGCATCGGCGGAGCGGTTGCATGGCTGGCCGCCGCGATGCTTGGCGGGGCCGAGGCACCCAAGCTGATGATCATGCCGGTCGCCACGGTCGACGAGACGAACCTTGCCGAATATGCCAAGCTTCCGGGCGGGATGATCATCAGCCCGAGCTATTCGATGGAATGGGTGCAGGAAAACCTCCTGACCAAGTAACTGTCGTTGAACCGGAGGGTGGCCTGACGTGCCGGGCCGCCCTCTGCTATCCCGCATCTTGAAAGCCTGTGCCGCACAATGGCCGCCAGTGACCTGACCTCTCCTTCAGCGGCCGCCATCGTAGCCCTGCGCGGGATCAGCAAGACCTACGGTGCCACCCGCGCCAATGATGGCATCGACATCGAGATCGCGGCGGGTGAGGTCATCGGCCTTGTCGGTGGCAATGGCGCGGGCAAGTCCACGCTGATGAAGGTGCTGTGCGGGGTTGTCCCGGCCACATCGGGAGAGATCCTGCTGGATGGTCAGACCGTAGCGCTGCATGATGCCACGGCAGCGCAGATGCATGGCATCCGCATGGTGCATCAGGAACTGTCGCTGTGTACCAACCTGACCGTGGCCGAAAACTTCTTTGTCGAAGCCCCTGGGGCGGCTCGGCCTCTTCCCGGCTGGCGTCGTCCCTACCGCGTCCGGGCCGCTGCGGCGCTGGACGCGGTCTTTCCGGCTTCCGGCATCAACCCGGATGCCCTGGTCGGTGACCTGACCTTGGGCGAACGCCAGATGGTCGAGATCGCCCGCGCCGCAGCCACCCCCGGGGTGCGGCTGATCATTCTGGACGAGCCCACTTCTTCGCTTTCGGCGAAGCGGTCCGCGCAGCTGATCGCCTTTGTCCATGCCCGAGCGGCTGAGGGCATGGCCTTCATCTTCATCAGCCACAAACTGAAGGAGATCGCCGAGATCGCCACCTCGGTCGCGCTCTTGCGCAACGGTCGGCTGGTCTGGCGCGGCCGCGCCGCCGAGACGTCAGAGGCGCATCTGATCAACCTGATGGGCGGGGCCGAGGCCGGGGGGCGGCGCGACCATCCGCCCGGAACGGGGGCAGTCCTGCTGCATGCGGGAGCACGGTGGTCGGACCAGTCCATCGATCTGCGTGGAGGCGAGATCGTGGTTCTGGCGGGGCTTGAGGGCAGCGGCCAGCAGCAGTTTCTGCAGGCGCTTTTCGAAGGTTCGGCCGGGACGCAGCGCAAGGCATCAGTGGCCTTCGTCGCAGGCGACCGGCAGAAGGAAGGCGTCTTTCCGCTTTGGGATGTGCTCGACAACATCTCCGTTGGTCGGATGCAGGGCCGGTCCGGCCTTGGCCGCGTCAATCGTACCGCCGAGGCGGAGGCGGCGGCAGAGCCGGCTGCCCGGCTGCGGCTGGATGCGGGGCGGCTGTCTTCGCCCATCGTTGACCTGAGCGGCGGCAATCAGCAAAAAGCGCTGGTGGCACGGGCGCTGGTCGGCGACGCGCCGGTGGTCCTGCTCGACGATCCGACGCGCGGCGTCGATATCGCCACAAAGCAGGATTTCTACCAACTGCTCCATGACCTTTCAGCCGCGGGCCGCTGCATCGTCTGGCACACGACCGAGGACGCCGAGCTTGACCACGCGCACCGCGTCCTGGTCTTCTCCGGTGGCCGTATCGTCGCCGACCTGGAGGGTGCGGCGATCATCCCTGCCACAGTTCTGGCGGCGTCGTTCCTGACTACGCCCAAGGGTGCGGATCAGTCATTGGCTGCGGGGCAGGGGGTGCTGCGCCTGGTGTCGGCGCTCCTGCCATATGCCAGTCTGGTGGTGGTCCTGGCGCTGATGTTCAACGCCAACCCGATCACGGCCAGTGCGTTTGGACTGGAGCTCCTTCTGAAGCCCGCGGTGGCGCTGGTCCTGATCGTCATAGCGCAGATGTTCATCATCGGCGGGAGCGAGATCGACCTTGGTGCTGGGGCCTTTGCCGCGCTTGTCTCGGTCCTGGCGGCAACCGTGCTGCCTGCAAGCACGGCCCTCGGGCTTTTGGCGATAGCGTCGGCGGTCCTTGCTTATGCGCTGGTGGGAGCGCTGATCCAGTGGCGCCAGATCCCAGCCATCGTCGTCACGCTTGGCGCGTCCTTCATCTGGCTGGGGGTCGGGTTCTCGATCCAGCCCACACCTGGCGGGACGGCTGCGATATGGACGCAAAGCCTGATCCGCTGGAAGATCCCCGGCATACCGACCTCGATCCTGCTGATCTGCCTCTTTGCCGCCATCGCCGTCACGATCAACCGCACGCCGCTTGGGGTGGCGCTGCGCGGCTTCGGCAACAACCCGCAGGCGATGCGCCTGTCCGGCTGGTCGCCGGTGCGCCATGCACTGATCCGGTATGGCATCTCGGGGGGCTTTGCAGCCGCCGCCGGAATCGTGCTGACGGCGGTCAATTCGGCCTCCGACATCAACTCGGGGACGTCCTACACGCTGATGAGCATTGCCGCCGTGGTGATGGGCGGCGCGGCGTTGATTGGTGGGGTGATCTCTCCCCTTGGCGCGGTGGCCGGTGCTGTGGTGCTGACACTCCTGGGGGCCCTTCTGGGAATGCTCAGCATCCCGGCCAACTTCAATCCGGCAACGCAGGGGCTTTTGCTGCTGGCCATCCTGGCGGTGCGCAGCCTGTCCCTTCGCAAGGAGGGCACCCCATGAGGCGGCTGCAGGACTATGCGCAGGTGAACCGCTGGGTCTGGGCCGCACTTGGCGTGGTCATTCTGTGGGTGGTGCTGTCGTCGGTCTCCGGCCGGTGGAGCCTGTCCAGCCTCTCCGGAATCGTCCTCTCCGCCTCCTTCCTGACGGTGGTGGCGCTGGGGCAGATGCTGGTGGTGACGACGGGGCGCGGCAACATCGACCTGTCGATCGGCGCGGTGCTGACCACAAGCGCCTTTCTGGGGCTGGTGGTGATCAAGGGCGAGGATGGGCTCATCTGGCTGGGGCTTGCGGCGGCCGTTGCCTTTGGCGCGGGCGTGGGTCTGGTGAACGCAGCACTGGTGATCTGGCTGCGCATACCGGCGATCATCGCGACACTTGCCACGGGCTATATCCTCGCCTCGGCCGCGCTGATGACCAATGCGGCAGACTTCGGTCCGCGGCTGGTCGCACCGGGGCTGCAGTGGGTCGCGGCGGGCAAGCTTGGAGGTGTGCCGGTCTTCGCGATCGTCACACTGGTGCTGGTCGTGACGCTGGCGCTTGTGCTGCGCCACACGGTCTACGGTGCGCGACTGTCGGCCATCGGCCAGTCCAGAGCGGCGGCGCGACTGGCGGGCGTGCGGGTAGACGGCGTGCTGGTGGTGGCCTTCGTGACCAGCGGTGTGCTGGCCGCCCTGATGGGGATGGTGCTTGGCGCCTATGTCGGCGGCGCGTTTCTGGAGATGGGCCAGCCCTACCTGCTGCAATCGGTGGCGGCGGTGGTCCTCGGCGGCACGCTGATCAATGGCGGCAAGGGCACCGCGCTCGGCACCTGGTTTGCCGCGATCCTGCTGATCCTGATGGTCACGATCATGCAGATCCTGACCCTGCCACGCGGCACGCAGGACCTTGTGCAAGGCGTGGTGGTGATCCTCGTCCTGGCGCTGGCGGCTCGCAGCCCCACGCGGCGCGGGGCGCGGGCCGCCGCACAGGCCTAACCGTAGGTCCTGACCGCTGCGGCCAGCGCCGGGCTGTCCTTGACCGCCTGCTCCAGCGTAAGCCCCGCCATGGCCGCGCCCCAGGCATCCTGCAGCGAGCGCACGCCCGCCGCTGATCCGTCCACATGGCCCATGATCCCGCCACCCGCAGCGAAGATCAGATCAGGGGTTTGCAGCGCGGCCCAGGTGCCAAAGGCCTGCAGCGCCGACTGGCCGGAGGAGAACACCGGCATGGTCAGCGCCGGATTGGCGGTGGACAGCGGAGACATCAGCGACCGGGCCGAAGCCAGTGAGCTGGCGTCGCTTTCGCAGAACTTGTTGCGCAAGCCGTTCACATGCATGTGGTCGGCCCCGGCCAGCCGCCAAAGCTTGGACCATGCGGCATAGTCGAACCCCAGTGACGGGTGGCGCGAAAGGTAGCCCCAGCCGTTTCGATGCAGATGGATCGGAAGCTCGGCATGGCGACGCAGCGCCAGCAGGCCGGTCAGACCGACCGAATTGGCGCTGGCCATGACGCAGGTGCCGCCCAAAGCCAGCACCAGATCATGCCGCGCGCGCATCTCGTCGACCTCACCGGTCAGGTTGAAGGCGTACATCACCTTCTTCCCGGTCCGCTCGGCATGGGCGTTGATGACGGCCATAACCGCGCGCACGCGATCCTCGAAGGGGCAGACCAGGCCGTCGGCCTGCAACTCGTCGTCCTTGATGAAATCGATCCCGGCCGCACATAGCATGTCAACCATCGTCGCGGTTTCCTGCGCCGTCAGCCCGATGGAAGGCTTGATGATCGTTCCGATCAGCGGCCGCCCCACCACGCCCGACAACTGTCGCGTCCCCTCGACACCGAAGGCAGGGCGGGGGCTTGCAGCGACCAGTTCGGCCGGAAAGCGAAGGTCGGTCAGGCGCAGGCCTGCCACGCAGTTCAGTTCAAAGAGATTGCCCGCGACCGTGGCCAGGATGTTGGGCAGGCTGGTGCCGGTATTGCCCAACGGCCAGGAGATTGTCAGCTTGGCTCGCCGGTGCGGAGCCTCGGGTTGGCCTGATCCGGGCAGGGCCGGGCCAACAACCGGGCCGAGATCCTCGATGTGTTCGACCCGTGCAGCCGACCTGGCCTTCAGCTCTTCGGTCTCACCCGGCACTGCCATGAAGGTGCCCGAGGATTGCTCGCCAGCAAGGGTGGCCGCAGCTTTCGCCAGCGGCTGCGGGGTTTCCAGAAGGTAGTCGGCTTCGATCCGGTCGGTCATGCGGCGGGCTCTTTCGGAGATTGGAGAATGGCGGCCGTCGCTGCCGGCAGGTCTGCGTTGCCGGGCAGGGGAACCGGCCCACCGGTGCAGTTGGCGGCAAGCCCGACCTCGTCGCCGGTGATCCGCACCAGCCCCCCGCTGTCGGTCACGCTCACGTCGCGCCCCGCCAGCACATGGGCCGCGCGGATCACCTCGGCCAGTGCACCCGTCGCGCCAAGGGGTCCATCCGGCATCGCCAGTGCAAGACTTTCCACTCCGGCCCGCGCTGCCGCAGCCAACACCGCAACGGCATAGGCCGCAGCAAAGCCCGTGCTCTGGCGCGGGTCCTCCATCGCCATCGGCAGGCGCAGCCGGTCAGGGTTCGGCGCGGTCTGGTTGCCGTAGGGATTGCTGCGCATCCCGATGGAGACCAGACCCAGATGCAGGGGTTTTCCCGCCGAAATCGCCTGCGCCGAGGCGAAGATGTCGGGCAGCGCCTCAAGCGTCTGCCAGACCGAGAGATCATCGGCGGCGTGGACGATGGCGGTGTTGCCGAAAGTGAAGAAATCGACAGTCGCAGGCTCCGGGCGACACCGGTTCAACTCGGTGAAGTTCGTCAGGCTGCCGCCGCCCACGGCCGCTTGCGGAAAGGCCGCGCGCAGGACGGGGATGGCATCGGCGGGTTGCACGCCAGAGGGCCACACCGCATCCGGCTGATAGCTTTTCAGAAAGGCGCGGGGCAAAGCCACAACGCGCTGAGGGGACAAGTCCGCACGCCTGGCCCGTGCAAGCTGGCGTTCAAGGTCGGGCATGTCCTCGAAGACGATCTCCAGCGTCAGACCGGACCGCGCCGCACAGCCGGCCAGATCCCCGTCGGGGGTATGCGCGTCCAGACGCAGCTGCACCGGCAAGCCGGGAAAGTTGCCAAGCGCTGCGACCGATGACAGACCCGCCTCATGCGCGAGCATCACCCGCGGCATCCGCGTTCTAACCGGGACGTCAGCCTCTGCCCCTTCGCTGATACCTTGCCCCGGTTTCAGCGTCAGGGTGATGCGTTGGCGGATCACCTCTCCCGCCGCCACGGCAAAGGGATAGGGCAGCGCCAACGGTCGGCAGTAGGTCTTGAACGAGGCGTCGGACCAGTTGCGCTGATCCTCCATCTCGAAGATGTCGCCCTCCATCGCGATATCCACCGCCACGCCGCGCACGACATGCGCCATCCCGGCGATGTTGCGCGCCGGCTGTGCCGGGCTGATCAGTGCGGGAAAGCGGGTTTCGCTTGTGGCACCGCCCGGATGGCGCAGGGTCAGCGGTTGACCGGCCACCCCCCGGATCGGATGCAAAAGGGTGAACCCGGCCCGGTTGATCCGGGTGGCCAGGGGAAAGCTGATCGCGACTTCGGTCACAAGGCAGACGTCGGTCAGGGTGACATCGAAGCGACCGGTGAAGCTGCCTCCAACGCAGGCAAACTCGCGGCTGTGGCTGGTCGCAGTGGAGCTTTCCGACAAGGTTCGTGTCTGATGTGTCCCCCAATCGACGTTGCGGACCGGCAAGGTCAGGCCACGCAAGACTTCGACCCCCGCGCAGGAGACCGCGCCCAGACCCGCGTCAAGCACTTGCACTGCGATCGGGCCGGCGCGAAGCACGCTGTCGCTCGCCATCACGCGCCCGTCACGTTCAGATAGACCGCCATGAGCCGCCGCGTCACACACAGGAACAGCCGGTTGCGGTCCGGCCCGCCAAAGCACAGGTTGCCCACCACTTCCGGGGTAAGGATTCGACCCAGAAGCGTGCCATCAGGCGCAAGGCAGACCACCCCCTCCTGCGCGGCGATCCAAAGGTTCCCCAGCCGGTCCAGACGGACCCCGTCGTAGACACCCTGCGCCGCGCTGTGCAATTCATGCTCCGCTCCCGGACGCCCATCAGCCCCGATGGCAAAGGCCAGCATCCGCGACGGCTGCGATCCGCTGTCCGCCACGTAAAGGGTGCGGCCACCCGGCGCAAAGGCCAGCCCGTTCGGCTGGGTCAGCCCGGTGACCACCGCCTCGACCACGCCAGAGGCGTCCACGCGGTAGACATTCTGCGCGCCGATCTCGCCCTCGCACCGCCCGCCTTCGTATTCGGTCGCGATGCCATAGGTCGGATCGGTGAACCAGATCGCACCATCCGGTCCCAACACGATGTCATTGGGTGAATTCAACCGCTTGCCCTGGTAGCTGTCGGCGATCACCGTCACGCTGCCGTCATGCTCACGGCGGGTGACGCGGCGGGTCCGGTGTTCGCAGGCCAGTACCCGGCCTTGCAAGTCCAGCGTGTGGCCATTGGCGAACTCGGATGGCGCTTGAAAGGTCCCGACATGGCCGGTGATCTCGTCCCAGCGCAGCACCCGGTTGTTCGGAATGTCGGAGAACAGCAGATGCCGACTGGCCGGCACGTAGACCGGGCCCTCCAGCCAGCGCCCGCCCTCGTACAGCGTGTCCAGATGCACGTTCGGCAACACCAGCGCGCGAAAGCGGTCATCCTCGACCTGGAACGATGCTGTGATCATCTGCCCCCCGGGACCCCCGCTCAGGTGATGCGCTTGATCGACGCGGTGATCTCATCCCATTCGAACACCCGCTTCCAGTCATCCTTCATCAGGACCGGGATGCCGAACTCGATCGCCTTGTTGCAGGCGTCGGAAAAGACGCCCACCCGCTCTTCGAAGATCACTGCGCCCAGGATGTTCATGTGACCAAGAAGGAAATCGCGCGCGCAATCATGCCTGACGCCGCTGCGCGCGACGCATTCATCCATCGCCTGCCGCATCACCGTCAGCAGCGAGGCACAGACGGTTTCCGAAAGACCCGGCTCCAGCATCGCCATCTGCGCCACCGTCACCTCATGGCTGCGCATGACCGGGGCATAGATTGCCCGGGCGATGCGGTCACCCAACGCGTAATGCTCGGGCGGGCCCTGCATCAGGGCACTCACGATGGCCTGTTTTGCTGCGATGCCGCCGAAATGGTCGGCCTTGGCCTCGGGCGTCACCTCGTCGTTGTAGATCGGCGGGTGACAGGGGTGCGAGATGAAATAGCTGATGTCGGCCCGTTCCGGCAGATGCCCCGCATAGGGGGCCGCGGCATCAAGGATGACCACCATCGTACCGGGGGCCAGACGCGGCACCACATCCGCCGCGACCCGGCCGATATGCGTGTCTGGAACGGCAAGAATCACGGCCTCTGCCCCCGCAACCGCCGCATCGGCCTCGACACAGTCGAACCCCAGCGCGTCCTTAAGCCGCTGTTGGCCGACAGGGCTCACCTCGACATGCGCGACCTGAAATTCGGTCTTCGCCAGGTTGGTTGCCAGCCGAACCCCCATCTTCCCGCCAGCCCCGAACAACGCAATTTTGGTCATGAGAGCCGATTCCTCCGGAAGGGTGTTGATCGTCAACTGGTATGATCTCATAATAACCCCGAGATCGAGTCAAGGGCAACCCGGGAAGGGCAGAAGGATGACACCACCCAAGGATGGTGCCCCCTGGGTTACCTGGTTTGGCGATGATTTCACCGGATCGGCCGCAGTCATGGAGGTTCTGGCCTTTGCCGGCCTGCCATCGGTACTGTTCACCTCCATCCCCGATCCCGCCCTGGCAGCTCGGTTTTCCAAAGCACGGGCGATTGGCATCGCTTCGACCGCGCGCAGTCACGGGCCGGATTGGATGCGCGCGCATCTGGCCGCGCCGCTCGCGTGGTTGCATGATCTTGGCGCACCGGTTCTGCACTACAAGATCTGCTCGACCTTCGATTCCTCGCCAGATATCGGCAGCATCGGCTGCGCGATGGAAGTGGCGCTTGGTGTACGGCCTGCTGTTGCGGTGCCGCTCCTGACGGCAGCGCCGCAGATGCAGCGGTACCAGGCCTTCGGCAACCTCTTCGCGGGAACGGCCGAGGGCGTGTTCCGTCTGGACCGCCATCCGGTGATGGCCCACCACCCGATCACGCCAATGGACGAGGCTGACCTCTTGCGCCATCTGGCGTCGCAGACCAGCCTGCCAGGCGCGCTGATCGACGTGCTGGCGCTGTCTTCAGATCCGCAGACCCGGCTGAAGGCGGCGTTGGCCAAGGGCGCGCGGGTGCTGTCGCTCGACAGCCTCGACGCCGAAAGCGAGGCATCTGCCGGGCGGCTGATCTGGCAGAACCACGACCGGATGGGCCTGGTGTTCGGCAGCCAGGGCGTTGAATACGCACTGGTGCGGCACTGGCAGGAGGTCGGCATGCTACCGACGGCCCCAGTCGTGCCGTCCGCCGGCACTGTGCCGATGATTGCCGCCGTCTCGGGGTCGGTCTCGCCAGTGACTGCCCGACAGCTGGCCTGGGCAGGGGTGCATGGATTTGCGCTATTGGCCTTTGACGCCGCCATGGTCTGTGGCGACGCGGCCAGTCTTGCCCAGGAGGAGGCACAGCTGATCCAGGCGGCCGTCGCCGCTGCCGCCAGGGGCCAAAGCCCGCTGGTCCACTCAGCGGCAGGCCATGACGACCCCGCTGTCGCTCGGTTCCGCGCTGCTCTGTCGGGCAGCACGATGACTCCCGAAGCCGCCAACCGAGGCGTCGGCGAGGCACTCGGGCGCATTCTCGATGGCGTTCTGCGGGCGACAGACATCCGCCGCGCCGTTATTTCGGGGGGCGATACCTCTGGCCATGGGATGCGGCAGCTCGGCTTGCAGGCCTTGGTCGCTCTGGCGCCGACGATACCGGGGGCGGCGCTTTGCACGGCGCATGGCACAGGCCCGCATGATGGGCTCGAGATCGCACTCAAGGGTGGACAGATGGGCAGCGATGATTACTTCGGCTGGATCCGGGCGGGTGGCGGGCCACGCCAAGTGGGCAACTGAAGGACCAGATCACCAGCAGTCTGGTCACGGGGCCTTGGCATACATCTCGGACGACCGGTCGAGGTGGGCCCGCATGGCCGCCACCGCCTGATCAGGTGCCTTCGCCTCGATCTGGTCTATGATCCCGGTGTGTTCAGCGAGGGTGACAGCCTCTTTTCCGGACCAGTGCAGAAGCGACGTGTGATACTCGAACAGCCACCGCAGCATCGCCCGCGAGGCTTCGGCGATGATCGGATTTGCGCTGATCTCGGCGATGCGAACGTGAAACTGCATGTCGGCCGTGATGAATGCCAACGGGTCGCCACCCACCTGTGCGGCCTGTTGCGCCACGACCGCGCGAAGGTCAGCAACGTCTGTGCTGGTTGCCCGCTCCGCCGCAAGCCGGACGATACCAAGCTCGAACATGGACCGCGCTTCCTTGAGATGCTGCAGGTTGGCCGGAGCTACATTCAGCAAGAGCCGTGCAATGTCATTGCTTTGCTCGAAGAACGTACCGGCACTGATCACATTCACTCTGGTGCGCTCACCTTGCGTGATCGAAACCAGCCCGGTTTGATGCAGCGACTGAAGGGCTTCGCGGATCGCAGGTCGACCAACGCCGAACCGTTCCATCAGGTCGCGCTCTGACGGCAACGCATCACCCGCCTTGATCTCGCCAGAACGGATGAGTTCGCGAAGACGTTCCAAGACCTGGTCCGACAGTTTGCGACGCACAATCTTGTCGCCACGGTCAGCCGCGCGAAGCTGGACTACCATACGTTCCCCTGCCGCAACTCGTTACATGATTAGACCAAACCGCTCGTCACCGCAACTTCCCGGTGTGCGTCCAGGTGATCGAAGCGCGAAATCAGCACCGCACCCAAAACGCTTGCCAAGATGATCGGATGTAGCGTCAGCGCCGGTTTCATGTCGGCGGAGCCACGCACACTTCGGTGCCCCAGGCTTCGCATTTGCGCATGAGGTCTCCGGGCAGCGGCAGGTCTGTGAAGAAGGTCGAGATCTCGGACAACGAAGCCAGCCGCGCCGGGGCAGAGCGGTCCAGCTTGGTGTGATCGGCCACGAGATAGACCTTGCGGGACTGCTGCACGATGGCCTTGGACACCCGGACCTCGGCCAGGTCGTAGTCCAGAAGGTCTCCGTCGCGGTCCAGCGCGGACACCCCGATGACCGCGTAGTCAACCTTGAACTGTTCGTAGAACTGGGTGGTCAGCTCACCCACAAGCCCGCCATCGGTCCGGCGCAACGCACCGCCCGCCACCACGATCTCGCAGCCCGGATTGGCAACCAGGATGTTCGCCACGTTCATGTTGTTGGTGATCACCGTGATGTTGCGGTGTGTCAGAAGCTCGCGCGCGACGGCTTCGGTCGTGGTGCCGAGGTTCAGGATGAGGCTGCAGTTGTCGGGGATCGCGGCAGCGCAGGCACGGGCGATTGCGGACTTCGCCCCTTCGTTCATCTGGCGCCGCGCGGCATAGCCGATGTTGGTAACCCCGGTGCGCAGCATCGCACCGCCATGCACCCGGTCCAGATGACCCGCATCGGCAAGGTCCGACAGGTCACGCCGGATGGTCTGAAGCGTCACGTCAAACCGGTGGGCAAGGTCTTCGACCATCACACGGCCTTCCGACCGGGCAAGCTCCAGAATCTCGCTTTGCCGAAAGTTGAGCGCCACCGGACACCTCTTGCACTGCGTGCTGCGGCCCGTTCTGCCACGCGAGGCGCGCTCTGTCAGCGCCTTTTATGTCGCGCCCGGTTTCCCGCGCAGGCTTTCGTTTTTGTGCGGTTGCAGCAATTTTCTGGTGCAAGCGCAGCATCAGAGCCCCATCCCGGCGCCTCCCATGTTCGCTTTCGCAAAAATCGCGTAAAAACGAAAAATGTCGATTGACGGGATCGCGACAATCGGCAGAGTTGCAGCCGGGGGAGGAACCCAAGTGACAGACATGGCAGCAGGGGTCGTCAGCGACCTCTTCATCATCGGTGGTGGCATCAACGGCTGCGGCATTGCCCGCGACGCCACCGGTCGGGGTCTGTCGGTCACCCTCGCCGAACAGGGCGACCTTGCTCAGGGCACTTCCTCGGCTTCGACCAAGCTTTTCCACGGCGGCCTGCGTTACCTCGAATACTTCGAGTTCCGCCTCGTGCGTGAAGCGCTGGAGGAGCGCGAGACCCTCCTTGTCGCCATGCCCCACATCTCCTGGCCGATGCGCTTTGTCCTGCCGCTGTCGCCCGAGATGCGGTTCGAATCAGACACCCCCACCTCACGACTCTTGCGCTGGGTGATGCCCTGGGCGCGGGGGCGGCGGCCGGACTGGCTGATCCGCCTCGGCCTCTTGATGTATGACACGATGGGCGGCCGCAAGATCCTGCCCGCCGCCCGCTCGCTTGACCTCACGACCGACCCGGCCGGTCGCGCGCTGAAGCCGAAGTTCCGCAAGGCCTTCGAATACTCCGACTGCTGGGTCGAGGATTCGCGCCTTGTCGTCCTGAACGCCCGTGACGCCGAACAGCGCGGCGCGAAGATCATGACCCGCACCCGCGTCGTCACCGCCGAGAGGGCAGGCGACCTGTGGCAGATCACCACCGAAGGCGCGCGGGGCCGCCAGACCCACCGCGCCCGCGCCCTCGTAAACGCCGGCGGACCCTGGGTCGAAGACATCATCCGCAACGTCGCCCGCATCAACTCCTCCGAGGGCGTCCGCCTTGTGCGCGGCTCCCACATCGTGACGAAAAAGCTTTTCGACCATGACCGCTGCTACTTCTTCCAGGGCACCGACGGGCGGATCATCTTCGCCATCCCGTATGAGCAGGACTTCACCCTGATCGGCACCACCGACAAGGACCA
>JANPJZ010000324.1:0-4585 GCA_031425795.1 Rhodobacter sp. | reverse complement strand
CATGAGCACGAGATGACCGTTGTCATGGTCACCCATGACATGCGCGAGGCCTTTGCCCTGGCCACCCGGGTCATCGCCTTCGACCGCCCGCGCAACCGCCCTGAAGAGCAGGAGCGCTACGGGGCCACCATCACCAACGACGTCACGATCTGGCCCCCGCGCGTAGCGGGCCGTCAGACAATCTACGACGCGGACGTCGCCCCCGGTCAGGAAGACCTGAGCCGCTTTGCCATCAGTTCCGGGGCGACCCGGCCCGATCAAGGACCGAAGCCATGATGCCACATAAGTCACGACCGCCCGAAGCCATCGCCGCCGACCGGACCCGCTATGAGGACCATCAGCGCCGGGGCCTTGCCTTCACGCCGAAGTCTCCGCCCACGCCCAGCCAGATCCCCGCCCCTGCACCGCTGGAAATACTGCGCGAAGACTCCATTCCCGGCGGCTGGTATTTTACCATGGCGATGGAGCCGGGCGAAGTTCTCCGGCTTCAGGCCGGCGGGCTGGGCGGGTCGGTCTCGCTCGCCGTCTGGTCCGCGCGCGACCGCAGCGAACGGCTGAACCTGCCCGATTCCATCAAGGTTCAATGGACGACCGACCTGCGCAAGGGCCGGGTGCTGTTTTCCGACATGGGCCGCGTCCTCTTGTCGATCGTCGAAGACAGCTCCGGGGGCCATGATGTCCTGACCGGCGGGTCCGGTTCCAGCGGCGCGGGCACCCCGGCCCAGCGCAACACGCGCGACAACATGGTGCTTGCTGCGGCCAAGCTGGGCCTGGACCGGCGCGATCTGCCCATGCTGATGACCTTCTTCGCCCCGGTCCGCGTCGATGCGTCAGGCCGGTTCTTCTGGAACGCCACTCTGCTGTCTGGTGCCGATTGGGTGGAACTGCGGGCCGAGATGCCGGTGGTCCTGGCCCTCTCGAACACCCGCCACCCGATGGACGCCGCAACCGGGGAAGTCCCACCGGTGACCCTGACCCTTCAGGCCGAAAGACCGGTTCCCAAGGATGACCTCTGCCGCACCGCCACGGCCGAGGCGATCCGCGGCTTTGAAAACAACGCAAAGGGCTGATCGATGCAAATCCATGACATTCCTGCCGAAAAGCCATGGTCCGGCATCGTGCGCAAGGGCCAGACCATCCGCATCGTCGACGCCTACGGTCAGCAGGCGATCGACACGATCTTCTACAACGCCACAGATTTTGGAGAGCGGTACTCGGCTCAAGACACCATGCGCGCGCAGGGGGCGGCCTACATCACAACCGGCACCCGGATCCTGTCGTCAGAAGGCCGGGTGATGCTGACGGTGACGGCCGACACTTCGGGCCGGCACGATACCTGCGCGGGCTGTTGTTCCTGCGAAAGCAACACCGTACGCTTCGGGGAAGCCACCCGCCATCTGCATGCCTGCCGCGAGAACTTCATCCTCGAGCTTTCCCGCCATGGCATGACCAAGCGCGACATCGTGCCCAACATCAACTTTTTCATGAACGTGCCGATCAGCCCGAACGGCGCGATGACGATCGACGACGGCGTCTCTGCCCCGGGCGACCATGTGGACATGCTGGCAGAGATGGACGTGCTCTGCGTCATCTCGAACTGCCCGCAGATCAACAATCCCTGCAACGGCTTTGACCCGACGCCGATCCGCGTCGAGATTTCGGGGTAAGCAATGTTCAAGACCGTCCTCGTGGCAAACCGCGGTGAAATCGCGGTGCGCATCATCCGCACCTTGCGCAAGATGGGGATCTCCCCCGTGGCCGTCTATTCGGACGCCGATCGCTTTGCTCCGCATGTTCGGCTTGCCGATCAGGCCGTGCGGCTGGGACCCGCGCCTGCGGCGGAAAGCTACTTGAACGCGGCAGCCGTGATCGCGGCAGCAAAGGCGACAGGGGCCGATGCGGTGCACCCTGGCTATGGCTTTCTGTCCGAGAACGCGGGGTTTGCAGAGGCGCTTGCCGCAGCGGGCATCGTCTTCATTGGCCCTTCGCCCAGCCATCTGCGCGACTTCGGTCTGAAACACACGGCGCGAGACCTGGCGCGGAGGGCGGGCGTTCCGCTCTTGCCCGGGACGGGTCTTATCGCGGATGTCGGGGCGGCGGTCGCCGCGGCGGCTGACCTGGGATATCCGGTCATGCTGAAGTCCACCGCCGGAGGTGGTGGCATCGGCATGAGCCGCTGTGACGATGAAGCCGCCCTGCGTGCCGCCTTCGACGGGGTCGAACGCACCGCCCGCGCCAGTTTCGGCGATGCGCGGGTTTATCTGGAAAGCTTCATCGCCCGGGCGCGACACGTCGAGGTGCAGGTCTTCGGCAACGGACGCGGCCGTGCCGTGGCCTTGGGGGAACGCGACTGCTCGCTGCAGCGGCGCAATCAGAAGGTCATCGAGGAGACCCCCGCTCCGAACCTGCCGTCTGGCGTGCGCCAGCGCCTCTTTACCGCTTCAGAGGCCCTGTGCGCCAGCGTCGGCTATGCCTCGGCCGGGACAGTGGAGTTCATCTATGACCCCGACCGACAGGCGATAGCCTTTCTTGAGGTGAACACCCGGCTGCAGGTCGAACATCCGGTGACCGAAGCGGTGCTGGGCATCGATTTGGTCGAATGGATGGTACGGCAGGCGGCGGGCGACGATCCGATCCCCGCCATTCTTCCCGCTTCGCAGGGCCATGCCATCGAGGCACGGCTTTACGCAGAACAGCCGCATGCGGGCTTCCGCCCCTCGGCCGGGCGGCTGACAGATGTGGCATTTCCGGCGGGCGTCCGCGTCGATGGCTGGATCGCGACGGGGACGGTGGTGGAACCCTTTTACGACCCGATGCTCGCCAAGATCATCGTGCATGGCGCAGACAGACCATCGGCCATTGCTGCGTTGCAAGAGGCCCTTGCCGCCAGCCGCGTGGCGGGGATCGCGACGAACCTCGACTACCTTTCCGCCATCGCAGGCTCTGCGATGTTTGCCGCTGGGGACGTGACGACTGCGGCGCTGAACTACTTTCCCTTTGCCCCGTGCGGCATAGAGGTGCTGGCCCCCGGCGCCCAGTCCAGCCTGCAGGAACTCCCCGGTCGGTTGGGCCTGTGGCATGTCGGCGTGCCCCCTTCGGGGCCGATGGACGCACGGGGGCACCGGAACGCCAACCGGCTGGTTGGCAACCCTGCAGACACTGCTGCGCTGGAGTTGACGATGACCGGCCCGACACTGCGTTTCCTGTCGCCGGCCCGGGTCGGACTGGCCGGGGCGCGGATGCGGGCGGTTTTGAACGGCGCGCCGGTTGCCGGGCCGGTGATCGAAGTACCGGCCAACGGCATTCTGGCGCTTGGCGCGATCGAGGGTGTGGGAATGCGCAGCTATCTCGCGGTTGCCGGGGGTTTTGCAGCACCAGAAATCCTGGGGTCGCGTGCAACCTTCGGCCTGGGCGGGTTTGGCGGGCACGCCACCGGCACACTGCGAACGGGTGACGTGTTACCCTTGGCTGGGGCCCCTGTCACCAGTGCCGTCGAACCGGAACCGGCAGACCTGACCTCGGACTGGGCGCTGCAGGTGGTCTATGGCCCACATGGCGCGCCGGATTTCTTTGCGCCCGAGGATATCAAGACGCTGTTCTCCACGGTCTACGAAGTCCACTTCAATTCCGACCGCACTGGTGTGCGCCTGATTGGTCCGGCCCCGAAATGGGCGCGGGCCGATGGGGGCGAGGCGGGCCTCCATCCATCCAACCTGCACGACAACGCCTATGCGGTCGGGGCGATCGACTTTACTGGCGACATGCCGATCCTGCTGGGTCCTGACGGGCCAAGCCTTGGCGGCTTCGTCTGCCCCGGCGTAGTGGCGGCTGACGACCTGTGGAAGCTGGGGCAACTCCGCCCTGGTGACAGCGTCCGCTTCGCCCCGGTCGCCCGACCTGCCGATCCGGTGGCGGGGCCGGCTTACCTCGGGGCAGGCTCACCCGTCCTCTGGCAGGGCGGTGAGGGCCTCTCGGTCGCCTACAGACGGCAGGGGGATGCCAACCTTCTGGTCGAGTACGGAGCGATGACGCTGGACATCGCCCTTCGACTGCGGGTGCATCTGCTGATGCAGGCGGTTGTGGCCTCTGGATTGCCGGTGATCGATCTGACACCGGGGATCCGGTCGCTACAGGTCCATTACGACCCCGTGCGCCTGTCGCGCCTCGACCTGATCACCCAACTGCAGCGGATCGAGGCCGCCTTGCCCTCGGCAGCTTCGGTCAAGGTGCCCAGCCGCGTCGTGCACATGCCGTTGTCGTGGAATGATCCACAAGCGGAACTGGCCATGCGGAAGTATCAGGACCTGGTACGCCCGAATGCGCCATGGTGCCCGTCCAACATAGAATTCATTCGGCGGATCAACGGCTTGGAAGATGAAGCTGCCGTGCAGCGGATGATCACCGAGGCGCGTTATCTGGTGCTGGGTCTTGGCGACGTCTACCTTGGCGCTCCGGTCGCAACTCCGGTCGATCCACGGCACCGACTGGTGACCACGAAGTACAACCCCGCGCGCACCTGGACGCCCGAGAACGCGGTGGGGATCGGCGGGGCCTACATGTGCATCTACGGAATGGAGGGACCGGG
>JANPJZ010000323.1:0-5669 GCA_031425795.1 Rhodobacter sp. | reverse complement strand
CATTGCAGTCCACCGCGCCTGCCGGGATGGTTCCGCCTTCGGCAATGTCGGCGATACGGCCCTCGGCGAGGCGCAGGCTGCCGCGCAGCACTTCACCTTCGAGAACGAGGGTGGCGTTGGCGAGGATGGTTTCCGTCATGGTGTTTCCTGTCTTGAAGTCGGGGCTGAGGCGGGGCTGACTGCCACAGACCTGTCACACCCGTGTGACACGACGGCGCTACCCCGCAAGGCATGGAAATGAAACGCTACGCTGTCTATTACGCCCCGCGACCGGGGGAATTCGCCGATCGGGCGCAGGACTGGCTTGGGGGCGCCGTGGCCCTGCCCGGTCTGCCCCGCCCTGCGGATCAGATCACCGTCGACCCCCGCCGCTACGGCTTTCACGGCACCATCCGCGCGCCGTTCCGTCTTGTGGATGGCGTTGACGAGGCGGTGCTGGCCGAGGTTGTGGCCGGCCTTGCCATGCGGCTGACGCCAGTGCGCTGCGAAGGCCTGATCCTGGAGAACCTGCACGGTTTCCTTGCGCTTACCCCTGTGGGCTGTGAGGCGGCGCTGCTGGAGTTCGGCGCTATGGTGGTGGAGGGGACCGACAGGCTTCGCGCCCCCCTGACCGAAGCCGAGGTTGCACGGCGCAGGCCCGAACGCCTGACCAGCCGCCAGCGCGCGCTTCTGGAGATCTGGGGCTATCCGCATGTGATGGAAGAGTTCCGCTTTCATCTGACGCTGACGGACCGGCTGCCGGAGGCCGAGATCGCGCCGACGATCGGCGTGCTGGAGGCGCATTTCGCACCCGTGCTCCCGCGGCCCTTCGTGATCGAGGATCTCTGCCTGTTCGGCGAGGATGACGCGGGTTTCCACCTTCTGCACCGTTACGCCCTCACCGGCTGAAGCGCGGCCAGAAGCCGGGCGATCCCGACCTCGGGCGCGCCGTCGTTCAGCACCGTTTCCGCAGTGATGCCCTCTGGCAGAGTGAAGGCGGCGCGGGTCAGGCGTTGGCGGATGTCGGCCTCGGTCTCGCGCCCCCTTGCGGCAAGGCGGGCGGCGAGAATGGCGTCGGGAGCGGTCACCAAGACGACGCGCAGGTCGGGAAAGACCCGTGTGGCTTCCGGCAGGGCCGCACGGCTGCCGTTGAAGATCACATCGCCGGGGCCCTGGACCTGTGCCCTGGGAATGCCGTAGTGCAGACCATGCGCCTCCCAGTGCAGCGCGAAATCGCCCTTGGCCTGGCGGGCGGCAAAATCGGCCTCGGACACACCCTCGAAATCCTCGCCTCCGGCGTCGGTGGGCCGGGTGATGACGCGGCGCACCAGCGTCAGGTCAGGCCGCTGTGCCAGCGCGCCGGCGATCAGCGTGTCCTTGCCCGCGCCCGAAGGGCCGACCACCGCGAAGATCATGCGGCGGCACCGGTTTTCAAATGTGGCGGGGTAAATCCGGTGACATCGACCAGCCGGTCGCAGACCCGGGCGCGGGCGCCTTCGTCGTGGAAAATGCCAAGGATGGCTGCCCCGCGCGCTTTCGCCTCTTCGATCAGGGTCAGAACAACCTCACGGTTCGCCGCATCAAGGCTGGCGGTGGGTTCGTCGAGAAGCAGGGCCGGATAGGTATGGGCAAACCCGCGGGCGATGTTGACGCGTTGCTGTTCGCCCCCCGAGAAGGTGGTGGGAGAGAGCGACCACAGCCGCTCGGGGATGTTCAGGCGCTGGAGGAGGTTTGCGGCGCGGGCGCGGGCCTCTGGAAGCGGGGTGCCGAGGGCAAGGAGCGGTTCGGCCACAACGTCAATCGTGGGCACGCGAGGCACGACGCGGAGGAACTGGCTGACATAGCCCAGCGTGTCCCGCCGAAGCGCGATGATCTGGCGAGGCTCGGCGGTGGCGACGTCAGTCTCGCCCACCATGATGCTGCCGCCAGCAGCAAGGTAGTTGCCCCAGACCATGCGCATCAGGGTGGATTTGCCCGACCCCGATTGCCCGGTCAGTCCGACGCATTCGCCAGGGTGGATCGTCAGGTGGGCCCCCACCATGACCGGAATGACCGCGCTGCCCTGGTTGTGCAGGGTGAAGCTTTTGGACAGGTTTTCGATGCGGATCATGAGGTTACACCTGCAGGACGGAAGAGACGAGAAGTTGGGTATAGGCGTTCTGCGGGTCGTCCAGCACCTGGTCGGTCAGGCCCTGCTCGACGACGCGGCCGGACTTCATCACCATCAGACGGTGGGCCAGAAGGCGGACGACGGCAAGATCGTGCGTGACGATGATGACACTTAGCCCCAGGTCACGGACCAGACCACGGAGGAGGTCAAGCAGCCGGGCCTGCACGCTGACGTCCAGGCCGCCGGTCGGTTCATCCATGAAGACCAGACGGGGCGAGGTCACAAGGTTGCGTGCGATCTGGAGGCGCTGCTGCATCCCGCCAGAGAAAGCCGAGGGGCGGTCGTCGATGCGGTCCTCGGCAATCTCCACCCGACCAAGCCAGTCGGTCGCCTTGTCCCGGATCTGGCCATAGTGCCGCGCGCCGACGGCCATCAGTCGTTCGCCCACGTTGCCGCCCGCGCTGACGCCCATCCGCAACCCGTCACGCGGGTTCTGGTGGACATAGGCCCAGTCGGTGCGGCCAAGGCGGCGGCGCTCCGTCTCGGACATGGAAAGCACGTCGCGGCCATCGTAGCTGATGCGGCCAAGGTCGGCGCGCTGATGACCAGCAAGGCAGGACAGAAGCGTGGACTTGCCCGAGCCGCTTTCGCCGACGATGCCCAGCACCTCGCCGGGATAGAGGTCGAAGCTCACGTCAAGGCAGCCGATGCGGGGGCCGTAGCGTTTGGTCAGGCCCTCGACCTTGAGGAGCGGCTGGTCGGCATCGCGCGCGCGCGTAAAGCCGGCGGTGTTGGCGGGATGGACGGTCATGCGGCTTCTCCCAGCCGGCCGACATGGCCATCGGCCCGTCGGCTGGCGCAGAAATCGGTGTCGGAGCAGACGAACATCCGCCCACCCTGATCGTCGGTTATCACCTCATCGAGATAGCTGTCCTTCGCGGCGCACAGGTCGCAGTCATGCGCGGCTTTGGTGGCCTGGAACGGGTGGTCGTCAAAGTCGAGGCTGACGACATTCGTATGCGGCGGCAAGGCGTAGATGCGCTGCTCCCGTCCCGCGCCGAACAGCTGGATCGCCGGGTTGCCTTCTAGCTTCGGGTTGTCGAACTTCGGGATGGGTGAGGGGTCCATCACATAGCGCCCTTCGACCTTGACCGGATAGGCGTAACTGGTGGCGATCTGGCCGTGCCTTGCGATGTCCTCGTAAAGCTTGACGTGCATCAGGCCGTATTCCTCCAGCTCATGCATCTTCCGCGTCTCCGTCTCGCGCGGTTCGAGGAACCGCAGGGGTTCGGGGATCGGCACCTGGTAGACCAGGATCTGCCCCTCGGTCAGCGGCGTCTCGGGGATGCGGTGTCGGGTCTGGATCAACGTCGCCTCGGTCGTGGACTCTGTCACCTCGACCCCGGCGGTGCGCTGGAAGAAGCGGCGGATGCTGACGGCGTTGGTCGTGTCGTCGGCCCCCTGGTCGATGACCTTCAGCCGGTCCTCCGGCACAAGGCAGGCCGCCGTCACCTGCACCCCGCCAGTGCCCCAGCCATAGGGCATCGGCATTTCGCGGCTGGCGAAGGGGACCTGATACCCCGGCACGGCCAGGCCCTTGAGGATGGCGCGGCGGATCATCCGCTTGGTTTGTTCGTCAAGGTAGGCGAAGTTGTAGGCGGTCATGGGGTCCCCGCGCTCAGGAGGTCGGAATGTTTGGCTGGAGTTCCGCGGATGGCTGGTGGTTCAGCGGCTGGGGCGTCGCGTTCTTCGCGCTGCGCATGGGATAGGCTTTCCACCGGCATCGCCTCAAAACTCGCCGCCGCAGATCGCTGAGGCGGGAGGGCGATGGCAGCTATGTCTGGATCGAGATCGACGGCAGCCCCGGCCGGTCGCGCGATGACCCGCGTGACCGTTGGGATGCAGAGGACGCCTCGGACAGCAGTGGAGACGGAGATGGCGGCGGCGGGGATTGAGCCGTGTGCTGGCGCGGTCAGTGCGTTGCCCCGGCAGGTCACTAGGGAACGGAAATCATACATGCGCATTGCCTTGAAAACGGAGGTGCATCATGGACCTGACTGTCATCGCGATATTCGCCATCGGAATCGGCTTCACCGTCTTCCTGACGCTGTGGGGACGATAGGTCCGGCTCATTCCGCCGCCTCGCGCAGCGCCGTTGCCTCGGTGCGCAGCCGCCGCACCAGCTCCAGTTCGGCCTGGAAATCGACGTAGTGCGGCAGCTTGATATGTTCGAGGAACCCGGTGGCCTGGATGTTGTCGCAGTGCATCAGGACAAATTCCTCGTCCTGCGCCGGCGCGCCGGTGAAGTCTTCGCCAAGCTCTTGCCAGCGGAGGGCGCGGTCGACGAGGCTCATCGCGATGGCCTTGCGTTCGGACTGGCCGAAGACCAGGCCATAGCCACGGGTGAATTGCGGTGGCTCGGTCTTGCTGCCCTTGAACTGGTTGACCGTCTCACATTCTGTCAGCTCGACGTCACCGATCTCGACTGCAAATCCCAACTCGGGGATCTCGACTTCGACCGCGACCCTGCCGATCCGCAACTCGCCGACGAAGGCATGGGTCCGGCCATAGCCGCGCTGGGTGGAATAGGCCATGGACAGGACAAACCCCTCATCGCCCCGGGTGATCGCCTGCAGCCGCAGCGCCCGGTCGGCAGGCAGTTCCATCGGCTCCCTCGTCAGGTCGGGGGGTGTGGCGTCCGAGTACGGGGCGATCTCGATCAGCCCGTCGCGGTCGAGAAAACTGGTCACATGCGGCACCTTTCGAACCGCCCCCCCACTCAAGCCCTCCCCCGCAGGGGAAGGAGGCGCCTTGGTCTCACCAGACGCTTCCGGTGACAGGGCGGGCACCTCCCCTCCCCCTTGTGGGGAGGGTATGGGGGTGGGGAGGCCGTCCGGGGTTTCCGCCATCAGCGCGAAATCAAGCAGTCGGTGGGTGTAGTCAAAGGTGGGGCCCAGCACCTGCCCGCCCGGCAGGTCCTTGAAGGTGGCGCTCACCCGGCGATCCACCGCCATCGCTCCGGTATCGACGGGCATCGAGGCGGCAAGGCGCGGCAGCGTGGTGCGATAGGCGCGGATCAGGAACACCGCCTCGATCAGGTCTCCGCGGGCCTGCTTGATCGCCAGAGCGGCAAGGTCGGGGTCGTAAAGCGAGCCTTCCGCCATCACGCGATTGACGGCTAGCGCCATCTGCTCACGGATCTGCGGGATCGTCAGTTCCGGCACCGCAGGATCGCCCCTGCGTTCCTCGGCCAGCCAGGCATGGGCGTTGTCGATGGCGCGTTCGCCACCCTTGACGGCGACATACATCAGATCTTCTCCACTCGGGTTGAGCGTGGCAGGCCGGCCAGCCGGTCGCCACAGGTGAAGAGACAATCGAACCCAAGCGGGAAAAGCGCCCGGTTGGCGTGAAAGGCGGCGGTTTCCGGCAGGGAAAGCCAGGTGGCCAGTTCGATGCCCGGCCCGGTCAGCGAGGGGCCGTGGTTGACCAGACGGTCCGTCTCGACGATCAGGGTCGCCGAGCGGTCCGGGTAATCCGGCTGGCCGATGCTGAAGCGGGTCACCGGCTGCAGCGCATCCCA
>JANPJZ010000322.1:0-5968 GCA_031425795.1 Rhodobacter sp. | reverse complement strand
CAAGCGCGGCTATGAACACCCGTTCCACCCGATCCCCGCGATCACCTTGCTGACCCTTTGCGCGGTGACCTTCTTCGCGGTGTTCCTCGGCTACGGCACGCAACTGGTTGCGATGATCGTGTTCTACATCGTGGTGTCGCTGTGGTTCCACTTCTGGCGCTACCGCTTCGTCAACCGGGGTGCGCAGTTCACCATGCCCTGGCCGAAACCGCGCGGCTACTGAGGCATCAGGCCCGCCCCCGACAAAGGGCGGGCCTTTCCCATGTCCCCTCTCATCCCCCTTGGCCTCGTCCTCGCCGCCCTCGCCCTCTGGGTGACGCTGCGCCTGATCCGCGAGACCCGCGCCCGCACCGCCGCCCGCGCCGGGTTCTTCGCCGCGGTGAAACCGTTGTTCGACGGGGGCGAGACGCGCCTGCAACCCTGCGGCTTTCCCCGGATGACCGGCCGCCGCAACGGTCTGGCCTATGATCTGCAGGCCGTGCCCGATACCCTGACCTTCCGCAAACTGCCCGCCCTCTGGGTGCTGATCACCCTGCCGGACCCCCTGCCCCTGCGCGCGACGCTGGACCTGATGGTCCGCCCCTCGGGGAATGAGCCGTTCAGTCACTTCCCCACCCTGCCGCAGTCCCTGCCCACACCCCCCGTCCTGCCCGCCCATGTCGCCATCCGCAGCGACGACGCCGCGCGCATCACCGCGGCCGGGTTGATCACAACCCACGCAAGCCTCTTCGACGATCCCCAGGTGAAAGAGCTTGTCCTCTCGCCCAAGGGCCTCAGGATCGTTATCCTGGCCGAAGAGGCCGACCGTGGCCGCTTTCTCATCTTCCGCGAGGCCGAGTTGGGCAGAACACCCCTTTCCCCCGACCGCCTTGCCCCGTTCCTGGACCGCCTTGCGGCGATGCGGGCAGACATCCTGGCGGACCAGGCATGAGACCCCCGCTGAACCCCCGCCTCGTCCTCTCCGTGGCGATCCTCCTGCCGGGGATGGGCCAGGTCCTGAACCGCCAACCGGTGCGCGGGCTGATCTTCGTCTGCTTCGCCGTGCTTCTGGGTGCCTTCACGCTGAAGACCGCCGCGCCAGACGTGTCCTTCGTCGGCAAGGTCTCCGGCGGGCTCTTTGTCTGGGCAATGGCGGTGTTCGATGCCTACAAGACCGCCCGCATCCGCCGGGCAGTCTGGGACCACGGGAAAGCTCCTCGATGACTTCGTCACTCGTCGCACCTCCGCGAGGAGGAGACGCAGTCGAACGACGAGCAGCGGCTAGCCTTGAGGGTAGCAGATCACCGACAGATACCGCGCCGGCAGCTTGACCAGGCTTTCCGGCCCGTGGGGCGCGTCCGCGTCGAAAAACAGGCTGTCCCCGGGCTTCAGCGCATAGACCGTGTCGCCGTGGCGATAGTCCACCTCACCCTCAAGGAAGAACAGCAGTTCCAGCCCCTCATGCTGGAAGGTCGGGAAGGTGTCGCTCTCGGTCGTCAGGGTGATCATGTAGGGCTCCACCACCACACCCGACCCGTTCGACCCGATATGCCCCAGAAGATGGTACTGATGCCCCGCCCGCGTGCCCCGACGCTCGATCTCAAGATGATCGCCCGCCTGCACATGCTGCGCCTCGCGCCGTTCCTCATAGCTTCTGAAAAACGACGTGACCGGCACCGAAAACGCATGGCTCAGCACCTGCAGCGTCGTCAGGCTGGGCGAGGTGTTGCCGTTCTCGATCTTCGACAGCATCCCGATGGAGAGACCCGTCACCGCCGCCAGATCGGCCACGGTCATCCCCTGCTGGCGGCGAAAGTTCCGCACCTCGCGGCCAATCGCGGCCTCAAGATTGCGCTCGCTGATTTCGCGGACACGGTGGGGGTCCTGATCAAAGGCAGGCTTGCCGCGAGGAAGCGTGGAACTGGTGTCGCCGTCTGACATGGGCCTGATCCCGGGTGAAACCGATACCTGATTTTCACTACCGGGAAACAATGCACACATCAAGCAAAAGCCCTAAAGCGCAGAGGCCGCCGTCTCCAGCGCGTGCAAAAGGCTTTGCGCGCTGGACCGTGGCCCGTAAATCCGCGCCGCCCCCGGCCCGTGCTTGACCAGATAGATCCCCAGATGCTCCATCATCGTCCGCGTCGAATGACCATCGGGCACCGCGCGAAAGTCCACGTTGCAAAGCCGCTCCAGCACCGGCGCCAGATCGGCGGCGGCCAGATCGAAGGTCACCCAGGCGTCGGTCTGCTCGGTCACGCTGGCCGCATCGCCAAAGCCCGCTTTCAACAGGTCGGCGATCACCTCATGCGTGGCGAAGGGCGCCTCGATGAACCACATCTCCGGGGTGACCCAGAAGGCCGAATACGGCTCCCCGCCGATGTGCTGCGAGGGGCCGGGCAAGGGCACGCCCATCGCCTTGGCCGAAGCCGTCAGATCCCGCCCCCGCCGCACGGCGACCGAAGCCAGCGCCACATCCACCCGCTCGGTGATAGTCAGCGGCCCGACCGTCACCACCACCGCTTGATGCGCGCCAAGCGCCGTCATCGCCTGCAAGCTAACCACGAAGCCGCTCCCCTTCCGGATCGAAGAAATGGGGCGAGACGATCTCGACCTCGGTATCCAGGCCGGATAGCAGGTTCACTGCCCGCATCCGCTGCCCGATCTTGCGGTCGCCACCCTTGAGATAGCCCAGAGCGATATCGCTGCCGATATGCGGGCTGTAGACCTTCGACGTCAGCCAGCCGCCATCGTTCTCCATCACCGGCGCGGCCCCCGTTTCCAGGAAATGGCTCCCCGCCACCAGCTTGCCCTTCGGGTCCACCGGCTTCACCCCGACCAGGCGATAGCCATTCTCCCCCACCAACCCCTCGCGATGCGACAGCACCATCCCGATGGAGTCCTTCTTCTTCGACACCATCTTGCCCAGCCCCATGTTCAGCGCGGTGGACTGCCCGTTCAGCTCGCCCCCCGCAACATGGCCCTTCTCGATCCGCATCACCCCCAGCGCCTCGGTGCCGTAGACGATCGGCTCAAACTCCGCCCCCTTGGCCAGCATCTCGCGCAGCAGCGCATCGCCATACCGCGTTGGCACCGCGATCTCATAGGCCAGCTCACCCGAAAAGCTGATCCGGAACAGCCGCGCGCGCAGGCCGCCAACGGTGATGTTTCCCGCCCCCATGTAGGGGAAAGCAGCATCCGAGATATTCTGATCGACCACCTTCTCCAGCAGCCGCCGCGCGTTCGGCCCCGCGACCGAAAACTGCGCCCAGGCCTCGGTCGTGCTGATCAGTTGCACGTCCATGTCCGGCCAAAGGCACTGCCGGCAGAACTCCAGATGCCGGAATACCGTGACCGCGTTGGCAGTGGTCGTCGTCATCACATACTCATGCTCGCCCATCCGCGCCGTGGTGCCGTCGTCAAAGACGATCCCATCCTCGCGCAGCATCAGGCCATAGCGGCACTTTCCAACGGCCAGGGTGCTGAAGGTGTTGGCATAAACGCGGTCCAGAAAGGCTCCCGCATCTGTCCCCTGGATGTCGATCTTCCCCAGCGTGGTGACATCGCAGATGCCCACCGACTTCCGCGTCGCCAGCACCTCCCGGTCCACCGACTGCCGCCACTCCGTCTCCCCGGCCTTCGGCACCCACTGCGTCCGAAGCCAATTGCCGACCTCCACAAAGGTCGCGCCCTGCTCCACCGCCCAGTGGTGGCTTGGCGTCAGGCGGAACGGCTTGAACTCCCGCCCCCGCGACCGCCCCGCCAGCGCCCCCATCGCGACCGGAGTATAGGGCGGGCGATACATCGTCGTCCCCGTCTCCGGGATAGACCGCCCCGTCAGCTCCGCCATGATCGCCAGACCGATGACGTTGCCGGTCTTGCCCTGATCCGTCGCCATCCCCAGCGTGGTGTAGCGCTTCATATGCTCGACGCTGGTGAAGTTCTCCTGCTGCGCCAGCTTGATGTCCTTCACGGTCACATCGTTCTGCTGGTCGATCCAGGCCCGCCCCTTGCCGTGCGCCACGTGCCAAAGCGGAGTGATCCGCACCGGCGCATCCTCCGCCTCCGGCAGCTCCGCCGCACCCGTCAGCCCCAAAGCGCTGACCGCCGCATCCAGCCCGGTCCGCAAGGCACCATGGGTAGAGAACACCCCCGCCGCCGCCCCGGCCACGGTCAAGCCTGCAGGGCCATCCGCCCCCGGCACGAATGCCGCAATCGAGGCATCCCAGACGGGCCGTGCACGCTGATGCGAATGGATGTTCACATTCGGGTTCCAGCCCCCCGAAACCCCCAGCGCGTCAACCCTGACCTCTTCTGTCCGCCCATTCGCCTGCCGCACCGTGACCGACTTCAGCCCCAGCCGACCCGAGGTATCGATCACCTCCGCCCCGCGCAGATGGCGGATGCCGGGCAGAAGTTCCCCGCCCTCCCGGCTGTCGATCACCGCCACGACATCAACGCCCCTGGCCTGCAGATCGGTTGCGGTCCGCAGCCCGCCGTCGTTGTTGGTAAAAACTGCCACCCGCTCGCCCGCCTTGACGCCCCAGCGGTTCGCATAGGCGCGCAAGCTGCCTGCCAGCATGATCCCCGGCCGGTCGTTGTTCTCGAAGGCAATCGGCCGCTCCGTCGCCCCACCACACAGGATCGCCCGCTGCGAGTAGATGCGCCACAGCACCTGCCGGGGCTTGCCTGCCAGCGGAACCGCAAGGTGATCGCTGACCCGCTCCACCGCCGAGTATATGCCGTGGTCGAACGCTCCCAGCACCGTCGTCCGCGCCATCAGCCGCACGTTCGGCATCGACGCCAACTCGGCTACCGTTGCCGCCGCCCAATCCGCCCCCGACGACTGCCCGACCGCAAAGGTCTCGGCATTCAGACGCCCGCCAAACGCGAAATCCTCATCCGCCAGGATCACCCGCTTGCCCGCACGCCCCGCCGTCAACGCCGCCATCAGACCCGCAGGCCCGGCCCCGATGACCAGCAGATCGCAATGCAGGAACCCCTTGTCATACTCGTCCGGGTCCTCCTCCCGGCTGACCGACCCAAGCCCCGCCGCGCGCCGAATGATCGGCTCATAAAGCTTTTCCCAGAACGACTTGGGCCACATGAAGGTCTTGTAGTAGAACCCCGCCGCGAAGAAGGTGGAGAGCGTGTCGTTGATCCCCATCGCGTCGAACCGCAAGGACGGCCAGCGGTTCTGGCTGTTCGCCTCCAGCCCCTCGAACAGTTCCACCACCGTCGCCCGCGTATTCGGCTCCTGCCGCCCGCCGGAGCGCAGTTCCACCAGCGCATTCGGCTCCTCCGACCCCGCCGACAAAACCCCGCGCGGCCGGTGATACTTGAAGCTGCGCCCCATCAGCCGCACGCCATTGGCCAGCAGCGCCGAGGCCAGCGTATCCCCCGTAAATCCCTGATAGGGCAACCCGTCGAAGGTGAAGCGGACCGTCTTCGCCCGGTCGATCTGCCCGCCCTCAATCCGATGCGACTGGCTCATTTCGACCGCCCCTTCGCCCGCGCAACGTCGCGCGCAAGTTCGACGCGCAGAATCTCATGCGTCACCGTATTCCGCGTCACCACCAGCCAGGACCTGTCTCCCTGCTCGTGATACCAAAGCTCTCGATGCAGCCCCGCCGGGTTGTCGCGGTTGTAGGTGTAGTCGTGGAACGCCTCCACCCCGGCGGTCATCCCGTCAGGCCGGTCGATCAGCGAGGCATCGCCAAGATAGACAAATTCCTGCGCATCGCGGGGCCCGAGGATCGGATGGTGAATGATCATTCGCTTATTCCACTAATGCAGGTTCGGGGTCGCGCCCTGACCCTTTTCGTCGATCATCAGACCCTTCAGGAAACGGTCGAAGCGATAGGCCCGCGCCGTCACATGCGGCTCATCCTTCGCCATCAGATGCGCAAAGCACCAGCCGCTCGCCGGCGTCGCCTTGAACCCGCCGTAACACCAGCCACCGTTGAAGTAGAGGCCCTCGACCGAGGTC
>JANPJZ010000321.1:0-1525 GCA_031425795.1 Rhodobacter sp. | reverse complement strand
GGCGGCAATGGGGCGATCTACTACGGGCTGGGTGTGACGGAACATTCCCAAGGATCGACCACCGTGATCGGGATTGCCAACCTTGCAATGTTGTCCGGGAATGTGGGCCGTCCCGGCGTGGGGGTGAACCCGCTGCGCGGGCAGAACAACGTGCAAGGGTCCTGCGACATGGGATCCTTCCCGCACGAACTCCCGGGCTACCGGCATGTGAAGAACGAGGCCGTCCGCTCGGTGTTCGAGGATATGTGGGGCGTCAAGATCGACAACGAACCGGGTCTGCGCATCCCCAACATGCTGGACGCAGCGGTTGAGGGGACGTTCAAGGGCCTGTATTGTCAGGGCGAAGACATCCTGCAATCGGACCCGGATACCAAGCATGTGTCCGCCGGTCTTGCCGCGATGGAATGTGTCATCGTCCATGACCTGTTCCTGAACGAGACGGCGAATTACGCGCATGTGTTCTTCCCCGGCTCCAGCTTTCTGGAAAAGGACGGCACTTTCACCAACGCCGAACGCCGCATCAACCGGGTGCGCAAGGTGATGGCCCCGCGTCAGGGCTATGCCGACTGGGAGGTAACCCAGATGTTCGCCCAGGCGATGGGCGCGAACTGGACCTATACCCACCCGTCCCAGATCATGGACGAGATTGCCCTGCTGACCCCCAGCTTCGCGGGCGTCAGCTATGAAAAGCTGGAGGAGGTGGGATCGGTCCAGTGGCCTTGCAATGACGCGGCGCCCGATGGCACGCCCTTGATGCACATCGACGGTTTCGTGCGCGGCAAGGGGCGGTTCATCCGCACCGAGTATATCGCCACCGATGAACGCACCGGCCCGCGCTTTCCGCTGCTGCTGACCACCGGGCGCATCCTGTCGCAATACAACGTGGGTGCGCAGACCCGGCGGACGGCGAACGTGGTCTGGCATGATGAGGATGTGCTGGAAATCCACCCCCACGACGCCGAGGTTCGCGGCGTCAAGGAGGGTGATTGGATCCGCCTTGCCTCCCGCTCTGGAGATACCAGCTTGCGGGCGCAGATCACCGACCGGGTTTCGCCCGGCGTGGTCTATACCACCTTCCATCACCCCGAAACGCAGGCCAACGTCATCACCACCGATTTCAGCGATTGGGCGACCAACTGCCCGGAATACAAGGTGACGGCGGTGCAGGTCAGCCCCACGAACGGGCCAAGCGACTGGCAGCGTGAGTATGCCGACCGGACCGAAAAGTCGCGGCGGATTCTGGCGGCGGAATGACCACGACTTTGAACGGCGCGCGGGCGATACCTCGGCTGGCCTTTGGTCCCTCGGTTATGCCGGGGGAGCGGATGTTGCCGGAAGAGGTGGCGGTTGCGCTGTCGTTCAACGGCACGACGCAAGCCGTGATGATGGCCACGCCCGAGGATCTGGTGGATTTCGGTACCGGCTTTGCGCTGACCGAAGGGATTGCCACGCCCGGCGATATTCTGTCGGTCGAGGTGGAGACCCATCCCAAGGGCATCGACGTGCAGATCTGGCTGGCCCCGCA
>JANPJZ010000320.1:0-5047 GCA_031425795.1 Rhodobacter sp. | reverse complement strand
GCGGGTGAGGGTGCGGCCCCCACACCGGCAAGACATGGCGCTGCTTCCGGCGGATCAGTTGGACCGCAAGATCGCGATGGCTGCCACACCTGCGCTGATCAAGGCCTACCTTCGCCTCGGCGGCTTCGTTGGCAATGGTGCGTTCATCGACCGCGCCTTCAACACCACCGATGTCTGCCTTGTGATGGACACCGGGCAGATGTCGGCCCGGCACCGCGAATTCTACCTGCGCAAGGCCGGTGCTGCATGAGCGACTGGCTTCACGCGTCGGCGACCACGCCGCGGATCGGCCCGTCTGGCTGGCTGCGCGTGGTCTGGCGTGGCACGCTTCTGGGATCGCTGACCTATGGCGGGCTGCTGGTGCTACTGCTGGTCCGGCTGGTGGAATGGCCGATCTTCGGTCAGTCCCGCCCGGTGACGCCCTTCATCACCCAGTTCGTCTGCCGCACCGGGCTGCGGATCCTGCGGTTGCCCCTGATGATCCATGGCCGCCCGATGACCGCACCCGGGGCAATCGTCGCCAACCATAGCAGCTGGCTGGATATCTTCGTGCTGAACGCGGCGCAGCGTGTGTATTTCGTGGCAAAGTCCGAGGTGGCCGGTTGGGCCGGCATCGGCTGGCTGGCCCGCGCGACCGGCACTGTCTTCATCACCCGCAAGGGCACCGAGGCGAAGCGCCAGAAAGAGATCTTCGAAGATCGGCTGCGCGCAAACCACCGGCTCCTGTTCTTCCCGGAAGGCACCTCGACTGACGCAATGCGCGTGCTCCCGTTCAAGAGCACGCTCTTCGAGGCGTTCTTTTCGCCAGCCCTCGTCCGCTCCATGCAAATCCAGCCGGTGACAGTGGTGTTTCATGCGCCAGATGGGACGGACCCGCGCCACTACGGCTGGTGGGGCGACATGGATTTTGCCTCGCATCTTTTGAAGATGCTCGCCACCCCCCGCCATGGCCGGGTGGAGCTGTTCTTCCATCCCGAGGTCCCGGTCGACGCATTCCAGAACCGCAAGCTTCTGGCGCAGCACTGCGAACGGGTGGTGCGGGCCTCACATGTGAACGCGGCGGCCTAGCCGAGCGGGGCGAGCAGGGCCTTCAGTGCGGCGAGTGCGTCATCGGTGGACCAGATCTCTTCGCCCACGGCGAAGAAGTCGGTCACCGGGCCGAAACGGGCGATGAGGTCTGCCGTCAACGCCCCTTCGGCGATGACCGGAACTTCGACAACCTCAGACCACCATTCGAACAGCTCGAACTCCACGCGGGCACCGTCGCCGAGGCTTGTCGCGCCGACCGGACCCAGCGCCACATAATCCGCCCCGGCCTCGCCCGCGGCCATTCCCTCGTGCTTGGTCTGGCCGCAGAAGGCCCCCACGATGGCATCGGCACCAAGGTCCTTGCGGGCCTTGCGCACCGACCGCGCGCCGTCGGTCAGATGGACCCCGTCAAGGCCAAGCCGTTCGGCCAGGATCAGGTGGTTGTCGATGACCACCGCCACGTCGCGGCTATGGGCCGCCTCCCGCGCGGCATCGGCAGCGCGCATCAGGATGTCTTCATCCCTTGTGCCCAGCGACAGGCGGAGGCAGGCAATCTCGACCCCGTCAAGGACGCGGGCGATCAGGCCGCGGAAAACCTCAGGGTCGAAAGTGGGGGGCGTTATGAGCGTGATCTGCGGGCGGTCTTCAGCGGCCATTTCGGGCTCCGGGGAAAGGTCTGGCGCAGCGTCTATCAGCCTTTCCCGGGCTTGGCTACCGATGCCGCGGCAGCGCGTTGACGGTCGCGCGGGCCAGCGCGAGGACGGGACCGCGACGGCTCTCGTCGGCGCTGTCGTCCAGTGACAGGGTGACCATCGCGGCCATGGTGCGGTCGCCCTTCACCATCGGCTGCACGCCGGGCAGGGCAAGGGCGGTGGCGTAGTGTTCCTTGCCCACCCGCTCCAGGAACAGACCTGGGTCGAAGGGCATTGGGTTCTCCTTGCCTGAGACGCGGGGCTAGCCTATCTCGCGCCAAGGTTTTCCGCAAAGGGTAGCGCCATGATCCCCCCCGTCTTCATCCTTGTGCGGCCCCAGATGGGCGAGAACATCGGCGCGGCGGCGCGGGCGATGCTGAACTTCGGGCTGGAGCGGATGCGCGTGACCGGCCCGCGCGACGGCTGGCCGAACCCCAAGGCCGTCGCCATGGCAAGCGGCGCGGGGCGGGTGTTGGACGGGGCGGGGTTGTTCGATGACGTGCCGGGGGCGATTGCCGACTGCGACTTCGTCTTCGCCACCACCGCCCGGGGGCGGGAGCTGGTCAAAGAGGTCGTCACACCCGAACGCGCGATGGCGATGGCCCGGGCGCTGGGGGCTGAGGGGAAGAAGGTCGGCGTCCTGTTCGGGCCCGAACGTGCGGGCTTGGAAAATGACGACATCATCCACGCCAATGCGATCGTGACGGTGCCGGTGAACCCCGACTTTCCGTCGCTGAACCTGGCGCAGTGCGTGCTTCTGCTGGGGTATGAGTGGCAGCGGCAGGGCACGGAGGTTCCGGCCTCGGTCATGGAGCTGGCGCGGACCGAGTTTGCCAGCCGGGACGATGTGGGCCGTCTGGCGGATCACTTCGAAGAGCGGCTGGACGCGGCGGGGTTTTTCTTTCCCGAGACGAAGGCCGAGGGGATGAAGTCCAACCTGCGCAACATGTGGGGGCGGCTGGGGCTCACCCGGGCCGAGGTGCAGACCTTTCACGGGATGCTGCGGCAGATCGCCTGGACGTTGAAGAACCGGGGAGACTGAGGGGGTGTCCCGGGCAGGGACATGGTTCGGCCGAAGCGTTTTCAATAGGTTAGGGGCGAACTTTCAGGAAGTCTTAACGATTGTGCCGGGAGCCGGACGGGCCTAGCCCCCGGCGGTCTGGGCCGTCGCGCGGTCGAAGCGGAGGGCGGCGAGGTCCTGCGCGTCGATCCAGTATTCCAGCACGCCGCAGTCGCAATACATCATCCCGAGTCCGTAATCGCTGTCGAGGCAGAGCAGCCGCACGCCCGATCCGGCGGTGGAGTTCGTCTTGCGCTGCGCGGGGCCGAGCATCAGGTGCTGCGACTGGCCGGGCGAGGGCGTAAGGGCGCTTGCGTGCATCTCGAACACCATCGGGGGCAGGGCGCGCAGAAGGGCGGGGTCAGCGACAGCCGCGCGCGCGAGGTCCAGTGTCGCGGAGGAAACGGCCTGCTGGATCGACCGGCGCTGCTCGGGCGCCATGTCGGCAAGGGCCGCCAGCCATTGATGCAGACGCGCCTGCACAGCAGACGAAACCGGCTGCAGCGCTGGCAGGGGGCCGAAAAGCCGGTCGGCTTGCGCCGCGAGGTCGGTCAGGGCGCGGGCGGCGGTCTCTTCCTTCTCGGCATCGGCACGCTTCGTGGCGCGCTTTTCCTCGGTGTCGTTCCACTTGGCATCGATCATTGACCGCGTGCTGGCGGCGCGGCGGGTCTTCTCTTCGGCCTGCATCGTCAGCCGCGCGACAAAGGCCTTGGCCCCCGTGCCGCAGAAGGGGAAGCCGGCTGGCAGGGCAGTTGGGTCGAAGACCGTATGGGGAATAGCCTTGCCATCTGCTGTGACCATGGTCTTGCCCAGGGCATCCTTGCGCTGGCGGCGGGGAAAGAGGGCGCCCATCTGCCTGGAGTCCGCCCGTGGCGGCATGACGGCGGCGATGCTCGCCTCATGCGCTGCATGGGACTGTTCGAGGTAGTCGATGCTCCAAGTCTTCGGTTCAGACTCCACTTCGCCGCCCCAGGTCTTGACCACCACCGGCACAACCGGCCACTTCGGATAGTGCCGCTTGCCGGGATCGTCGGTGAAGCTCGAGGGTTTGCCGTTGCAATGGTCGATCTCGGGCAGGTCATCCGGCAGGGCGCGCGGCGGAACTGACTGGCGGGCTTGGGCGATGTGCAGCACCGCGTTGCGGCCGTCTTCGCCTTCATCGACCCGCTCCTCGTCAAGGTCCGAGAAGAAGAGGAGAAGCCCGTCGCGCGGCAGGGGGGATGTGCCGTTCAGGGTGGGCAGGTCGGCGCAATCGACCTGGGCCAGGAAGTGCAGCGGCAGGCCGGTCTGGCGGCTGCGCGGCCAGTCCATGTCGGGCGGCAGGCAGGGTAGGCCGCCCAGCCAGGAATTGCCGGGTGCAGCTGCCCCGATTGGCCAGACGCGGTACAGCAGGATGCTGTCCTGCGCCTGCGCGCCGACGAGGGCGGCGACCTCGTCAGGCGTGAGAGAGCCCGCCTCGCGGTAGGTCTGCTGCTGCCAATATTCGGTTGCCCGTTCGTTCGACTGTCGGGCATGGACCTTCTTTTCGGCGACGTCCCAGGGCTTCCACTTGGCGCGGACGGCGACGAGCTTTTTCAGTGCGGCGATGTGCGAGGGGTTCAGAAGCCGCGCGACAAGCGCCTGGGTCGGCGTGCCGTGCAGTTGCGCAGTGATTGCCGCCAGCAGGCGCTGGTCGCGCAAAGGAAGCGAGCCTGGGTCTGAGCCGAAGGTATTTAGGTCGTTTGCATTGGCGAATTTCCGCCACGACAGGAAGGTCATCACGTCTGGGTAGTTGGGAGTCTTCCAGGTCTCATCAGGTTTTCCCTCGTTCAGTTCGAATTCGACGCTTGCCGCCCCCGTCAGCGACTGCGACCGCGCGACGGCAAGCCAGCGGCCGAACAGCACCCGGCCGATGGCGGCGCGCCCGTGCAGGATCAGGCCGCCGAGAGACAGGCCGGGCTTGGGCGCGATCCAGGCGCGGCGCAATTCGCGCGTAAAGGCGCGGTTGGCGGGCAGAAGGCTGGCGTCGAGCGCCCTTTCCAGCCGCTTCAGCCGGACCGGGCCGTAGAGCGGATTGGGGTGGCGCATGGTGACTGCATTTGCCGCCCTGGCCAGCCGCTGGGCACGCTCGGCCAACTCATCCGCCGTGCGGGGGACGTCGAGGGAAAGGTGGCTGATCAGCCGCCTCACGCCCTTCTGCGGCTTGTAGCGGAAAGCGACGATGTCGCGCTGAAGCTGCGGGGCGAGGAACTGCGAGAGCGCCTCGAAGAGGAAGAGCGGGATCGAG